>JBKKCM010000067.1:0-2788 GCA_046712755.1 Nitrosarchaeum sp. | reverse complement strand
ACATTAAATAATTTGACATCACCATATACAATTGTTAGAACAAGTACACCTTTTGGTCTACATCCAAAAAAGAAAAGTTTTCCGTTATGGATTAAAGAAAATCTAGAGTCAAAGAAAGAAACACCTGTTCTTATTGATCAGTATACATCACCAACTTTTGTTCCAAATCTCTCAAAAATGCTAATAGAAGTTGCCACAAAACAAATTACTGGAATAATTCATTTGGCAGGATCTACGAGAATATCGCGATACGATTTTGCTGAAAATATTGCAGAGAAACTTAACCTTGATAAAACTTTGCTTAAACCAACAAAAATGGCAGAAATGAAGTGGGACGCACAAAGACCACAAGATTCATCACTGGATGTAACAAAGGCTATTACGATTTTAGATAACAAACCGCAAAAAATTGAACATAGTTTAGAACTTTTAATTAATCAAATTAGAAGCACATAATGATTCTCGTAACAATAGTTTTGAATGATATTGTAAAAAAATTAGTAAAATTGAACAAAATTACGGCTAAACTGATTCATAAAGAATAGTTATCGTCTTTCTCTAACAACACTAACAATAGAATAAAGAATGGTGCCTGAAATTAATAATATTGTTCCCAAAATTACTCCACCAATTCCAATAAGAGCTATATTTGTCATTACTACTCTCTCTTCAGAGTATATCTGTAATGTCCAAGCTCCAAAAATTAATCCAAATATAAGAAAAGACAATCCACTCACCCCATAATATAGAAGAGGCCGCTCTATGGCCACGTGTTTTATTGTACTCATAAATACTGATGTACCATGTGATATTGGTTCTTGGGAATGTTTGTTATTTTCATAGCTAATAGTTATTGGAATCTCTGTGATTCGTATTTCTTTTTTAGAAGCTTTTATTAGAATTTCTGTGGATATGCCCATTCCTGATTCTGTCGGCGATATTTCTTCTAACACTTTTTTAGTATATGCTCTGAAACCGCTTTGTGAATCTGTAATTTTAGATCCTGTCATCACATTAGTTAATCCTGTAATAGTTTTAATTCCAATTTTTCGATATTTGGGTAAATTTTTTGTTTTACCTAAGAATCGTGAACCAATGACAATATCTGCTTTATTTTCTAAAATAGGTTGCAACATGAGATCAATTTCGGAAATTTGATGTTGTCCATCTGCATCAAAAGTTACTAAGACATCACCACTAATTTTTCTGGCCTCATTAAAAATTGTCTTTATAGCAGATCCATATCCAAGATTTTTTTCATGTTTTACAACATGGGCGCCTAGTGATGATGCAATTATTCCAGTCATATCGGAAGAACCATCATCACAAACAATTACGTGATCATATTTTTTCTTTAATTTTGCTACAATAGATCCAATATTTTTTTCTTCATTAAATGCTGGAATTCCAATCATTATTTCCAATTTATCATAAATGCTTGTACAGGATTATTTAAGGGATGACCCACAATTCTATTGTTTAAAAGTTAATTATTTAATGCTCAGTATTTGCCATCAAGTATGAAAAAGAGATTATTATTTTGGATAAATGGGTTTATGCTTCATTTTGGATTGGCGTATTATTTACAGCAAAAATTAGATGATGATTTTTACGCAGTAATAGATATTCCAAACAATCCAAAAAAAATGTTTTTAAATCAGAAAATAGTTGATTTCCAAAAAACATGGTATTTTCATGATCATATCAAAAAATCAACATCAAAGCCTGATCTTGAATACTTGGCTAATTTTGAAAAAAAATATCAAATAGATTTATGGAAATTAGCGATTAACGAAAGGCATTTCTATAGATTTAATAGATTTTATAAATTCAGTACTGATGAAATACTACGATTTTTGGAACAAGAATGCAGATTATTTGAACAGATTTTAGATGAGAGCAAGCCAGATTATTTTCTCACTTATGATCCACCATTTCATCACCAGAAGTTATTACTAGATATCTGCAAAGCGAAAAAAATCAAAGTATTGGGCATATACTTTGCGAGAATTGGGGGGAAAAGCATCATTGCTGAAGACGGTATCACTTTGGATCTACCACAAAATTTAGATCTGGTAGAATTAGATGAAATAGAGAAATATGAGATAAAAAAAGACAATCTCAGACAAGCAGATAATAATTCTGATTACTCTAATCTAACAAAAAATTATAAAAATGAACGAAGCGCTTCAACATCAGATAAACTGAGAGCGCTGATAGATTATATTTTATTGTCAGACTCCAAGAATACACAAACAAACTTTACTTATTATGGTAGAAATAAACAAAAAGTCATACTCGATAACATATCACTAATAATTAAACGAAAATACAGAGCTCGTTTTATGCAAAACAATCTAGAGAAAATAATTGATTTGAACGTACCGTTTGTTTATTTTCCAATGAATATTGAAGAGGAGTTAAGTGTGCTTCATTATTCACCATTTTATACAAATCAAATTGAAGTAATAAGACACGTTGCCAAATCAATACCTATTGACCATAAGTTATACGTAAAAGAACACATTATGGCAGAATTTAGAGGATGGCACGATATACACGAATATCAAGAGATCATGGATATTCCGAACGTAATCTTAATTCATCCTTCCTATTCTTCTGAGGAACTTGTAAAACACAGCAAATTGGTCATAACAGTAAGAGGAACCGCATCTTTTGATGCTACATATGGAAATAAACCATCCATAGTTTTTGGTGATGTGCCTTTTTCCATATTACCATCAGTCTACAAAGTTAATTCTATTAATGAACTACCTAAATTGATAAG
>JBKKCM010000066.1:0-77528 GCA_046712755.1 Nitrosarchaeum sp. | reverse complement strand
GGGCCTTTCAAATGGCTTGCACAGGGTACATTGTATCCAGATGTAATAGAGAGTGGATTTTCAAAAGGTCCAGCTGAAGTAATAAAATCACATCATAATGTATGTTGACTACCAGACTGGCTTGATTTGAAAATATTGGAGCCATTGCGTGATCTATACAAAGATGAAGTAAGAAAAATTGCTAAGATTTTAGGAGTTCCAGAGAAACTTTTCATGCGACATCCATTTCCAGGACCTGGATTAGCTGTAAGGATTATTGGCGAAGTCACTACAGCAAAACTTCAGATAGCAAAAGTAGCAAGTAAGATTGTAGAAGATGAATTGATTGCAGCTGATCTTTATGGTAAAGTGTGGCAGGCATATGCATCAGTAGGTGATGATAAAGCAGTCGGAGTGGTAGGAGATGAAAGAAAATATGGAAATATTGTAATAATTAGAGTAGTAGATTCTATTGATGCAATGACAGCAGACTGGACTAGATTACCACATGCATTACTAGAAAAAATCAGCAACCGAATTACAAATGAAGTAGAAGACGTAACATGGGTAACATATGCAATTTCAAGTAAACCTCCTGCAACAATTGAACCACAATAAAAAGGGAAATCCCCCCACTTACTCGCAAAAATATGACGCTATTTAGAAAGTTTTGAAAAGTTGTTTTGTTGGAAAATTTGTATATGAGCATATTCTAAATAATTCATTGAACTCTTCAGAATCTTTATCTGAATTTCTACGTGAATATAATATTACATGGGATAAAAATTCAGGAAAATGGAGTAAGCAATTCTATCCAAAAACAACAAAGACGTGGATGCATGATCCAAAAGGAGGCATTAACATAAAAACTGGAGAACGTGGGTATTGGAAGACTGATTTTATAAAATGGCAATTAGGTAAAAACACAAACAAAGTTTATCATTGTATCTATTGTTTACAAGAAATTGAAGACCCAATAGAATTTTGCTCTCAATCATGCAAATCAAAACTAGCCGAATTATATGAAATAACTCAAAAACTATCTAAATTTACATCTTTGCTTAAATCAAAAAAACAACAGAATATACAAAAACCAATTATGAAAAAAATAACTAAGAAAATTTAAAATTAAATGAACAATAAAATCAAAAAAATAACTGATAAAAATGATACAGAAAAGGCAATTACATTTGCAAGAGAATGGCTAAAAAGTATTGGAGAGATAGATACCAAAGTTACTACAGAAGAATGTAGGTTTTGTCATACACAATCTGTATCAGAAGAAGTGGAAATTGAGATAATGACAAATGGTTATTTTATTGCAAAAATGGAAGGCTGTCCTGAATAAAATTTGAATAATCATGCATGCAATTTGGCTTACCTTTTCTAAAAATGATAGAGAATATCTAAATAAGATCATTAATGAACTTTCAGAAAAATATCATGCTCCGAAATTTGAACCACATATTACAGTTTATGGATTGGTAGACTCGGAAATGAGCTTAATTGAAAGTATTGCTAAAGAAGCAACTCTAAATCATAATTCATTTTTGGTAGAAAAATCAGAAATTTTACAATCTGAGAAATTATGGAAGACTGTGTATGTGGAATTAAAAATGAATAACCAGCTAGAATTGTTTTATAAAAATCTTAAAAAACATTTTGAAAAAATTGTAAAATATAAATTTAATCCACACATAAGTCTAATTTATAAAATATTGCCAATAGAAGAAAGAATCAAAATAATAAATGAATTAGATATTAAAAATGAATTTATGGTAAACAGGCTTGTTGTACAAAAATTTTTTCCAGAGATAGAAAAATGGAAGATTGTAAAAGAATACAATTTAATTTGAAAAATGAATTATACACTAAACTATCCTACATAATTACAAAATTCTGAATTTGGAGTAGATAGATTTTACAGTAATGCTGCACCAAAAACCCCAGCAGAATCACCTAATTTGTTTTTTAGAATTGGAGTATCAACTAAATCTGAAAAGACCTTGCGATATACTGAATCTTTTCCTTCAGTGTATAAAAAATCAATATTAGATAAACCACCTCCTAAAACTATTACATCTGGATCTAAAATATCAATTACATTTGCCAATCCAAATCCAAAGTTTTCCAAAAATTCGTCCTTCCATTGTTTTGCCTTAGAATTCTCAAGATTTTGTATAATTTCAGGCATGCTTTGTGATTTTCCAGTCAGTTCTTTCCATCGCTTTTCTAATGCGGGACCACTAATGTATGTCTCAACACAACCTTGTTTTCCACAATAACAATTATTTCCATTTTGATGTAATGTGTGATGTCCCCATTCTCCAGCTATATTGGTTCTACCTTGATGAATTTTTCCATCAATGACTATACCACCGCCTATACCAGTGCCCATGATAACTCCAAAAACAACATCAAATTCTTTTGCAACACCCATTGTAGATTCAGCAATTGCAAAACAATTTGCATCATTTTCCATTGTGATTTTTTTATCTAGTTTGTTTTCTAAATCCTCTTTGAGTGATTTTCCTATAAGACATTGAGTATTGCTGTTTTTTATCAAGCCAGTCTTTTTTGAAATTGCACCAGGAGTACAGATTCCTATGGAGTAATCGTTGATGTTTTCTAAAAGATCTGTAGCCAGTAAACTAATTGCGTTTAGTATTTTATGATAATCATTTTGTGGGGTTGGAACTCTTTTTCTTTGAATTGTGTCAAGATTTTCATCTAGCAGAATTGCTTCTGTTTTAGTTCCGCCAAGATCTATTCCTAGTTTGTACAACAATAATTTAATGAAAATGGGATTGCTTAAGTTTTAGCTAATTATATTGAATATATTTATCGTGCACCGGATACAGAAATTACATCATCAATTCTAAGAATCATACAGGCAGCCTCGGTTGCAGATTTGATTATCTGTTCTTTTACTACAAGAGGCTCTACAACATCAATAGCTAACATATCTGCAATCCTTGTATTTCTTGCATCAATTCCTGTCCATTTACGACCTTGATTTTGTTTTGCTCTAAGTGTAGCCATTGTATCAATAGGATCCATTCCTGCATTTTCAGCTATTGTGAGAGGAATAATCTCCAATGCCTCGGCATATTTTTTGATTGCAAGTTGTTCTCTACCATCAAAGCTATCTGCCCAGTCTTTTAGTTTAGATGCGGCATATGATTCTGGTGCCCCGCCTCCTGCAACAATTTCTGGTTTTTCAATTACATCTTTTACTACCATTAGAGCATCATGAATTGAACGGTCAACTTCATCAATAACTCTTTGTGAACCACCTCGAATAAGCAAAGTTACAGATTGTGGATTTTTACATCCTTCAATAAACACCCATTTGTCTGATTCAACTTTCTTTTGATGAGCTAAATCTGCAGTACCAAGATCTTTTTCTGTAAGATCATCAAGATTAGAGATAACACGTCCTCCAGTAGCTTTGCCAAGTTTTATCATGTCACTTTCTTTAACACGTCTAACTGCCATAATACCATATTTTGCTAAATAGTGTTGTGCAATATCATCAATTCCTTTTTGACAAATTAATACATTAACGCCAGCATTGTGAAGTTTGTCAACCATTGTTTTGAGCATTCTATTTTCCTCTTCCAAAAACATTTGCATTTGTGTAGGATCAGTAATTCTTATTTCTGAACTCATCTCAGTCTTTTCAATTTCTAGTGCAGAATTCAAAAGTGCAATCTTTGCTTTCTCAATTTTAGTTGGCATACCGCTATGAACAACTTCTTTATCTAAAACAATGCCCTTGATAATTTGAGTATCTGTGATAGAACCACCTGCTTTCTTTTCAACTTTGATATTTTCAAGATCTACAGAATATGTCTCCGCTTTCTTTGTTGCGACTCGTAATATTGCATCAACTACAACTTTGGAAAGTACATCACTATCTTCAGAGATTAGTTTTGATTGCATACTGGTTGTGGCAATCTTGAGAAGTGTTTCTCTATCATCAGGCTTGATCTTTTTTGCCATTTCAGCGTAAATTTCTAGTGTCTTTTCAGCTGCTGCTTGATAACCTTCAATAATTACTGCTGGATGAACATCTTTTTTGAGAAGATCTTCTGCTCTAGCTAAAAGAGCGCCTCCAAAAACTACTGATGAGGTAGTACCATCGCCTACTTCATTATCAACTGTTTTTGCAATTTCTACCATCATTTTGGCAGCTGGATGTTGAACATCAATTTCTTTGAGAATGGTTGCACCATCATTTGTAATAGTAACATCGCCTAAGGAATCAACTAACATTTTATCTAAACCTCTTGGACCTAGACTGCTTCTAACTAATTCAGCGACTAGTTTGGCAGCAGCTATGTTGTTGTGTTGAGCATCTTTACCTTTTTGTTGTAATGCGCTCTCTTTTAGAACTAAAATAGGTCCATTTGGTGTTTGTTGAATTGATGCCATTAAGATAAGCTACAATCCTTTGTATCCCCCTTTTTAACATTACTTAGTTGATTGGATTAATGTAAGATCGTCTCTTAACATCTACAATTCCTCCTGATAGAATACGAATTGATGGAAGAGCAAGAAAGGGTAAGAAAAGTGGGATCAGATGTGGTCTTGAAAACTTACAACCAGAATCTACAATAGAGTTATTGACTTGTTCAAAATTAGATAAAACTTTTTCAAATGAATCAGTAGAAACAATTCCCGCTAGTTGTAATGGCAGTGATGCAATAATTTTACCAGATTTTACTACAACTAGACCTCCCTGATTTTTTATAAGAGTATTTGCAGCAATTGACATATCAGAATCATTGGAGCCAATTACAATCATGTCATTTTCATGAAAACTCCAAGTTGATGCAAATGCACCAATGTCTGCTCCAAAATTTTCAAGAAATCCTATAGCATATTTGTTAGTTCCATGAATTCTATCAAAAGCTGCTACTTTCCATACATCCTTATCCAAAGAAGTCAAAACATTTCCTTCTTTAGTAAATAGCTCTGCTGAGCCAAGTTTCGTTATAATTTCAGTTTGCATAAAAATAGTATTTGCAAGAATACTTTTCTTTTTTGATTTAATACCAAAATCTTTTGGAGAGAGTTTGTTTAGTTTGACTGTTTTTTTAATCCATGGAGAAATTGTTTTTTTCTTTATTGAGGTAACAATACTTCCATTTGAAACAACTAGTTTTCCACCTACAAAGACTTTGTTGGGTTTGATGGATTTCAAGTCATCAAAAATTAAAATATCTGCAAGTTTTCCTGGTGCAATACCACCCAAATCTTTACTCATGCTGTAATAATCAAAGCAGTTTTTTGAAGCCATTGAAATAGCATCTATTGGTTTTAAACCAAGTTTGATGGATTCTCTAACACAGTGATCAATATGACCATACTTTGTAATATCTATAGGATCAAGTCCATCAGAACAAAACATCAATCTGTCAAGACTTGTCCCATGAGACAATACACATGGAATGATTTCTTTCAAGTCACGCCTAATTGATCCTTCTCTTATCATAATCCACATTCCTAGGCGTAATCTTTCTAAGACTTGATCAAAATTGAGAGGTTCATGACATGACAAGATCCCAGATGCTACATACGCGTTGAGTTTTTTTTCACTGGCTCCAGCAGTATGTCCATTAATTATACAGTCCCTTTCCAACATAGCAGACAGAGATTTCATTGTTTTAGGATCTCGAAGTGTAACTTTGGTCCATGAAAAAACTTCGCCCAGTCCTAGAACATGAGGGTGTTTGATTGCTAATTTTTCTTGTGATAATGATAAAGTGTTGCTATTACTGAATTTTTTATCAACAGGAAGACCACCTGGAACAACTTGAAATATTCGAATTGGTAAATCTTCACCAAGTTTTAGAAATTCTTGAAATCCTTTGTAACCAGATACACTGACAATGTCTATTGGATCTGAGAAAAGTGATGTTACCCCACATAGAAGAGATTTTTTTGCAAATTCGGAAGGTAAGACAAATTGATCAATGTGTAAATGTGGATCAGCAAAACCTGGGCCTATATATTTTTCCTTGACATCAATGATAGTTGTTTTTGTTCCAATTGTATGTCCTGCATCTGGACCAACATATGCAATTCTATCATTAACTATTGCAATCTGAATTTTTGGAATGATCTCTCTAGTGTAAACAGATAGCAAGGAACAATTTTTTAGAACAAGATCTGCTTTTTTGTCACCCATTGCCACTGAATTTAATGAAGAAATCGAATTCGCTAGGCTCGAAGTCACAAATTTTCTTGTATTTTGCACCTATTATAGATTCAATGCTTAAATTACCGTTGAAGCGGTTTTTTTCATATGAACATACCCAAGGTCATCCGTAAGTATTGTGCCAAATGTAAAACACATACTGAACAGAAGGTCTCCATATACAAGGCTGGGAAAAGAAGAGGTTCTGCAAGAGGAGAACGCAGACATGCTGAACGTAAACGAGGGTATGGTGGACAAAAATTCCCCAAACTTGCAAAGCCTGCAAAAACTACAAAGAAAGTTACTCCAATTATGACATGTACAGTATGCAAAAAGAAATACAATAAACCAGGCATTAGAATTAAGAAATTTGAGTTGGTGGCAGCATGAAAAAAGATCATATTGAAATTCCAAAGCCATCAAGTAAGTTTCAGAAAGTTAATTGTAATGAATGCGGTGAGTTACAAGTAGTATATTCTCATGCATCACAGGCAGTTGTATGCAATTCTTGTGGTAACAATATTGCTGAACCAACTGGTTCTAAAGCAAAGATTAATGGAAAAATCTCAGGCAGTGCCGAGTAAATCATAGTCTTGTTTTGTGTTTAGATTAAAAGCGATTCGTTTATCATCAATTATTATAAATTTCTCAGATATGTTTTCTAGTGTTGAAATATTTTTTGCGTTTACTAATGAAATTCCCGTATAGCAACATTGTTGATTCTCAAAATTAATCCAATAGTTAGAAGAAAGATGCAATGATTCCAAGAATTTTTTTGTAACAAGGATTGTAGTCCAAATATTTTCTGAATTGCATTGATTTACAATGTTTTTGATAATATCTCCATCTAAAAATGGCAAATCAGCAGAGGTAATCAAAACAAAATCATTTAACGGTTTAAGAACTAAATTAAGATCTTCAACATAACCATCACCTGGAGTATTAAAGAGATCAACATTATTTTCTTCTAACAATTTCTTGGTTTTTGGTGAATTAGAACTTGTAATTGCTAATATTTTTGAAAAGCATTTAGAATTTACTAGTGCATCAATTACATGAAGAACTACAGGTTTTTTGTATTTTAAAAGTAGTTTTTCTCCAGCTAAGCTCATTCGGCTTCCTTTGCCACCTGCCATAACAATACCAATCATACTGAAACAAAGATTAGAAGAGATGCTAATCGAGTCAATTCGTTTGTAGCACCCAATACATCTCCTGTAATTCCTCCAAAGCTACGAGCAGTCAAGACAACTAGGAATATGGTCAATGGCACACCGACTCCAAATAAGAGTAGTCCTGTGGTGCCACCAAGAATAATCACTGGGATTAGAGTAATTACAGCTGCTAACATCAATTTCTTTTTGTTTTTCATCAGCTCAACAAATGGTGAATTCGAGCCTAAAGATGCAGATTTTCCAATACTTGCCATCAAAACCATTGAAAATTTTGCAAATATCTCACTAAGTAAAATTGCCAAGAATAACTGATATCCTGTAGATAATGAGATTGCTATTATCAATCCGACAATATACAATACTATTGCAACTATTCCTGCAGAGCCAATAGAAAGATCTTTCATTGCTGCAAGTTTTTTTTCTTTTGTTCCCTTGACCATCAAGCCATCAGCAAAATCTGCTAGACCATCAGTGTGATGTATGCCAGTAAGTATTGCAAATGAAGCAACAACTAACAAACTTACTATCAATGGATCTAAAAACAATGAGAGTCCAAAGCCTATTGAACCAACAATCAAACCAATTGTAATTCCTACAATTGGAAAAATATACATGTACTTTGCAATTGTTTCAAGATTTGAATTACTAGTTGGAATAATAGTCAGAAATGAAAAGACAGAACCAATTTCTTTAAGCATGAATCCACCATCCTAAAGAAGATAAAAGTAAAAGAATTGGAATAACTACAATTCCACAAAACAATATTGATGTAACTTTCATTATTGAAATAGCTGATTTCACATGATCTTTGGTAAATGAAATGTTTCCATCACCAAGTGAATAGTGATCAATCTTATCAAATTTTGCTCCCAATGCACCTGCAATAGCTGCCATAGGATATCCAGCGTTAGGGCTTTTAGTTTTTCTTCCATCACGAATCATTATTTCATACGATTTTCTCCAATTATTTCCAAGAATCATAGCACTAAGTATCATGATAAATCCTGTTAATCTGGATGGAATGTAATTCAAAATTTTGTCACAGTTTGCTCCAAACCACCCAACATTTTTGAAAATATCTGTCTTGTATCCAATCATAGAATCTGCGGTATTGATTACTCGGTAAACAAACGCTCCTGGTAAACCAAAAATTGCAAAGTAGAAAAGAGGTCCGGTTATACCATCTACAGTATTTTCACTAATACTCTCCAACACGCCTGAAAATACATGGTTTTTGTCAAGATTCTTGGTATTTCGCTTTACAATCATGGATAAATTGTCTCTGGCAGATGAGATATTGTTTTGTTCTAGAGCAGTTACTACAGCAAGGGCGTGTCTTTCCATTCCTTTTATTGCTATAGTTGTCTTTAGTAATATACCACCTACAATTATTGAAATTATAATGTATATGTAGTCCACAGTAATTAATTTAATTCCAATATTTAGAAAGATCATCAAAGACACAACAATTCCACTAGAAATCAAGATAATGAAAATGCCCCCAAGCTTTTCTAAATTTTCTGATGAATGTTTTGTGTATGGAGTTAATTTTGCAATCAGAGAACCTATCCAAGCGGTTGGATGAAACTTGTTTCTAGGATCTCCCACTGCAAAATCTAATACGAGTGCAAAAAATACTACCAATATTGATTCAGCGATCAACTTATCATCCTCTCTATTTCTGTAATATTCAAATTTGAATTTACTAATTTACTAAGCTTGTAAATCTCACTTTCTATTTTATCTAGATTTTTCTTATTCCAAGTGATATTCTTTGCTTTACCACTCAGTGAATCTTCTTCGGGTAGATCAAAGTCAATCATAGGTATTGTACCTAATACTGGACGTTTTGTTATCTCTTTAATTTTTTTAAAACCTGGTTTAAGAATATTGATATCGCCTCGAAATTTATTGATAACAAAACCTTTGACTAATTTTTGATGTCTTTTATCTAAAAGTGACATAGTACCAACAATACTGGCAAATGAACCTCCTCTATCGATATCAGTAATTAGTAATACTGAGGAATCAGCTATTTCTGCCATTTTCATATTTGCTATGTCAGATTTTTTTAGATTAATTTCAGTTGGTGAACCAGCCCCTTCTAAAATAATAAGATCATAATTTTTTTGAAGAGATTTGAGTGATTTTGTAGCAATATTCAGTCCTTGAGTTTGTACAAATTTTTGGTAATATTCAGTGGCATGCATTTTCTTGAACATTTTTCCATTAAGGTATACATTACTATAGTAATTACCAAGTGGTTTTAGAAGAATTGGATTCAGATCAGGAGTGATTTCACATCGAGCAGCTATTGCCTGTATGGCCTGTGCTCTGGATATTTCAAAATCTTTTGTTTTGTAGGCGTAATTTGACATATTTTGAGATTTAAACGGTGCTACTGAAAACCCCTTATCTGAAAAAATTCTACATAGTGCTACAACTAGTGTTGTTTTACCAGAACCTGATGATGTACCTTGAATCATTAATGATTTCATAATCTCTCCAAAGCTTTGATTAATTTTTCATTTTCTTTTCTTGTCTTTACAGCAATCCGAATGTAATTATTATTTAAGCCACGAATTGTACTACAATCACGAATTAGAATTTTCTTTTCAAGTAATTTTTTTTGTAATGTTTTTGATTTCATTTTTGTTTTTATTAAAATAAAATTTGTCGAAGTGGCATTACATTGAAAATTTTTTAGTTTAGAAATATAATTAATTAGATACAATGATTCTTTTTTAATCATTTTTTTTACTTTGGTTAAATGAAATGAATGCAAAAGAGCAGCAGATGCTGCTTGTTGTGCTAATCCTGAAACATTCCAAGGAATTTTGATTTTGTTTAGAACAGAAATCATTTGTTTTGAACCTATACCATAACCAATTCGTAAACCAGCTAGAGCAAATGATTTTGTTAAAGAGCGTAAAATGAATAAATTGTTATATATTTTTATGAATTTGATGATTGATTCGTCATGATTTGGTACTAGCTCAATAAAGCATTCATCAATGAACACCAAAGTTTTCTTTTTATTTGCTAATATAATTATCTTTTGTAAAGTTTTTTTGGAAATTAGATTACCTGTTGGATTATTTGGATTACAAATAAAGATACAACCGTTATTTGGAAGCTTGGAAATAAAGTCATCAACGTCTTTTTCTAAATTCATTGTTTTAAAAAATGAAACTTTGGTACCGCTGAGTTTTGCTGCAGACTCATATTCACCAAAAGTTGGAATTGGAATCAAAACTGGTGTTTTATTTGATAAAAAGGCTTGACAGAAATTATAGATGATTTCTGTGGCGCCATTTCCTACCACAATTTGAGAATATGGTATTTTGGTATAGTGTTGAAGATTTTTTCTAAGTTGAGTAGATTCTGAATCAGGATAGAATTGGATTGTATCTAACTGATTTTTTATGGTTTTACGCACTAATATGGAAGTGCCCATAGGATTGATGTTTGAACTAAAATCCAAAATATCAGGACTTGGATGTATTATTGAGAAAGGCCCTCCATGAGAAATTCGCTTATGTGCAGATATGTTTGGATTTATCCTCATAATTTGAAATAACCTGTGCTAATATAGTATGTTTTGGTCAAATTCAGAAAACGAATATTAATTGAATAAAAGATTTTTTAGATTGTGGACAAGAAGCGAGTAGCGATTGTAGGGGTTACAGGTTCTGTAGGACAAGAATTTGTACAATCGCTAAATAATCATCCTTGGTTTGAAGTTACACAGATTGCAGCATCTGAGCGCTCTGCCGGGAAAAAATATCTTGATGCCATTAAAGATCCCAATAGTGGAATAATATCTTGGGAAGTCGATGGTCAAATTCCAGAGTACATTAAAGAGATGACTGTAAAAAATACTGATGAATTAGATTTATCACAATTAGATTTAGTATTCTCTGCAGTTGAATCAAATGCAGCCAGAGACATTGAGACCAAGATTGCAGCAGAACTACCAGTAATTTCAACTAGTTCTGCTTATCGTTATGAAGAAGACGTACCTATTCTAATTCCTGGAATCAATGATGAACAATCAGAATTATTAGAGATACAAAAGAAAAATAGAAACTGGAAGGGTTGGATTGCACCACTCCCAAATTGTACTACTACAGGTTTGGTAATTACTTTAAAACCACTTTATGAAAAATATGGTGCAAAAAGGGTGATGATGACTTCAATGCAAGCAATATCTGGTGCGGGTCGTGCTCCTGGTGTTTCTGCAATGAACATTACTGACAATATAATACCATATATTGCAAAAGAGGAAGAAAAAGTAAGAATTGAAACTAGAAAGATTCTTGGTAAATTGAAGAATGGAAAAATTGAAGATGCCAATATAAGAGTGAGTTGTACATGTACCAGAGTTCCAGTAATTGATGGTCATACAGAATCAGTTTTTGTAGAAACTGAAAAAGAAATAGACTCACAAATTGCAAAACAAGTCTATGATGATGCCAATAAAGAGAGTACCATATTGGGTCTTCCATCATCTCCTGAGAAATATTATGCATTCCATGAAGATCCAACACGACCTCAACCAAGAATGGAACGTAGTGTGGGTGATGGCATGACGACAACAATTGGAAGAGTGGAGAAAGAAGAATTGTTTGATCATGGTTTAAAGTATGTGTTATTTTCACATAATAAAAAAATGGGATCAGCAAAAGGTGCTGTTTTGTTAGCAGAGATGCTTTACAAAAAAGGTAAAATTTAGACTGTTTTTTGTAATTTTTACAATAATAACTTTATAAGATCCAGAAATCTAGATCGTTTTGGATGTTTTAAATGGTAAAAGTTGATGAACTAGATTTACAAATTTTATCAGAATTATCTAATGATGCATCGATTTCGGTTCCAAGATTATCAAAAAAAATTAATGTTAATTCATCAGTGGTATACTCAAGAATTAAACGTCTAGTAAAACGAAAATTAATTGAACGTTTTACAATTGTTGTAAATGATGCAGAGCTTGGGTACAATGTAAAGGCATTAACAGGAATAAACATGGATACAAAACAACGAGATCATGTAATTGAAGAACTATTCAAAATAGATGGAGTAAGAGAAATTGCAGAAGTTACAGGAAGATTTGATATCTTAGTAACTATGTATGCAAAATCGTTGGATCAGATGCATAGAATGGTATCTGAAAAAATTGGACGGATTGAAGGAATACAGTCATCAGAATCATTTATTGAAATGAAGTCGCGCGCAAAAGCAATGCCATATAAGTCATTAAAGGATAGTGACTAGCATTGCAAAAACAGAAATCAGAATCTCGTGTTGCAGTATATTATGAGTTAACAAAACCAAAAATTTGGTATTTACTAGTTTTTACTGCATTTGGAGCAACTTTAACTGCATCAAATATTTACAATATTGAAATTTCTCCTGCAACATGGATATTGATGCTATTCTCTGTTGCTGCAGGATCTGCTGCAGCTAATACTATAACCAATTATCATGATAGGGATATAGATGCAATAATGGAGAGAACAAAAAACAGACCACTTCCATCAAAAAGAATCTATCCTGCTGAAAAAGCTAGAAACTTTGGTCTTGCATTAGCTGGAATTTCTCTAGTGTTAGCATTTGGAATCTCATTTACAACTACTTTAGAACAAGGTATTTGGGCAACAGCCTTTATTGCATTTGGTTTACTAAACAACATTCTTGTTTATTCATACATATTAAAACGAAATTCCAGAACTAACATAATTTTAGGTGGTTTATGTGGAGGGTCTCCCCCAATGATAGGATGGGTAGCTGTTACTACAACAGATTTGTGGACAATGGGTTTGGCAATGGCAGGACTTGTGTTTATTTGGATTCCAATGCATATTTGGGCTTTAACTTTACATTTCAAAGAAGATTACAATAAAGTTAATGTTCCAATGTTAACAGCTGTACAATCTGAGAAAACATCAGCAAGAGCAATTGCTGGTTCAACTTTTGTAATGGTATTATTTTCAATTGTGCCATTCTTTTTAACAACTGAAAGTGGAGAATCAATGGTTGGTTCAGTTTACTTATGGACTGCAATAGCATCGGGTGCTTTAATGATCATATTATCAGCTTGGGTAATTGCAAAACCTATGGAAAAAGCATCGTGGACATTGTTTAAGTTTTCCAGTCCTTATTTGGCAGTTTTGTTCATAGCGTTAATGGTAGATTCAGCATTATAAGATACTGTTATTTTTATCTAGGCTGTTTAGCTCTTTTGTAATTTTAGAATGTGTTTCGATAAGTAATTCTATCTCATTTTGTAATTGGTAAGAATTCCATTTAGAGTTAACTAGCAAAGTCAATTTTGTAATAATACTCCATTGAATATTATTTTGTTGATCAATTAATTCAAGGAATCGTTTTCCTTTTTCATCTTCTGACATAATTTTTTAATATTTTACAATCATAAAAAGATAACATGAAGTAGATATTCAGTTTAATTCAAATGAAATTAGTTTATCATTTAATAGTAAATCAAAATTATTTTTTAGTGTTGATAATTATATAATTTTATTAGTAGATAAAATTCATAGAGAGTATTGAAGTGTAGTATATCAGAGTGTAAGATTAGAGCTAATCAATCAGTGAAAATAGGATTTAAAGAAACGAGAAATCTATGTGAATATCATTATAATTTATTTAAGAATAAGGAGGAAAAATACGCACCGAATTTTAGCAAGGCATCAAAATTTAAAGAAAAATAGATAATTATGAATTTGCGCATTCTGGAATAATTGAAAACTTTAACATCTACTATTTTTAATCTACTTTATGGCTATAAAGAAAAAAACTAGTCCAAAAAAGAAGCATGTAAAGGAATTAGTTTCTAAACCAATAAAACAAACAAAATCTTCATCAAATAAGCCAGAATTTGAAAAGGCATGGAAAGAATACAATTCTGCTCTAAGTGTATGGAAAGAATCACTTGCACAGTGGCAAAAAGCGACAAACGATACATTGATGACGTATCATGATGCATGTCAAAGAGCTTTAGAATCAGATACTGAACTCTTGAAAAAAGTTAGTTCAAGTTGGGAAAATACCTGGCAAGAAATAGGTCCAGAATACATAAAACAACAAACAAAAATGATTGAAAATATCTTTAAAGAAACTAACATAGATTCAATCAAAAAATTCAATGAACAGTGGGAAAAATTTCTAAAAACTTCCGGTGATGATTCAATTAAAGCATATCAAGAAGCCATAAAACAATTCAATCAAACTTGGCAAACAAATCATGGATAACTTTAATATTTTTAAATTATTATAAATAAAAATTCAATGTTTGTATTTTTAAGATCATTTCATAATGATTGGTTCATTTGAAAAGGAAATAGTAGATAAAACATCATTCAAATCAAATGGTTTTATAAGAAATGCAAGAACATCTAAACGTGTACACTCTTCAAAAATTTTCATATCATCATTGCCAGTTATAACTATAATTTTAGAAACAGGATCTTGAAATCGAATGTTTTTTAAAACACTTAATCCATCAAGTTTAGGTATTGTCAAATCTAAGAATATAAGTTCAGGTTTTTCAGAACGATATTTCTCAATTGCTTCAATACCATCACTTGCCTCAGCTACAACATTATGATTATGTATCAAAAGAAAATCCTTCATTGCTAAACGTAATTCTTCAGAATCATCTACAATCATCATTCTAGTCATGCATCATAGCACACATTGATGAATTTAGGTGCATGAATGTATCAAAGACTACTTACACTTAATCTAGGCACAAAAAATAGGATTATAATTGGTTTTATTAAATTCATTTTCAAATGGAAATATCAATTGAGCCATGGAAAAAATTAGTAATTCACGAAGTTATAGAATACAAGTTCGATGATTGGGTAAAACAAATAGCATTCAGCACTAGATCATCTGGAGGTGCAATTCCAACTATGCAATGGACAAATGGAGTTGTTTTTTCTCCTTCTAATTTTCCAACAACAAATGTTACAGTAGAAGAACAATTGAAAGGAATACTTCATTGGTCATCAGTGTCTTTTGCAATAAAAGAAAAATTTGAGAAACAGATAGTAATAGAAAATGCTACAATAAACCTTGTGGATGTAAGTGTAAATGAAATTTTCAAAGAGCTTGCACAAAATTTAAAGAAGCAATCAAAATTTGCAATCACTTCTGACAAAGAATAATGAAGAGTAAAAATCAGAGAATTAACAACGTGTGTATTACTTTGGAAATATATATTCTAGATTTTATTAATTCACAGTATTATTACAAATAATAAAAGAAAAGTTTTCTAACAATTTATCACATTATCTTAGGCCACATGCTATTCCATGTGTCTGCAAATTTTTTCATCATTTCACCATAGGCTTTCATGTGTTCCATCCCAGATGAATTTAGAGTCTTTTGCCAATTTTCTACAAATTGTTTGAAAGTTGACGCATTAGCTTCATTGAGAGATTTTTGCCAAGCATCTCCAAACTCTTTAAATGATTTCATTCCAACATCACTAAGAGACTTCTGCCAATTTTCACTAAATAGTTTCATAGTGTCTATACTAGATTCTTTGGTGGCTTTTTCCCATACCCCATTAAATTTGGTTTGCATGTCATTAGTTGCACTTTGTATTTGCTCAAATACGGTTTTCCAGTTTTCAAGCGATTTTGAATATTCCTGCCAAAGAGAATCCCATTCACTTGATTTTTCTTCGGAGGTCACAATTAACAATAATTTTTGAGACACTTAAACTGTTCCATAAAAATCAGATATTAGATTTTTTACGATACTTTAATCTTGCTATTTGAAATAGTTTTCTAGTTTAATTTTGTTTATTTTTGGGATTTTTGCTAATTCAAATCCCTCTGAGGGTTTTAAAAGAGATCTTGTAGCATCTATGCCAATTTTTGCAGTCTTTAATTTCTTTTGATCACTAGAAGGATCGAGGCTAGAACCTCGTACATTTGCTATTATTGTCAAATCTTTATCAGCTTGAAATCTTGTTGCCATTGCATATTCAACAGATTCTGCATTATTAGGATCAATGTCCTCATCTACAACAGTGACTTGTTTTAATGAACGGTGTAATTCAAATATTTTTTTAATTATTTTTTTTGGATCAGAGTTGGTTTTCTTTTTTATCTGAACTACTGCATGTAACCAATTACATCCACCATTTGTCATTGATACCTGTTGAGTTTGAGGAAATGCTTTTTTCAATTCTCCATTTAATTTTGATTCAATTGGCATTCCCATTAATAACCGATGTTCTGAAAACCCAGAAAGAACATCATGAAAAATGGGATTATTTCTATAATACAAAGATTCTAACTCAAAAATAGGTTGTGATCTATGATGATCATAAGTTTGAAGCATTTCTACCATCCATTCTGGATGAGTTTTACCTTGTAGAATTTTTCCTTCCATTACAATTTCAGTTCCAGAAGGAACATGTAATCCTGTGTAAGGAAGTTTGGCCAAAGTGAGTTTCCATCCTAAAAGAGAATTTGCAATATTAATTTCATCTTTACCCCATTCAGCTTGATATGCACCTGCGATTGATATTGCTGGATGTACACCTATAGTTACTGCAATTTTGAGATCTTCATGGTGTTCTTTTGCATCAATAAAACATCGATGTAAATGCCTTCCTTCAACCATTCTAATGGAAAAATGGATTTTATCAATTGGCATCATTCTATGAAATGAAGAGTTTTGCTCTCCAGTTTCAGGATTTTTGACATATACGATTGAAGAAGTTATGAAAGGTCCAGACTCTTTTTCAAAATGGGTAACAATAGGCATGATTGATATGTTTCTTGATTTATTTTCCATGAATTTCCCAGAGGAAACAACTTTGGGTTTTTTTGCTTTTTTAATGGCAGAGATCATATTTTCATGTATTTTTTCTTCTGTACTTCCAATCGCTTGAGCAAATCTTTTTCTAGTACCAACAAGATTAGCAACTAAATTAAAATCACTTTCTGCAATATTCTCAAATAAAACTGCATTAGAACCATCAACTTTTGCAGTGATTCCTGCAATTTCATATTTTGTTGAAACCTTTGTTTTAATAATTTTAAGATCGCCACTCTTTCTTATTAGTGAAAGATAATTTCGTAAATCAGTCAATTCTGAACCATCTCCATGATTTCTGTCATTATAGTTTTTGCAGTACCTGGTTCTAATTCTTTTTGAATGAATGCTGAAACAACTGCAATACCTTTCATTCTCGTACTAATTCTTTCTGCAGTTAATTTTAGAAACAGAGATTCAGATCTAGATGGGATTATAGTTGTAGTAATAGCGGTTGGACCAGTAGCCAATGAAACTACCATTGATCCTAATTTGTTAGTTCCTTCGGTTACAGAAACAAAATATCCATTCTCAAATTTAAGAATCTGTAAAGAAAAACTGCGACTCTCCAAATTAATGGTTTTCTGTGAAAACCCATTTGGAGAGCTCAATGAGCTATGAACAAATCTTATGCTTTTATTGCTATTGATTCAGTTTCTGGGATAGATTCTACTTTTATTTTAGCAATTTTTGGTGTTTTAGCAATTTTTGGTGTTTTAGCAATTTTTGCTTTAGGTTTTACTTTAACTAGAACCTCTTCAACTTCTGGTTTAGCAATTGCTTTTGCTTCAATAGAATCAGCTTCTACTCTGGCACGAAGTTTTGCTTTGTACTTTAGATTTCGTGGTTTTGTTCTTAATCTGTATCCACAGCATGGACACCAAAGACCTTCCCATTTGATGAATATTTCGCAAATTTGACATCGTCGTTGTCCAGAAGCATACCTTCCAGTTCCAACAGGCTTTTGAGCCTTGTACCTAACGCAAATTCCTTTACAAGTCATCTTAGTTAATTAATATAGAATTCATAACTATATAAGGATGGATCGATTAAATATTTAAAATATTGATAGAAATAATGAAATAATTTCAAGTTATAATGCGATCAGTATCATTTGTTTGCAAGAAAAACACAAAAACTTCAATAAATATGTATAGCTAGTTTGAGATGAATTTTTTAAAAAAATATTAGGTATCAAATAGTTGTTTAATTAAATTTGTAGAAAATAGATGGCACTAATTTAATTATAATATATGGGAAAATTAATTTGATATATACAAATTATAATTAATTATAAAATTTAGGAAAAATTATCCAGTTATAGAAAGTGGTAAAACAAAATGTCGGTAACCTTCTCTTTGTGAGATATATTTTGCTGAAAGCATATCACGTTTTCCTCTCTGATTAAAATTTTTAATTTTGAGACTGGTTTTACGTTCATCAACAAATTCCAACTCAAAAGAAGAACAAAATCTCAGATTAAGCATAGTTACTATTTCTTTTGCGATATTCATGTTACCATTTCCAATTTTGACTATCTTGCGTTTGGCTCTCAAACCACCTAAAATTCTGATAATATGTAATACTAGTTCTTCAACAGATGAATTAAAGGAACTTTCAATTTCTCGTCCAAAATAAAATATAGAAAGACCTATTCGTTGTCCAGGATCAACTCCAATGATTAGATCCTGCTCATAGCCTAGAGATAGTTTTTGAATCATCAACCCCATGATAACTGTAGGATGGTGCTCAAAAATATCCTCATGTAACATTGGTTTTTCACATTCTGTAGGAGCTTCTCTTCTTGTGGTTAAAACCAAATGTCCATCATAAGTTGGAATATCTTCAGGAAATATAGAATCAAAAGATAATTTTAGAGTTTTTAGTGAAGTTGAAAATCTATAGTATGGTTTGCCATATGTAGTCGCAATTCCAATACGAGCATTAAGTAGTGGATCGATATTTTAGAGAAGTGATATATGTGATTTAGGTTTATGCTTTCAAAACAGTTGACATGACATGTTTCACTGCTTCATCAAAATGTGCATCAATATTTGATTGAATTTCAGATAGTTTCAATTGGCCTTCTTTGGCAATTTTTGCAGATTCTGCAGTTGCTTTTGCTTTAGAGGCATTTATGGTTACTTCAGCTTCTTTCGTGGCCATTTCTCGTGTTTTGTCTAAAAGTTTGTCAATTTCATTTAATGCCTTTACTGATAGTTGTTTTTTCATGTCTGCAACTTTACTGGTAAGTGAATCCAGATCATCTTCTAATCCATTTAACGATTGAATAATTCCAGTAACTTTTGATTCAGCCATACTGCTCATGATACTTCAATTTCTTCAAATCCATTACTTAAATCATTCAATTTGGATGTGTTTTTAGGAACAAATAGAGGCAAAAAAATTATCCAGAAGTTAAAAGTAGAATTGCTCTTGCTAGATCGCCTTTAGCTTCTTCTAGCGCATTTTTGGCTTTTTCTTCATCTACGCCAGCTTGTTGACTAACTAACTGAATATCCTCATCAGAGAATATTGGAACATCTAGTTCTCGTTCCTCATAGCTATCTGCAGTAACTGTAAAAATGGAATTATCCTTTGCCCTCATCTCTGTAACGGATGGTTTTGATACAATGATCTCTTTTTTGTCAGTCTTGATAATTACCTCTTGTACATTTGGGATCTCTTTCATATCAAGTCCCATCTTATCCATCATTCTTCGCATTTCACGATTACCACCACGCATCATGATGATAATTCTCTGCTACGACTTTTTAAACTATCTCTGACTCTAATGGCCATTCCCCTATTAAAGTCAGAAATCATCTCAGAGGATAAAACTGCTTTTCCTACTGCAATCACTTTATCTTTATACAATATTGGAGTATCAGACGCAATTCGTATGTTTTTACCACACCATACAACATGTTTACAGAATACAGATTTTCCTTCTTCAACAAATGGTGCTGCGTCTTGATTAATTTCTAAACAATTTTCTTTAAATTTCTTACTTTTCAACAAAATCTGAGCAAAATAAGGACTAATAGCAAGACCACCATCAATTCTCAAGGTACACAATAATTTTCCTTGGTGTGTTACAGTTCTAATTCTGCCAGTTTTTCTTGAGAAAGTCATTTCAATATTTTTAGGTAAATACTTTGAAACACCATTTCCAAATAATGCATCAAGCGTATACTTTAATTTTAAAACTTGATCCACAGGCATAATACAATCTTTTCTAAATATTAGTTCAATGCTAGTATATACTATTAGAGCTAAACTATATAGATTAGATTTTTTAATGTAGATTATGGAAGAAAGAGAAGAAACAAGAAAAATTCAGTTTACAGGCAAGTCCTCATACATAGTTTCACTACCTAAACAATGGGTTATGGATCTTGGACTAAAACAAGGAGACCAAATTAGAATGATAAGAAAAGGCTCGTCAACATTAGAGATTTACCCACCAAAATTTGAAACAAGATCTCAAAAGAAAGAAGATGCTACAATTGAGATAGATGATGAGGAGACATCATCGATTGTAAGAAAATTAATTTCTTTGTATTTTTTAGGTTATAAAACAATCAATATCAAACCAAAAACTGGAAGATTGAGTCCAAACCAAAGAAATACTGTAAAAGAAGCTGTAAAAAGAATGCTAATGGGATCTGAAATCATTTCAGATTCTAGTGGAGGAATTACTGTTCAGGTTCTTGTCAATCTACTAGAACTCTCTGTTGATGGTGCATTTAAGCGAATGATTCATCTAGCTAAATCAATGTCGAATGATGCAATTTTAGCAATGAGAGAAAATAATTTGGAGCTTGCACAGGAAGTAATCAACACCGATGATGAGGTAGATAGATTCGGATTTTATATTATTCGACAGTTAAAAATTGCAATTCAAAATGAACATATGTTAAAAGAGATGGGTTTTAGAAATGCTAGAGATTGTCTTGGATACAGATTAGTTGTAAAAAATATTGAAAGAACGGGGGATCATGCAGCATTTATTGCAAAGGATGTATTGGAATTCAAAAAACCAGTAAAGAAAGACATAGTAGAGAAAATTGAAGAAATGAATGAATTTGCGTTATCTGTTTTAGATGATTCATGTTTGGCATTATTCAAAGAAGACTATGTACAAGCTGAAAAAACAATTGAAAAGACAAATGAGATTATAAAATATGAAAAAAGGGTAAGAGATGCATCAAAATCACTCAAAGATGATGAAGAAATCTACAGAATTAGAAGAATGACAGAAAATATTAGAAGGATTTCAGAATATGCTAGCGACATAGCAGAAATTGTTCTTAATATGAATATAGAAAAATCATTAAAGAAAACAGCATGATTATGCGTGAGAATAGAGTTATGTCCAGATAGAAGGACATTAGTCAAATAATTTACCAGTGTACTTTGTTGTAATGAAAAAATTAGTGAAGCTTTAACTTGAGTAATACGTGAGAATATTGTAAATAAAATGAATTCTGCAATACTAATTACATATGATAAAGAAGATGCTGTGACTGAAGCTGTAGGATTATGCGATGCTGCAGGAATACAAGTCATACATATAATAAAACAACATTTTCTAAAGAAACCAAAATATGGAATTAGTGGAGGGGTTTTAGAGAAATTAGAAGAAATTGCAGAAAAACTCAAACCAGATGTTATTGTTTTTGATGAAATATTAAAGCCAAGTCAAAATTATAACTTAGCATCTGTATTACATAGAGAAATTTTAGATAGAGAAGCATTAATTCTAGAAATTTTTGAAAGTAGAGCATCCAGTGCTGAATCTAAATTGCAAGTGAAGTTGGCCCAACTACGTTATGAACTGGTTAGGGCTAAAGAAAAAGTGCGTCTCTCTAGTATGGGAGAACAGCCAGGGTTTATGGGGATAGGAAAATTTGAGATCGATGTTTACCATGATGATATCAAACATAGAATGCAATCTGTAAAATTAAAACTTGAAAAAGCTGGAAAACAAAGAGAGCTTCATCGACAGGGAAGAAAAAGACTTGGATTCAAGACCATATCTCTTGCAGGATATACTTCGTCTGGAAAAACTACATTGTTTAATAAAATTACAGGTGAATCTAAAGAACAAAGTAAAAGTTTATTCACGACTCTCTCTACAACTACAAGAAGATTTTCCATTGATCATGAACCGTTTTTAATTGCAGACACTGTTGGATTTATCAGTAAGTTACCTGCGTACATGATTGATGCATTCAAATCTACATTAGAGGAATTGATTCATACTGATGTCATAATAGTTGTAGTCGATATTAGTGATTCATTATTTGATTTGAGAAAGAAATTTGCAAGTTGTATGCGAACTTTAAGTGAATTACGAGTCGAAATGGATAGAATAATTTTTGCTTTAAATAAATCAGATTTATTGACAACTAACGAAATTGAAGAAAAAATAGAGATTCTTAATTTAAAAGATTATAAAAAACGGATTGCGGTATCAGCTAAAACAGGATATAATGTTAATGAGTTAAAAGATCTAATCAAAGATATTATTCAAAGTCAAAAATTACCAGAATTCAAAAAAGAGACTCCGAAGGAGTTTGACAATACATATGGTAATTGAGGTTGTAAGGATTGGACAACGTCTTGTTAGAGATGATAGAGTAACTACACATGTAGCTCTAGTTGCAAGAGCTTTTGGTTGTGCCAAAATATTCATGACCGAAGTAAATCCAGAGATTAGAGATACTTTAGAAAAAATCAACAATACTTGGGGTGGGAATTTTATTGTAGAATTTATTGATAACTGGAAGTCAATTGTAAAAAAGAAAAAAGAGGAATACAAAATAGTACATCTTACTATGTATGGAGAAAGCATCAATGATGTAGATGACCAACTTAGAAAAGAGAAAAATTTACTAATAGTAGTAGGTGCAGAAAAAGTACCTAGAGAAATCTATGAACTTGCGGATTACAACGTAGGAATAGGAAGTCAACCTCATTCAGAGATTAGTGCTTTAGCTGTACTTCTTGATCGTATTCAAAAAGGAGAGCAGTTTAAGAATAGTTTTCCAGGGGCTAAAAGAAAGATCATACCTACAAGAAAAGGCAAAAATGTACTAGTAAGCAGAACAAGGGATTAATAATAGAAAATCATTAGTGACTAGAGTTGGTAGACAAATACGAAGACCCTTTTGTTAGAATTGCATCCATGATAGGAGGAGATGAGTATCTTAAGGTGGCAAGATCGCTTTTGAAGGCAGAAGATGCGACAGATGAGGAAATTGCAAGTTCTACAGGTTTGAGGATCAACATGGTTAGAAAAGTTTTGTATGATCTATTTGGAAAATCACTCATAACTGGAATTAGAGTCAAAGATGAACGCAAAGGATGGTTTGTCTATAGATGGAGAACACGTAGGGAAGAAGTAGAACATTTCATAGAGAGTCAAAAAAAGAAAATCACAGAAAGATTACAACAAAGATTTGATTATGAAAATTATTCAGATTTTTATCATTGTGGAAATGAAGATTGTCATAGAGTTACATTTGAGGATGCATTAGAAGGAATGTTCAAGTGCCCATCATGTGGAAATGTATTGAATTTAAAAAAGAATGACAAATCAAAAAAAGCATACTCGAAAAAAATTGATGAAATTAAAAAAGATATGCAACAGACATTCTAGTATTACATACTATTTAGAAAAAAGATCAATTCAGAATGAGCGTATGAAGAATTTACTCATATTATCATTAAATTATATACAAAAATACTCTCATAGTATCTAAAAAGTTGAGAAAGAGGTCACTAAATTAAATAGGAGAATTTAGTGAAAAAATCCTGAATCAAATAACTACAACAAATCCAGCAACCGGTGAAGAAATTGCAAAATATACACCAATGGATAAAGAGCAAGTATTCCAGTTAGTTGGGAGGGCAGGAAGAGCTTTTCCAGAATGGAAAAAAGATTATGAAAAACGTAGAAGTTATATCTACAATTTAGTTGAATATCTAAAAAAGAATAAAATGGAATTGGCAAAAGTTGAAACCGCTGAAATGGGGAAAACAATCAAAGAGTCAATTGGTGAAGTTGAAAAATGTGCATGGGCATTGGAGTTTTATGCAGATCATGGAGACAGTTTTCTTGCTGATGAAGTATTAAACACAGACGCAAGAAAAAGTTTTCTTACTTTTGAACCGCTCGGAGTAATTGGTTCAATTATGCCATGGAATTTTCCTTATTGGCAAGCTCTAAGATTTGCTGCACCATGTTTAATGGCAGGCAATGTCATAGTAATGAAACCATCTAGAGTGACCATGCAGTCAGGTATTGAAATTGAAAAAGCATTTACTGAATCAGGTATACCAGATGGAATATTTCAAACAGTAATAGGAAGTGTAGAATCTGCCAATCATCTTATAGATTCTGATGTTAATGCGGTGACATTTACAGGCAGTACAGATGCAGGTGCTAAGGTAGGCCAAAGAGCTGCAATGAATTTAAAGAAATGTGTTTTGGAGCTTGGAGGAAGTGATCCATTTATCGTATTAGATGATGCAATTATTGAAAAAGCTGCAGAGGGAGCAGTTCAAGGCAGATTCATCAACTGTGGTCAAAGTTGTGTCGCATCTAAAAGATTCTTTGTTGGTAAAAATATTGCTAAAGATTTTATTGAATTATTTATCAAAAAAGCATCTCAATTAAAAGTTGGAGATCCTACTTTAATTGAAACTGATATGGGACCTTTATCAAGTAAGGGTAGTTTAGAAACTATTTCAGGAATTGTAAGAGATGCAAAAGAGAAGGGTGCTGAAATTCTTTTAGGTGGCTCAGAAATTGAGGGAGTGGGTTACTTCTATCAACCTACAATTCTTACAAATATTAAACCAAATATGAGAATTACAAAAGAAGAGACATTCGGTCCAGTTGCACCTATAACAATAGTTGAAAATGAAAGTGAAGCTATAAAGTTAGCAAATGATACCGAATTTGGATTAGGAGCAAGTATTTGGACTAAAGATCTAGCAAAAGCTGAAAAAATATCGAGACGAATAGAATCTGGAATAGTTAGTGTCAATAATGTGGTAATTTCAGATCCAAGAATTCCATTTGGAGGGATAAAACATAGTGGATTTGGAAGAGAATTATCAAGATACGGAATTCTTGAATTTGTGAACATTAAATCAGTTAGATTCTATGACAATCTGAGTCACCATCATTACGTGGAATGAGTCATCTTAATCATGAGAATTAGAGTTTATCCTAAGTTTGTTAGTTTTCTTCATCATCGTCATAATCACATTCTTCTAACTCAACATGAGTTGGACTTCCACTCTCATTAAAGTAAATTTCAATACATATGTCAGATGCCAAAGTTGAGGCTAAAGTTTCAGCTAGTTCCTTAGGAAAATTACCTAACAGATTAGAATTTGAGGAATATTTG
The DNA here is from genome assembly GCA_046712755.1 of Nitrosarchaeum sp. Taxonomy (GTDB): domain Archaea; phylum Thermoproteota; class Nitrososphaeria; order Nitrososphaerales; family Nitrosopumilaceae; genus Nitrosarchaeum. The sequence goes on along the minus strand of JBKKCM010000066.1, from coordinate 51,885 downwards.
TATTCAGTAAGTTCATCGTCATGATAGAAATCTAGCTCAATATCTCCATTGGCATATTTTCTGACTCCAACCACTTGACCAAATATACTGTAAGACAAATTTAATTTCTGTGTTGAGAAACATCTTGAATTAGGGTTTCAGCTAATTGTTCATAATGTTCTCTGGTTTTTCCAGTTTCTTTTAGTTTTAGTTCCTCAATATCATTTAGTTCTTTATCAACCTTTTTTGCAACATATTGCAAACGTGCTTCAGCCATCATAAACAATCTATTATTTTCTTTCCACAGATGTTCTGTTATATGCGCTACATATTGTTGCATATCACTAATCAATTTTGTAGAATTACCAGATGAAATGTAATCCTTAGCAGAATTTTCCATTTCTTTTCCAATTTCTCTTGAACGTTCGTGATCTATTAACATCATTGCTATTGGACCCATATTATGTGGCATTCCTGCTTGTTCTAATGCAGGAAATAGTGAGTTCTCTTCTTTACTATGATGACAAACATCAGTGAAATTTTTTGAAAAATCAATAACAGGTAATAATATAGATTCAGGAATTTGTTTACCATCATTTAGAAGTTGAATTGTAGATTCCATTGCTTTGATGACTTTTTCTATTAGATCATGATCTCGTCTTAAAGATGCAGTTGACATGACATTTACAAATGAAATCCAATATCTATATCTTATTCAAATTTTTAGATAAATAATTAAAAGATGGGAAATTTGTTAACGAGTAACTCGTTAACAATTTGTGTCTAACGATTAGAAAGGCTTTTTGCTTTAACAAATACCCAAATCTTTTTTGTCATTTCACTTGGTGCAATAGGTTTGTTACCAAAAACTTGTTCTACAGTTTCTTGACGACCTGCAAAATTAATTGCATAACCACCAAATGCTGGTTTTCCAGATTTTGATTTGCTTGATGATTTTGCTTTAGTCTTTGATTTTTTACTAGTGCTTTTAGTTTTCTTTTTTGTTGTAGCTTTCTTTTTTGCTGCCAATTTCTTGTTATATTTTGAATTAAGTATAATAACTTACACTTTTGTATAATGTAAAACAAGGTAATTTTCGAGTCTTTTTATTGTATTTAATCGAAGTCTTGGCGATTTTATGATTTTATCAAAACCTCGTCCTTGAACAAATGTTATTGCATCAACACCTCCAATGATAAATGGAGCAATAGTTATCAAAATTTCATCAAACAAATTATTTTGGATAAATTGCCAGTTAACAGTTCCACCACCTTCGACCAGAACTGTATTAATTTTTCTTTTACTTAGATTATTCATTAAGGATTTTATGTTAACTGAATTTTCACCAGTCATGATTATTTCAACGGGGAATCTTTTTAATTTTTGTAAATTTACTTTGCTGATTCTTTTAGAAACTGCAATAATAGTTGGAACTTTATTACATGTTTGTAAAATTTTTGAATTGATAGATATTGTTCCTTGAGAATCTAAAATTATTCTTGTAGGGTTTTTCCCTTTTACATATCTTACAGTAAGTAATGGATCATCTCTATGTATTGTATTTTTTCCTACTAGTATTGCATCAACTTTTGAACGAAGTTTATGGAGTCTAATTTTATCTTTTTTAGAAGATAGTTTTGAATCACCTAAACGTGTAGCAATTTTTCCATCTATTGAAATTGCTGCACTTAGAATTACATGTGGTCTAGATTTTTCCATGTACTATTTTACCTCCAATCATCACAGCTCGAATTGTAGATTCGGATGCTCTATGTACAATAGATGCATGTGGATTATGCATTGGTTCTAAATCCAATGCATGTTTATCTATGAAAATGCAATCTGCAAATTTACCATTTTCAATTACTCCAATATCTTTTCTCAAAATTTTTCCCCCGTTCACAGTTGCCATTTTTAGAATTTCTTTTGGATTGATTCTTTTCTTGTGAATGCCCATAGTTACTTTCCACAAATAATCCATTTCTCTAAACATATCTGGAGAATTTATCATTACATTATCAGTACCTAATGCTATTGTACAACCAGCCTTTTTCATCAATTCAATATCAGGAATTCCTTCAGCAAGTGCGGCGTTTGCTCTAGGACAAATCACAATTCCATGGGTTCTTTTTGTTGCAGCATGTATATCACCTGATGATGCATGAGTCATGTGTACCAGAAAATGTGGTTTTAGATTCAACGCACGTATAGTTTCAGATTTTCCAGTAATTTTCTTTGATATAGAAACACTTTGTTTTGTCTCAGATGAATGAATGGCTCGAATTTTAGGGGTATTAGAATAATAATTTAGCACAGAAGAACTATTTTCATTTGCCCCACTTACTCCAATACCATCACATTTCTTTAGTAATTCCGTTAGTTCATCCATTTTATGTCTAGGTAAAGGAATGTTTTTTTTAATTTCAATTGGTCCTTGATAGAATTCTAGTCTTCCAAGAATAAATGAACGCAATGGTAATTCAGACAGAACTTGTTTTAGTAGTAAAACTCCTTCAATTCCACCCTCTCTAAAATCGACAAAAGTTGTAATTCCTTTATTTAACATAGAATGACAAGAATTTTTCATAAAACTTGCAAGGTATTTTTTATTGGTGTTTTTTAGAATTATTGGTTTAATACCAGAGACAGGATGAATTCGTTTGTCAACTGAACTGTTCAGTGTAACATCTTTTGCAATAGAATCACCTAGGTGTGTATGACAATTTACAAATCCCGGAATTAATAATAATCCTTCACAATCTATTGATTCTTCTTTTGCGCTAGCTCCTAGATTGGGTTGGATTCGTTTGAATCTTTGATCTTGAATCTTTATGTTAGTATTTGAAATAAAATCTAACTCTTTACCTAATAAAATACTTGCATTTTTGATTAGCATGATAATTCATAAACATTAGGTTTTTCTTTTCCCGAATTTCTAATTTCTCTTATTGTATCAAGAGATTTAGTCGCAAGTTTTACAGCCTCTCTAGCAGTTTTTGCATTACCTATGCCACAATTCAAAGTAATATTATCTTCTTTTTCAATTAATTTAATGAAATCATTTACAGAGTTTTTAGCATCATCGTTTGCAACAACCATAAAATTATCTCCACCCATAAAAAATGTAAGAGAATTTTTTGTTAAAAAGAATTTTGACATTTTTGCATATAAATCAAAAATTGTTGAAGTAATCTCATACGGAGAATTTATTTTTCGCCTAGAAGTAAGATTGTCTACATCAAAGTGCATTATTGAAACTTTTTGTTCAGACTTGCCGTTAATAAAACCAAAAATAGTATGTTTTTTGCTTAGAAAAGTCTCATTTTTTTTTCCTTCATATGCTTTTAGATTTGCTTCAAATGGAGAATCAGCATAACCTATTGACATGGATAGTCTGACATCAAAAGATTTTTCAAGATTTTTTTGAATTTCAATATGATCCTCTAAGAGCAATCCATTAGAAACTACAAAAAATTCATCGGCTCTATTTAAGAAAACAAGACAATTTTTTTCTGAGAATAATTTTTGAATCTCTTTGTATAGTGATGCTTGAAGCATTTGAAGTGCATGCTCTCTATCACTACCTAGGGTTAGAGTCCAAGGCCCATAGTCATTTATTTTCAATATGCTAAGTTGAATCATTTTTGAATCCTCTGTAACTCGTTGAAGATTTTTACAACTGATTCAACTGCACGTTCTGCTACAGGTCGTATTCTGGCATATGCATGTCTTTCCTGCATTCCAGGTCCAGTTATTCCTAAAGAGACGGGTTTTTGATATTTAGTGGATAAAGCAGTTAATGCTTGTACTGTAGAATGAGCGATTATTTCATCATGTTTTGTTTGCCCTTTAATTATAGCACCAAGAGTAACTACCCCATCAACATCTTTTTTTTGTAACAATGCATTGACTATTATTGGCATATCATATGCTCCTGGCACCTTACAGGTATAGTTTATTTTCAATTTCATAATTTTTGCTTTTTCTTCAGCTACAGAAAGCATCCTAGATGTCACTTCTTCATTAAATTCCGAAACCACTATAGCAATATTCAAAATTAATGCACCTTGGCAAATTCTAATAATTCTTTACCATTAATCAACGGAATTGCATTTTGTTTTGCATATTTTTCTGCTTTATCAATAGATAATGCAGTATAAGTTTCAGCATCCATCATTTCACAAATTGCAGTAACAGGAGTTAAACCTGCAATTTGAGTAAGATAAATAGACATTTCAGTATGACCTTGTCTTTTTGCTAATAGTCCTTTTGAGGCAATTAATAACGGAACATGTCCAGGAGTTTTAAAAGAAGAAGCAAATTTTTTCTGTTTGTTCTCAACACTAAAAATATTTGCCATTTCTCTGATGGTTAGTGATCTGTCTTTATCTGTTATACCAGTATAAGTTTGATAATGATTAACAGAAATTGAAAATGTGGGATGATCACCATATGGAGTAAGTCCCATGATCATTTCTTTATTTGAAATTGGCGATTCTGCTAAAATTTCATGCATGTATCTTAATTCTAAAGAATTTGCAAAATTATGATCAATTGCAATGCATAAAAGACCACCAGCATGTTGACGCATTCTTGCAACATGTTCAGGTGTTACAAATTCTGCAGCAACTACCATATCTATTTCATTTTCTCTTCCTGCAGAGTCAAATAATAATACAAACTCACCTCGTTTTAGTGATTCAAGTCCTGATTCAAGTGACATATATGAAAAATCATCTGTAAACTAATTATAAAGTTTACTATAAAATTGGTAATTACCATAAAAGTAGTAGAACATTAGTTTTATTTTAAAATGTATTTTCCAAGAATATCAGTTTCAATGTTAAGCTTATCGCCAACATTCTTTGTTTTGAAATTAGTTATTTCTATCGTATGAGGAATCAAACATACAGAAGCAAGATTATCTTTAATATCTACTACTGTCAAACTGATTCCATCAACTGCAATTGAACCTTTTTTTACAATATATTTCGATAATTTCTTGGGAACTTCAAACCAAACTTGCACTTCTTTAGGTTTATTTTGTATTTTTTTGATGGTACCAACTCCATCTACATGACCTAAAACAAAATGTCCTTCTAATCTGCCACCAGTTTTTAGACTTCGCTCAATGTTAACAATGTCGCCAGGTTTTAGATTTCCTAGATCAGTTTTTTGTGTAGTTTCTTCTATCATTTCAAAAATGCAATTAGATTTAGATAATTTTGTAGCAGTAAGACAAACTCCATTCAAAGATACACTTTGTCCAATCTTCAAGCCTTTTGCATGTTTTCCTAAATTTACAGTCATTTGAATAGCACACCTATTTTTAGTGTTTTTTGAAATTTTCTCAATTTTTCCAATGCCTTCAACTATTCCAGTAAACATCATTTATTGTGTAAAATTTCTTTGTATAAATTGATTTTCTTGCTATTGTGAATTTGATTTTTTATTTTTTAATTCTTCAAATTCATTTTGACAATATTGATGAAAAACAGAACACTTGTTTTTTTTGGCATCAATTTTGATTTGTTCCATATCTTTAACTAAAACTCCCTGTGCAGCTAAAAATGCCTCATCTTCCATACCTAAGTTTTCAAATGCTTGAGATTTAGCAATAGATGCTTCATGTAAACTGCGATCTACCATCTGTGCCTTATCATAGTATTCTATAGATTCTTTATAATTTCTTAAATGATTTAGAGAGATAGCCTTATTCATCAATGCAGTAATGTCTTTGTTATCAAGTTTTAGTGTTTTATCGTAAAATTCTATAGCTTCTTTATGTCTGTCTAATTCATTTAATGATAAACCCATACTATTGAGTGTCCATATATCATTACCATCGATATCAAGAATAATTTTACAGCATGTTAATGCAACATCATATCGCTTTAACTTTTCAAGCGAATAAATTTTATTTTTTAAGGCATAAATATCAAAATTTTTTATTTTTAAGACTTTATCACAATAAATGATTGAATCTTCAAATCTTTCTAAATGCAATAAAGCCAATGCCGAATTTTGTAAAGCTACCATATCATTAGGATTAGTTTCTAGTAATTTTGTACAATAATTGTGCATATCATCAAATTTTCCAGATTCAAACATTCTGGTGAGTACAACAGTTGGATCAAGTAAGTTAATCAGTTTGGATCACTAATATAATGAAATATCATGTCTTTATTCTATTCGAAAAATTAAGTAAGAGACTAGTAATAAAAAAACACAGAAATTATTTTAAAACTTTTCTAAGTGTTTCATTCAATACTTTAGAATAACTGTATGAAGTCTGTTCTTGTTGAATTAGTTTTGCTTGACGAAATCTTATTTTTTTGTCTAGATCTTCATCAATCATTATTGTTACACGTTTGCTCATAATAATATCATCAGAATTAATGTATGAAGTTTAGAATATAACATTATATGAAATGTTCCAAATATGGGAAAGTGTTTAGGCATTAATAACAGAAAGAATTTGTTCCATATTAAACGGTTTTTGGATAAATGGGATAGCTAATTTTTCTAGTTTTTCTTCGGTTGAATAACTACTATCTCCACTAACAGCAATGATTTTTGCTTTAGAATTGATTTCTTTGATTTTTTTAATTGCATAAAATCCACTTCCGTTGGGCATCATCATATCAATTAGTACAACATCAGGTTTTTTTTCTTTGTAAAGTTTGATAGCAGTTATACCATCATAACCATTTCCTACCACTTTGATGCCATTTTCTTCCAAAAATTCACTAAATAGACGAACAGTATCTTCATCATCATCAATTACAATAACTGAACGTTGCATATACATTCAGGTTTAATGAAACATGCTTTAATATTTTGTATTATTTCCTAATGTAATAATGACTGGAATTGATAGATTGATTTCCACATCACTATCTAAGATAATTAAAAAGAAATTAAATTCGGATGAACGAAAAAACCTAGAAAGAAAACTATTCTTAGAACATGGAATGTCAATAAAGCTATCAATAGAACATTTTCACAAATTTAGTGAAACATTAAAAAATATTTCCAATATAGATAAAAAAAAATTTGAAAATGAATGTATTAATGAAATTATTAAAATTAAAAAAATAGATGAAAACTATTCTATTAAAATAATTGATCAAAAACTAAATGATTTAATATTAGAATTATGTGGAGATACTGAAACTAGGAGGATACTCATTTGTCTTTTTGATAATGATTTAACTATTCCTCAAATTCTAAAAGAATCCAAAGTTCCAAAAACTTCAGGATATAGAAAAATTGAAAATTTAATAATAAATGGATTAATTTTAGAATCAGGAAAAATTCTTAGTGAAAGTAAAAGAATTTCAAAATATAGATGTGTTTTTGATGAAATCAAAGTAGGAATGAAAAAAAATGATATTATGATTCAAGTAGTGATAAACAAAAAAATATTTGATGAAAGTACTAGCATCAATATAACCAATTAAATAATATCTATTTATGAATAATTTTGTTAAAATATTAGATTATAGAACTGTTTTTTATAATTTCAAGTAGTACCTTGGCTTGTTTGAAATGAACCTCATCAATCATCTTTCCATCTATGGTTGTTGCACCTTTTCCTTTCTTTGTAGATTTCAAATAATATTTGCAGACTTTTTCTGCCCATTGAATTTCCATTTTACTAGGATAAAAAATTTTATGGGTTGTAGAAATTTGATCAGGATGTATAATGCTTTTTCCGACATACCCCAAACTTTTTCCAATCTTACAATCTTTTTCAAGTCCTTTAATGTCATTAAGATCCTGCCAAATAGCATCAATAGCATGTATTCCTGCTGCTTTTGCATCTACAGGAATCTTTGTTCTAGAGTATCTCCCACCTTCAGGATCTTTTGTGTATTCAATTCCTAAATCATTCAAGAGATCAAAAACTCCAAAAACAACTGCAGGTATTCGTTTACTACAAGATGCAATATTGTATGTATTGACTACTCCTTCTGCTGATTCAATAGAAGGAATTATTTGGATTGGTTTTAGTTTACGATTTTTTTCTAATAACAAAAGATTTTTCTCAATTTTTTTGATTTCATTAACATTGTTAACTTTTGGAATTACAATTCCATCAATTCCTTTTTGAATTACTTCTTTAAGATCATCAGGAATTTTTCCAGATTTTGGGGAATTTGTGCGAACAAAAATTGAAGCAAGATAAGATGAATGGGATTTTAGCGCAGTTTGAATTAGTTTTCTAGCATTTTTTTTTTCTTCATCAGGTACAGAATCTTCCAGATCAAAACATACTATATCAGCTTGAAGTTTTTTTGCCTTTTCTAAAAATCTAGAATTGTTTCCAGGAACAAAAATGAGACTTCTAAAAAGATGTGTCATTAAATGATTAGGTAGCTTCTGGCTTCATTAAGATTTTGCCAAAGAGTCCTTTTCCAGTTAACATTTTAGTATGAGCTTCTGCTGCTTGCTCAAACGAATAAACAGAATCTATTGCTGCTTTGATTTTACCTTGACCCATCCAGTACAGACCCTGATCTAACTCTGCTTTAGTTCCCTGTGTTGAACCAAGAATATTTGTTCCTTTAAAGAATACATGTCTAAGATCAGTTTTTGCATCGTATCCAGTTGTTGCACCGCATGATACCAATGTTGCACCATACTTGAGTAGTGTAAGTTGTTGATTCCAGTGGGTTTGACCAATGTGATCAAATGATACATCGATTCCTGGTGCTTCATCTTTTTTCTTTGCTAATTCCTTTGAGATTGCTCTTACTTCTTTATACCAGTCTTCTTTTCTGTGGTCTACTGCAAAATCTGCGCCTAGTTCTAGACATTTATCTAACTTATCAGGACTAGCAGTTGCAATAACATCGCAATTGTATAACTTTGCAATTTGAATTCCAAAGCTTCCGACTCCAGAACCTCCACCCATAATTAAGACAGTTTGACCTGGTCGAATCTTTGCTCTTCCAACTAGCATATGCCAAGATGTTAAAAGGGTCATAGAGGCAGCTGCTGCTTCATCGTAGCTTACGCCCTGTGGAATTTTTGAAATGTTAACTTCTGGAAGATGTGTAATTTCAGAAAATGCACCCCAATTTGGACCGGTCTGAAATCCCCAGATTATTCTACCAACACAATCAAATTCTCTACCATCAGTACATGCTTTGCATACTCTACATGACATGTTAGAATGTGAAACTACTTTATCACCAACTTTGATATTTTGTACATCTTCACCAACTGCAATTACATCTCCAGCTGCATCAGAACCAGAAATGTGAGGTAATGGAACTGGTACTGGTGATCCTCTCATTCCCCAGATATCATTATAATTTAGAGCAGCCGATTTAACCTTGAAAACTACCTCGTCAGCTTTAGGTTTTGGATCAGGTACTTCTTTTACTTTTAAAATTTTTGCAAAATTATCATCAGGTGCATATTCTTCATAAACTACGCCTTTCATGAATAATTTCGAGTCTAACCCCTAATTATATTTTCTTAGATCAGATACGATTTATCTTAAAATCACGTTTTGGTTGTTGAATTGATAACAAAATTTGTTTGAGTTGATTGTCGTTAATCTGTGAATTTATTTTTCCTTGTGTAGCCATTCCAATAAGATACTGCTCTACAAGATCAGATAATTCAGGTTTGACCATTTTGATATTATTTAATCGCATTCTTGCTTCTGGTGAAAGTATCTGTTTGAGGATTTGCTCTTTTTGGGCAGTTGGGTCATGATTTTGTTTATCGTGAGGATCAGTTGATTCAGGAAAACTCATTTTAAATCTAAGAGTATACTTTCAGCTGAGGATTTTCAGTGATAAGTTCATGTAGAATTTCTGTTGATAATCTATCTAGTTTTTGCATTCCTTGTTTTGAAATAACACGGCCTTTTTTCTCAACTTTTTCTACATATCCAAGTTTTTCTAATCCTTGAACTGCATTACGAATTATTGCACCACTGGCATCTTTATGATGAGCTGCACCATATCCAGATGGTCTTCCACCACCGTAAATTTTTCTTAATTCATTAATTCCGAGTGGACCATGAAGGTAAATTTTTCTCATTAATGATGCACATCTTGTATGCCACCATTCTCTATCTTGAGGTGGTTTATCTGCATGCGCACCAGTTTTTACAAATGGAACCCAAGAGGGAGCAGGAATGTCTTCGTTTTTTAGAATACCTGCTAACTTACTAATCAATGCATCAGATGGTACATCGTATACCTTTGCCATGAAATGAAAAAATTGAGAATCGTCTTATAAATCATTGAGGTATTATTTTACGATAAGTATGCCCACATAGATTACATGAAATTCTGATCGACTTTACTGATGTTCTACCTAGACGAATTTTAGAATTTATTCCTGGTGCGATAAATGACTTACATTTTTTACAAAAAACAATTCTTAACTCATAAGGCATACGAATTTTGTATCTCGTACAAATTCGTCGTGCAAGTGATGCTTGTCGTTGAGAAAGATCTGGATTCATTTTTGCGTTAGAAATTGCACTGTTGATTAGAATTTGCATTCTTTCTAATGCAATTTTTCTAAGAGCTAGTTTCACAATGACTATTCATAGTGCACCTAAAAATTGGTTCTCTTTAGATTAGAAAAATGCAGTCAGCGGGATTCGAACCCGCGTCACAGGGTTGGAAACCCCGAATACTAACCAGGCTATACTATGACTGCACAAGAGAACAAACTTAATTTCCTACATAAAAACGGTTTTTTCATACTCATACAGTATACGTGCAATTACCACATGCGCCTCATAAGACAAGCTATCAACTGAAAACAAGTGATTTATTTTGTTTTTTGTTGATTCAGAAAAATGACCTTTTTGGAATCCACCAATAATTAGACATGTATTATCGGAGATTTCAGAGCTAATTTTTTCAAATGAACTAAGTTCTCCCTTGGTTGAAAAACCAATAATTTTTGATGGCTTTATTTCATTAATTAATTCAGAAAACGATTTTTCTTTGATTTCTAATAATATACTAGTATCAAATCGTATGGTTTTTTCCAGAAATAATTTTTCAATCAAACCTTCAAATCTATGATATGATTTTGGGATGTGAACATTTTCTCCAATGTAAATTACTTTATCATCAATTGTGTGAATATAGATTTTAATTTTATTTTGTAAATATAATGGAATTGTAGTTGCCTCTAATATAGAAAAATGAACTAAATCAGGTCTTCCTCGTTTGATTTCGTTATTGATTCCTTTCATGGCAGCAAAGTGCCAAGAATTATCAAGTAAGATTTCAGATGGATTCTTTCCTAATTTTTGTGCATGTGATAATACTGAGGAGTGATCTTGTAGTTCTAAAGGAACAAGTTCTAACGCAGATTCTGCTAAAACTAGAGAGATCATTTTAGTTGATCATTTCAATCTGATTTTTAAATTCATTCCAACTAGGTTTTGGAATTCCATTAACATCCACTAATCCAGAACTACAAATATAATGGCTTAATCGTTCAATTACATACTCACTACTTCCTAAACTAGAACCACCACCTATACTGACACTTTCATCTCCGATTTCTGGTTTTTCAATAACACATGTACCATCAGGTCTATCATATTGTCTATACCATGTAAGAAATTCTACTTTAGATTCATTTTCTGTATAAAATTCAAATGATTTTTCCAAGAACATTTTTTGAGATGTATTATTTCCTCCTACAAAATCAGATGTGCTCCAACTAATCTCAAAAAGCCCAATTTTTTTATCAGGTATGATTTCAAATATTTTTTGCAAATCCTCTTTAGCTTCTTGTGGAGTTTTGATTATATCATTCAAGTTATCAACTGGAAAATATGAGAAAGCAACAAAATCGCCAAGTGCTAGGTCAGTTACAACATGTTCCAAGTTTTTATTGAGTACATTATGTAAGGCAAATGCGTTTCCTATCTTTACATCAGGATGTTTTTCTTTTAGTTTGGTGTATACTCCGTTGAAAAGCTCTTTGTATACAGGAATATTTTGTTCATAATAACGAAATTGTGATTCTGTTTCACCAGCAATTACAACTGTATCTATAATATCATAACGAGATAATATTGCATCAAGAACGTTAACTAGTCTATCTTCTCCAATTGCGTTAAGAGATGGTTTTCCAATCCAGTTTGGGAAAGGTCCTAGTGTTTCTCCATTAATCACAGAAAAAAACAATGTAACTTTAAGATCATTTTTTTTATTAAAACTCATCAAAATATCTGATTGTTCCCAGTTGAATTCCCCTCTTACAGGTTCAACTATATTCCAAAATAGATACACATTACTTCTTCCAATTCCGGTAGAAGATGCATCAGAGTAAATTTGATTCAAATCCTGCAAAGATATGGATGAATTTGGTGTGTTAATTACAAGACCAATTTTTTCATTATGTTTCTGACTAGTAATTGAGTCTAAGTTCGGTATAATCAGTACTGCAATTATAGCAATGATTGCAATACCAACAGATAGTCCTAAAATCTTCTTATCCATATTGAATGAAAAGTGAAAGGAAGTAAAAAAGATATGATCCTGTTCTCTATCCAGAAGTACAACCGCTGAATCCACATTCTATGCAGATACTACATCCTTCTACAAATACAAGATTGTTTTTGCATGTTGGACATAGACGATCTTCAGATACTTCTTCTTGTCTCATAGGTTCAGATGTGATTTCTTCATCATGAACTTTGAGTTCAAGTGCACTATGTACTTGAGATTTGATGTATGGATTTGAAATCATAGTTGTTACATATCCAGTAACATATTCACTTGGTGTAACATCAAATGTTTTTTGTGCATTTTCACTTGTCATGTGAAGTACTTGCTTATGTCTAGAACCATCACGATATACTGTAATTCCTTTTAGTCCCAATTCATGAGCCAGCAGATATGCAGACTTTACATCTTCTGCAGTAACATCATAGGGCATGTTAATTGTCTTGGCAATTGCATTACCTATCCAATCTTGCCATACACCTTGAGCCATTAAATGATCTGCCCAGTGAATATCCATTGCAGTGACAAAGACATCTTGCATCCATTGTGGGACTTCAGGAATTCCTTTTAGAGAACCATAGTTGTCTGCAATCTTTGCAAGGAGTTCATCGCTGTATAGGCCATGTTCTTTGAGTACTTCCTCAACAATCTTGTTGGTGTAGAAGAATCTACCCACAGTTACTCTCTTTTCAAACACTAGAGCAAATGCTGGTTCCATTCCGTTTGAGCAATCAGCAATCATAGATAATGTTCCTGTTGGAGCTACTGTAGTAGTCAAGACATTTCTTATTCCATGTTTCTTAATTTTCTCAATTAGTGCATCCCATTCATAGCAATGTGATTCTTTTGGTTTCTCATAATATCCTGCAATTGGAATCTTTCCTTCTGGATATTCTGTCTTTGAGCAAAGTGGAAATTCACCTCGAGATTTTGCAAGGGCTACACTTTCCTCCATAGAATAATAGGTCAATGCTTCAGATAATTTTGATTGTAGTTCATAGCCTTCCTTAGAGTTGTATGGGATTTTTAATTTGTATAAGAGATCTGCGACGCCCATTACACCTAATCCAATTCTTCTAGAATCTTTTGACGCAATGTCAATATCTTTTACAGGATAGTGATTCACATCAATGATGTTATCCAAGAATCTGGTTGTCTTTCTAATTGTTTCTTCGTATCTTTGCCAATCAAACTCGTATTCTCCATCAGCCTTTCTTTTTACAAGATTCACCAAGTTGATGGAACCAAGGTTGCATGATTCGTATGGATATAGACTCTGTTCACCGCATGGATTTGTAGCTCTTAGTGGAGCTTGTCTTGCTTTGGCAAATACATTGTATTTGTTAATTTGATCAAAGAAGATCAATCCAGGCTCTGCACTCTTCCATGCAGACATAGCTATCAAATCAATTAATTGATGTGCATTGATTTCTCTTACAGGTTTTCTGTCACGTGGACTACGTAACATGTACTTGCCATCATCTGTGTTTACAAGTGCATTCCAAAAATCTTCCCATATGCCTACACTGACATTAAAGTTCTCTAATACACCAGGTTCGGTTTTATTTGTAATGAATTTTTCAACATCAGGATGCCAAGCTTCAATAATTCCCATGTTAGCTCCTCTTCTCTTTCCACCTTGCTTTACAACTTCAGTTACGGTATTGATGATATTCATAAAAGAGACTGGACCTGATGCCACACCAGATGTTGATGCGACAATATCACCTTCTTCACGAAGATCAGAATAGTTGATTCCAACTCCACCCCCAGATTTGAAAATTAGTGCTGCATCAGAAGTTGATTTCATGATTTGTTCCATGTCATCTGGCATACCAAGAACAAAACAGGCAGAAAGTTGACCTAATCTACCACCAGCATTCATCATTGTTGGTGAATTTGGCAGGAAATCTTGTGCAGTCATCAATTCAAAATATTCTGTGATCTTGTCTGCATAGTTATCGAATTTTTTGGCTGCAAGTAATGTCAGAAGATCTTTAAAGTTGACTTTCATCTGGCCTTTGTTTGCAAGTGTTACATAATGATTGATTAAAGATCTAAAGTGCCACTTGTTGAGAAAGTATTCTCCAATCTTGAATTTATAATCAAAATTATCTAATTTCTCAAGATATGTACGTGCTTCTTCAGTATTTTGGGCAATATTTCCAGATTTATCAAATACTTGGGCATCATATAGAATATCACCGATTCCAACTAGAATTGCTACTCTTTCAAACATTTGAGTTGGAGATTCAGTGATTTCATTTTTACTATTTCTAAAAAGATATCTAGATGCTAATACTCTCAAGCAATTTAGATCAAAATTCTTTGAGACAGTATCTAAAGATTTTGTGTTTAAGACTTTCATTTTTTCGTCTCTTAATTTTCTTCGTTCATGTCTGTAAACGATATACGCCTTTGCAATGTCGCTGTTGCCACAATCGATAAGGGTTGATTCCACAATATCTTGAATATCCTCAACAGTTGGAGTTCTAGAATTTGTAAATCCCTGTTCGACTAATTTTTGCACGACTTTATTTGCAAGTTGATCGGCTAGCACACGGTCGGCTTTAGAGGTGGCTGCCAACGCTCTAAATATAGCGTTTGAAATTTTATCTTGATTGAAAGCCGTTACAGCGCCACTTCGCTTACGGATCTCATTGATAGTACTTTCTATTTGTGATTTATCCAATTATAATCTCCCCGCAAGAGGTAAGAAATAAGACGGTATAAATGATTTGGCAGTTTTTTCTGAAATTTCAGTTCAAAAATATTGACAACGGTCCAATTGATGTTGGAATGGTTTTTCTGATCAACCAGTCATAAATTCAGTGCGATGATCGCATGTCTGAAACTGATCAAAATATTTTCTAAAATGATCGGAACTAGTTTTTGATTTACGAATTTCAGATTACATATGAAGACTTGCACTTTGGACACTTGTCTACAAAGTGTTCATCTTTGAATCCACATTCACCACATAGTGCTACTTTCTTTACAGGCTTGAATGAAGATACTAGTTCTGCTGCTTTCTCAATTGATTTTTTGATATCAGTTTGAGTGGCGTTCTGATCAATATCAAGTCTTACTAGTAAACCACCATTGAGCAGTTTAGATAGTTTATTACATTCAGATATAATCTCGGTTTTACTTGTGTAATCGCCTATTTCAGAGGCGTTAAGAACTATTCCTTGTGAGTAAGAGTCACTATCCATAGAACTAAGAGCAGAGTTTTTACCATATTTCTCACCATCTAGGTTTGCGAATCGGCTAGATCCCTCAGTTTCAGTCATGGATATAGCTACAGTATCGCCGAGTTCCTTGCCTTTTTTAGCTGCAACATCAACTGCAGTTTCTATTACTTTATTGAGTATCTCTCTTCCTTCTTTATTATCTTGGAATCCAAGAATATTGAAAACAGATTCCTTTAGGCCTACGAGATTAACAATAAGTGACACAGAACTTCTTTGCATGTATTGTGTATTCTTTGCAAGAATTGGATTTAGTCCTCTTCTAGTAAGATCAGAAATATCTTTCTTTCTTAATGCCATAGAAGATAAGGCAGGTTTCATAAGTAATGCAAGTCTTGCTCTAAAGTATGTTTCATCTTTATTGGATTCAAATGCAAGTCTTGGAAGATTGATTGAAACAGATTGTAGTGTTATTGCAAGTGGACCAGAATTTTTAATTGTACCATTTGTAATGCCATAACTAGACACTTCACCTTTTGCAAACATCACTTTTCCACCAATTGAAATTATTTCTGCTAATACTTCAGAAACATCAGTAACTTTTCCTTTATCAAAATCTACAATCAAACCAATTTTTGGAATTGGGGTTATCTTTGTGTAATTCTTGTATGCGTTAATTATTGCATTAACAATTTTTAGATCAGCACCTAACTGAAGTCTAATTGAAACATTAGTGGCTCTTCTATTGTATTTTGATGTGGTAGATGCAGTAGCAAAGGCATCTGTGAGTTTTTGTTCAAGTTCTGGAATGTTCTTTGAATGTTTTGTAAAGAGTGGAATCAATCCATCAAGTACAATTTCTTGCGAAGCTTCTTTGGAAAGTAATGATATGATTATCGACAAGGAAGATGTAAGATCATCAATTGATTTTGATGATGTAATTCTCGATACATCAAGATATTTTCCACCAAGAATAACTCCATCTTCAATCAGTTCTTTTACATTAACAAATATTGTATCAGGTATCATGGACCAAATTCCTGGATTTGAGATATGCATATCACCAGAAAGATGCGAATCAGCAACGTCTTTTGGTAATACATTTGTGAGTAAATGTTCTGCAAACATTTTCTGACCAGTATTGAAAAGTAGGCCTTCTGCGCCATTATCTACATTATCCAGATTTGTGAGCATTTCTTGTATGTCATATACAGGCAGGCCTAGGCGTGCTAGTTTATTGCGGTATTCCTCATGACCATGTTCTAAAAGAACAGAGTTTACCATTTCTCTGATAAGTGATCCAGTAAGATAGGTTGTCTGATATTTGTAAATTCTATTCTCAACTTCTTCAGTAATTTTTTGAGCTAATTCCAATGGAAGACTACCTTCACGTACAAGTGATTGAATAATTTTATGGGAATTGAATTCTTCAATTGATTCATGTGAGGTTCTAACATACATCTTTCCACTTTCAATAATTGATCGTTCTTCAATTTGTCTTGCCAAGCTTAAGACGAGTTTTCCAAGATTTGTAATTGTATAACGTCTTTCAGATTTGTTTAGGGCTACAAGAGATTGTCTCAATAATTTTCTCAAATGATATGCAAATTTGCCACTCTCTTTTTTGGATTTGAATCCTGCTAGTGACTTTAATTCAGAATAGGTTAATGGACCCTTTGAATTTAAAATTCTTAGAATATCTATCCTGTTTGGACTTGCCATTACAGAAAAGATCATTCTTACACGCTTTGATGTAGATTGAAGAATTCCGCTTCGCTTTGGCTCTTCTAGTTCTTCATCTAATTCCATACTATTTCACTAAAAAAGGAGTAAATAAGACTTATGACTAGATCGTTTTAGATATTTTTTCTTATTAAAATAAAATTTAGAACTAATTGTAATATTACAAATATACAAAAAAATAAAAATTTATAAAGATTTTTAGATCTTAGTTTAGTTTTCTTGTACATCTAGAGAAAATTCAGATGTTGATAACTTTTGGCCACATGACGGACACTTTCCGTTATATGGATTCATTACATCTTTTAGAGCTTTTAGCATTTTCATGGTAGCGATCTTTTCTCCACATTTACCACATGTAATTTCTACAGACATCAAAGTGATCATCTTTACAAAATTATTAAGAAATGATTATGATTTTTTTTAATAATTCAAACAAATAATTTTACTGTTTTTCCATGATGATGCCATGTTCATCAAAACCAGTGATTTTTGCTCTAGTTCCAACTGGAAGATCTTTAGGAGTCGCTATTCCTGCCATAAATCCAGAAATTCGTAAATTGGTCTTATCCAGTTGTAAGACGACAAAGGCGTATGGTGTGTATTTTTCAAAGCCTGCTGGCGGAACTGTGATTATTGTATAGGTGGCTACTGAGCCTGTGCCTTCTAAAATCTCATCTTGGAATTCCTTGCTACCGCAATTTTCGCAATAGTAGACATTAGAGAGATGCAAATGACCACATTTAGTGCATTTATGAGTAAGGACTTTGCCTTCTTTTGCTTTTTCAATAAGTTGTTCTTTTACAGACATTTTATACACTTTGGAATATGTGAACAGCACAACTAGCTCCAGTTGCACCAAAGTTATGAGTTAAGCCAATTTTTGCATCTTTGACAGTTCGTGCTCCAGCTTTGCCAGTCAATTGATCAAATACTTCTACTACTTGTCCAACACCTGTAGCTCCAATTGGGTGTCCTTTTGACTTGAGACCACCTGAGGGATTAATTGAAATATCTGCATTTAATTTTGTTCTGCCTTCACGAACAGCTTGAACTCCTTTTCCTTTTTCAAAGAATCCTAAATCTTCAGTATCAATAATTTCTGCAATTGTAAAACAATCATGGACTTCTGCAAAATCAATATCTTTTGCAGTGATTCTTGCCATTTTGAAAGCACTTTCAGCTGCAATCTTTGTACTTGGGATTGTAGTCAAATGTTCACGACCTTGTAATGCAGCAGGTGAACCACCTCTGCCAGAACCAATAACTTCAATGTAATCATTACCATTTTCTTTTGCAAATTTTTCAGAGCAAAGAATTACAGAACTTGCACCATCAGAGAAAGGACAACAATCATAAAGTTTTAGTGGACTTGCAACAACTGCTGAATTCATTACATCATCAATGGTGATCTTTTTTTGCAAATGGGCTTTTGGATTTAAAAGTCCATTATCGTGGTTCTTTACAGCAACTCTAGCAAAATCTTCCTCTGTTGCATTAAATTCTGTCAGATATGCTCTTGCCATTGATGCAAATAGTCCTGGAAATGATGCACCAGCTTGTCCTTCATAGAAGAAATCGGAGCAATATGAAAAGTAAGTTGTTGTCCATTCGGTTCCAGTATGAGTTACTTTTTCAACTCCTGTCACTACAAGACAATCATAAAAACCGGCTGCAACATTTGCAAATGCTTCTCTAAATGCTACGGAGCCACTTCCACAAGCTGACTCTATTGATAATGATGGTTTATCTGAAATTCCTAGATTGCTCATCAAGACAGGTCCGAGATGTACCTGTTTATCAGCAACTCCAAAAACATTTGAAATGTATCCCGCTTTGATATCTTTAGGATCAATTCCTGCACTTTCTATGGCAGCCACTGATGCCTGAGTAGTAATATCGGCTATACTATCAGCTAATTTTCCATATTTCGTGCTACCAGCACCAAGAACGCAGACCTTTTCCACTAATGTCGCTGACCAGATTCCCTATAAAAATTGTTTTAGTAAATTCATTACAAAAAATGCCCCCAAAGAAAATAGACCTTCAAATTGTACAAGCAGCAAGACATGTTGTAAAAGCTACAAAGTCAAAAACAGACATTTTCAAAAAAGAGATCATACAGTATTTGGACACTAATGGATATCTGTCTTGGTCATCAAAAGAGAGAAAATATATGATTCTTGGGACAAATTCTCCAAAAAACGGACTAGTGGAATGTCCAGAATGTAGATTAGGTCAGTTGATGGTGATCAGATCTAGAACTACTAAAAAGCGATTCATGGGGTGTTCAAATTTTTATGGAGGATGTAAGGCATCATCACCACTTTTACAAAAAGCAAAACTCAGAGCAATAAAGATGTCATGTGATGTATGTAAGTGGCCAATGGTAATTTTTCGTTATTCAAGAAAGCAGAAATGGACAAAACAGTGTTCCAATTTTAATTGTGACAGCAGAAAATTTAAGCCTTCAAAGTAGGATAGATATCAGTTCGTCTATTTTTTAGCAATGGTAGGACTTTACGAATTTGTTTTACATGTTTTAATTCAATGTTAACATATCCAATTCCTTGTTTCTTTTTCATGTCAAGTAAAATTTTTCCATAAGGATCAACTACGATACTTCTTCCACAGTAGATATTTCCCACTTGATCTGGTGCTATTACATAGCAACCATTTTCAATTGCTCGTGTTTTGTTAATTGTTATCCAATGTTCTTCTTTCATGTTACCTTTTACCCACGCTGACGGTGCAATCAAAACTTCAGAACCTGAAGCAGCTAATGATCTTGACATCTCTGGAAATCTTAAATCATAACAAATCATCATTCCTATTTTTCCAATTGAAGTCTTTACAGGTTTTGCAATCTTTGATCCTTGTACTATTTTATCTGATTCTCTGAATCCTAAGGCATCATAGAGATGAATTTTTCTATATGTTGAAATTACTTTGCCTGATTTATCAATGATAAATGAAGTGTCATGTACTCGATTTTTTTTTGTGCTTTTTTCATAAAATGAACCTACGACTTGGATATGGTTTTCTTTGGCTGTCTTTGCAATAGTATTTACAAAGTTTCCCTTAATTGTTTCAGCTAGGTTTGCAAGCTGTTTTGATGTTTGCGATGAATTTGTATAAAACATCATAAATTCTGGAAATGCAACAAGTATTGCTTTTTTTTCTGATGCTTTTGTAATATAGTTGATAATTTTTTTTAGATTAATTTCTTTATCAGTAGAAGCCTTGAATTGTACAACTGCAACTTTCATAAAATTTGTAATTATAAATGAGAATAAAAGGATAAAGTGGTACAAATATGAAATATGCCATTTTGTTATTATGTAAATTGGTTGTAAGTTATGTAATCGATCATAATGTGTGTATGTCTGTCCCTGTAACTGGAAGGAAATTATTCCAGTTTTTTTTTAAAAAATAGTTAAAGTTGGTTTCCTGCTAGAAACCAATTTTCTTTTGGATTATCCTCAAAAACTACAATGACATGAGATTCTTTTGTTTTAAGAATCTCTACTGCTGATTTTGTTATTGCTTTTGCATATTCATCTTTTTGTTGTTGAGTTCTTCCTGGGTACATTGATACTGTAATCAACGGCATGATTAGTTTGAAAAAGTTTCATTGATTTATTCTTTAGAGATCTAGTTAGGCCTTATACTCATATCTTGTTCCAGAAGTAAAATCAGAACTATGTGTTTTCTTGTATAGATAACCTGTAGCAAGTCCTACTACAAATCCACCAATATGAGCAAGATATGCAACACCGCCTCCTGCAACACCAAATCCTCCTATGAAAAATGGGAGTAAGTTTTGGAAGACAAGCCAAAATGGTAAGAACCATCTTGCTTGGATATGCATCATTCTCATAAAGAATCCCATCATCATAGCAGTCTGGATTTTGGCTCTTGGGAAAATTACAAGATATGCACCTAGTATTCCAGATATTGCACCAGATGCACCTACTGCAGGAATTACACTGGAAGGATCACCAAGTATGTGAACCAAGCCTGCACTTATTCCCCATATTAGATAAATTGCTAGATATTTTATTTTACCAAACTTTAGTTCAATGTTATCACCAAATATCCACAAAAATAACATGTTACCACCAAGATGCATTGCACCACCATGCAAGAAAATAGAACTTAGAAGAGAGATGTATGGGGCATCAGGACATGCTACTTGTTGTGGACCTTCACCAAAATCTATGTTGAATACGGTTCCGCCTGTAACACAATTTGGTACTGCACCCCAATTATAAAATAAATTATATGCATTGTTATTTATGAATTCTATAAATTGTCCAGTATATGCAATTTCAATAAGAAATACTAGGACATTAATTGCAATTAAGACATAAGTTACTTTTGGTTTGTATCCTGGAGGATGTGGATTTTCATCTCGTAATGGAAACATTAGATATTAAGCTTGATTGAAGTTTGTATAATAAGATTTATCATATTAAGTAAATTAGATTATAATTATTTTTCGTTTCACAAGATTTTCAATCATGTTTAGAAAATCATCGTCTGAAATTTTATCTTCAGACCACCAAGATGCTGTTATTTTAATCCATGACGGTAGTTTCCAATTTGATTGAGCAGTCATTTCTTTTGATGTTACTACAACAATTCCTTTTTCAAACAAGAAATCTATCCCTTCAAGAAATTCTGAATCAGATATTTGATCTGTAGACCACCAATTTGCATTTGTTTTTACCCATTGTGGAATTTTAGAGGTTTCAGAAGGTAAACCTTTTTCAAAACCAGTAATCTTTAGAATTCCTTGGGACGTTGGCTCTACAGTAAATGCAACATGCCAAAATCCCATATCATCTACACTTTGAATAAATTTTATAGGCTTATCATTTAGAGTGACATTAAATTTTTCTTTACCTGAAATTTGTGGAAATTCAAAGTTTGCATAAGTCTCAAGTGGATAACTATTGTATCCACGTATTGTAAGAGTTGTTCCCTCTTCATTGAATTTAGCAGCAGAATACCACGCACCTGAATCATATCTAAAATCAAAATTGCCATCATTTTTCTTTGTGGTAACAGGAACAACAGTACTATCTACAGGAGCAAAACAGCTATAGAAAAAGACATCATCAGTTATTGAAGGATCAGGATACATTGAAAACTCTAGAATTTCATCAGGTTCTATTTTGTCAATATATTCAATATTGTGAACAATGTCAAGTACTGTTCCATTACCATGAGCTATCGCAAGAATTTTTGGGTTGAAGATGGTTTGGTTTCCATTATTATGGATTCTTCCTGTAACATGACCGTCATCATGTTTGATTAGTGTTTTATCATAAAGAATCTCAATTGATATTGGATCTTTTTGGGTTTTTACAAATTTGAGTTTAGCTTCCAGTAAGATAGGAACATCTCCTGTAACTTCAGGAAATTTTATCTTAAATGGAATATCTGTTTTTGGTGGAATTGGAACATGTGATATTGTTTTGGTAAATGTATTTTCTCCATCAAGTACAGAAACTAAAATGGTTGGAATTACTGCATAATCATTTTGGTTTTTTACATTGCCTCCAACTGTATATACGCCTTCATAATCAAAATATCCAAGATATTCTTGTGGCGGAATGAAAACTTCAGCAAATATAAATTGAGAAATTAGTAATGAAGTAAACATAAATCCAATTAAAATAAATATTGTTTTTGATTGTAATAGATTAGAAAGAATTGATGATGTCTTTGAATCCATATATTGATAGTGAGTAATAGTCAAGTCCATTTGTTTGGATCTTTTTTCCAAATTTGTTTACCATCAATAGTTACTTGATCTTTTTCTTCAAAGACAGTATGCCATTTTCCATTATGAGGAAAAATTTTATTCATTTCTTCTACTTTTACATTAGTTGGTGCTTTGTTCATTAAAGCTCCCCATCTCATATTAGGTACCTTTGGAAGAATATCGTTAATGTCTTTCATATTTTATCACTTAAGATTACTAAAATTATTGCTCAATTTTCATTATTCCCTCTTTGATTAAATATTGTATTCCCTGTACAAAGGAGTTATCATCAATTGAACCATCTGCCCACCAACCAGCATTGTTTTTAATCCAAGATGGAATTTGATTTGTTACTGAGCCTGAACCTTGAGCAGTTTGCGGAATCTTCATTATTTTTTCTTTGATTAAATATTGTATTCCCTGTACAAAGGAGTTATCATCAATTGAACCATCTGCCCACCAACCAGCATTGTTTTTAATCCAAGATGGAATTTGATTTGTTACTGAGCCTGAACCAATATCAAAGGATGTACTAGATATTCCAGAGAATGTTTGTAAATTATCTAATCCATGACTAAAAATTGCCAAGGTCATCTTGTATTTACCTACAGATGTGAAATTAAATTCTGGTTTGTCAATACCTTCTGTAACAAGTATACCAGGTGAATTAGGATCAGTATTTTTTGATTCATAAATTTTAGTTCCTGAAGAATCTTCTATTCTGTAACCATATGTGATCCATTTTAGTAACTTGCTGTCTTTATCAAAAAAAGTTATCTCAAATGGTATTTTTTCACCTGAAATCAATTTAGAGTCATATTGTACTCTAGCAAATGCACCACTATCAAATTTAATATCAAATGAATTTTTTTCTGTCATCAATACATTATCTGGAGATAGACTAAATTCCATTGTTTTTGTTCCAAGTTTGATAGTTTTTGCAATATCCAAAATATTTTCTTTGCTTAACAGGAAGTGAAGAATTAACGTATCATCCATTGAGTATGGATCAGCAATTAACATTCTTCCGGTAATAGGAAATCCATTTACAGTTGCTTTGTATGTTCCAGCTTGTGAAAATTCTTTAAACAAAGTTGGAAAATGAATTTCTTCATGAACAAAAATATTTTGTGTTTCTAGTCTTGATGGATCCCAGTTAAATGGCATTGAAAACGAGACTGATTTTTTGGGTTCATCATAATTAAAATTATTTATTTTATCATAATATGAGGTAACAGATAAATCATAAGATTTGCCTGCGGTGGAAACTACTTGATTAAAAATATCTCCAACACTAAGCCAAGAATCAAATCTTGGGGCATCCGATTGAGTAAATATATTTCTGTCATGATCTATTCCAAAAATTTCTATTTCAAAGTGGTACAATCCTGCATCAAGTAAAATTGGAGCCTTGACAGTGATTTTATCATTTATTGAAGTCCATCCCCCCTGAAATGGTTCTTCATCACCATACACAATAACATCATTTACATCTAGATCTTCAGATTGAATTTTAATGGTTAAATTTCCAGAATGTGTATGAAACAAATCTCTCATTAAGAGGTGCCCGTCTTTATCAACCGTCACAAAAAATGACGTGTGCTTAATTGTTTCTCCTGTTTTGGCATCAAAAAGACGTAATTCTAAAAATTTATCACCAATTGTATCTTTGGTCAGAATTGGAGGGCTTATTTTGATAAACAGGCTAGCGTCTCTATCACCTACACTTGCTGGAGGAAGATTTTCTTGTGTGAATCCATCGCCATAAACATAGGAAGGAATCTGTGAAATTATCAACAGAGATATAGAAAAAAATAAAATTTTAGAATTAGTCATAATCATAGTTTCAGTTTGGACATATATGACTTGACAATTTAAAAATATCTCATTGTTTATCTTGTGGATAGACTTGTGGTTTGACTATACTTAGAGAAATTGCATGATCATCTATCATAGAACCAACTCCTATTGAGACATTTTTTATCCTAATCTCTATTTTATCAAATTCGTTTTCAGAAATATCATATGTTGAAGACAAAATTTCCTTTACTTTTCTTTCCGTATCAGATATCACATTTAGTTTTGACTCCAGTGTAACATCTAATGTAGTTTTCATCATGTGTTTTGGAATTTTACCAGTTTCATCATTAAGAATATAAAATGATATTTTTTCAAGAATAACTTCATGGGGTAATGTATCCAAAGCATTTGCAGTAAAGAAGACTTGAACGTCTAACAAGTTTATGTCATCTGAAGAATACTGAATTACAGTATTTGGATTAGCAGGATTATAATTTTGCGGGATTGTAACAAATACAAATCCTCCTACATGCGAAGTATTATTTTCTAAGCCGATTACTTTTTTAATATCTCTGCAATCAAGCCCTGTTGATTTTTGATGATCTAGTGTCACTAAAGTAGAATGAGATATTGGTCCATCATTTACAGATATAGTCCATAAGAAAGAGATTTTAGATAATTGTTTGTTAGTAATACTGATATCTGTATTATAATGACCTGGTCGTAATGGACCATCATCATCTATAATAGAACCACATACAAATTTTGCTACATATGTAATGTCATTATCATCATGACCTAGAATTGTTTTATCTTCGGCAAAAACTGTATCTAGATAAATTGGAGAGATGGTAAGAAAGCTAATGGTGAGAATTAGAATCATATAATTGTAAATAGAAAAATGGTTCAAGCTATAATGTAAGATAATATTATTTAGTTATTAATCTCTGTTACTATTGTATAAGAATGAAATTAAATAGTTGTTTTAGATTTGATAAGCGTGTAATTTTTATTCATGGTCTCAAAAAAGAGAACTTGTGAGATTTCTAATCGCATTACTCTTAATTCCATTATTAATTACTCCAGCATTTGCTCAAACAAATTCACAGACTTTACCAACAGAAAAAGGAACACTAGATGTCAAATTATCATATGATAAAATCATTCTAGGGCAACAAACTAAACTAAATATTGATTTTATCAATCCTTTTACAAAAAAAATTCAAGAGCACATAGATTATAGAATTACAGTTTTAAAAGATGGCGAAGCCGTATTTGGACCAATACCACTTACTCATACTTCAGTAGGTTCAGTAAAAATTCCAGTTGAGTTTGTTGATGATGGGGTTTATTCTGTAGAATTTGAAATTGAGACAATATTATTCCAACCAATTCCTTTGGAAAAGGTTTCATTTGATGTTGCAGTTGGAGAATCTTATGTGCAACCTACAGAAATTCCTAAAGATAATAATGATAATGGTTGTCTAATTGCTACTGCAACATTTGGTTCAGAATTATCCCCCCAAGTACAACAACTCAGAGAATTAAGAGACAATACAATTCTAAATACAAAATCTGGAATAATGTTTATGACAACATTTAATCAATTTTATTATTCATTTTCACCAACAGTTGCAGACTTTGAAAGGGAATATCCAATTTTCAAAGAAGCTGTTAAAATAACACTAACACCAATGCTGACATCATTATCCATACTAAATCATGTCAATATTGATTCAGAGCAAGAAATGTTAGGTTACGGAATCTCTATAGTTTTACTAAATATTGGAATGTATGCTGGAATTCCTATATTCGGAATTCTAAAAATATACCAGTTTAAAAGAAAATAGAATTCACGATTGGAATTTCCAGTCAGGTTTTTATTTATGCCAATAAGTACTTGAGTCAATGAAGACTATAAGCTCTCTCTTCGTATTATTTGCCATTGTAGCAGGATTAGTTGCAATAACACCAGCTGCATTTGCAGATCATAGTGAAGTTACAGTTACTCCAGCACCAGGATCTGGTGTACCAGGATGTGAAGAGACTGCAGAAGGATGTTACATTCCAAAAGAAGCAACTGTAGATGTTGGTGGAAAAGTAATATTTTCTAATACAGATACTGCTGCACATACATTCACAGCAGGTACCGCAGCTGAAGGCCCATCTGGGGAATTTGATTCCAGTTTATCAATGGTTGGAGATTCATATGAATGGACAGCAACAACTGTAGGTGAATTCCCATACTATTGTATGGTTCATCCATGGATGACAGGATTAATTGTAGTACAAGAAGCAGGAACAGTAGATGACGGTGAAGAGATGCATACAGAAGATGCAACAGCAACTGGAATGTTATCTGATGGCACAAAAGTTTCAATTATGACTTCCGCACCAACCTCAGGTGAAAAAATGGAAATCACAGTTGAATTTGCAGATTCAGAACACATCAATTATGACATCATGGCAACACAGAATGGTGAAGTACTAAATAATATTGGTGCACACATCATGACTGGAAAAGGCGTACATGAAACAGCACCACTTAGCTCATCAGATCCAGTAGAGATCACCATTACATTCCAAGGTTATGGAACAAGTGATCCAAAAACAGGACCTATTGGTGAACAAGTAGTATTCTCAAACATTGTTCCAGAATTTGGAACAGTTGCAATGATGATACTAGTCGTTTCAATCATAAGCATTGTTGCCGTTACTGCAAAATCTAAAGTAATTCCAAGATTTTAGGAATTAACTTTTTTCTATTTTCTTTTTATTAAAGCAACTATTGCCAAGATTATTGCAGCAGCTGCAATAGATAATCCAAAAATTGCAAAGTCATATGCTACACCACCATTAACATTTTCTGAACTATCTTTCATAGAGGAAACTTCTCTTTGTAGTGACGAAATTGCATTTTTGAGTGCAGTTACATCTTGATCTGATGAGAAGCTACTAGTTTGAGGAAAGTCTAAAACAGTAGTACTTTCTACATCTTCAACTGGAATTTGCACATTAATTGGAATTCCATTAATTTCTCCTTTCAAATCCATGATATATGTTCCAGTTTTTGTGGGAATTACAGATGAGAAATAGTATCCTATTTTTGGATCTGAGTTGATATCAATTTTTTTAGAAATGCCGCCAAATAATGCAGTAACTTCTACATTTTTGAATGCGTTTGTAACTCCTTTGTATGAACCAGGAGTATCTTCAGGTTCAGTTATTTTAAAAACAAAATCATTTCTTATGCCTACAACTGGAGGTTCAAGTCCCCAACCTACTTCAATTTTGTAAGGTTCTACCTCAACTGTAGTATGAGCAAAAGATTGAGACACAAATCCAATAGAAAGTAACAATCCAATTAATCCTAAAATAGCAACTTTCACGACTGTTATTTTATTGTCACATGTTATTATCTTTACGTGAATTAGTACAAACTTCGAATTAAATGAAAACTGTTTAAATTGTCAAACATAATCTGAAAAGTAAATGAGTAAATTTCTAATTATTTCACTGCTCATTTTATCAATATCCATTCCATATGCTGCAGCTCATCCATTTACTATTGAAACTAGTCCAAATTCGGCATCAAATGCACAAGTGGGAATTACAGAGATTATTGTTCATTTTTCTGAACCAATTGAAATTGATTTTAGTTCTCTTAAGGTATTAGATAGCAATGGAGAACAAATCGATAATAAAGATTCTAGATATTTTGACGGTGATGATTCCCTAATTGTAACTACACCGCCATTAGAAGATGGGATTTATACTGTAACTAGTAAAGTTCTATCAAAAATTGATGGTCATTTAGTTGATGATGCATTTATTTTTGCAGTAGGTGATATCAAAATTGATGTTGGGGCAAGTCACAATCAAAATGTTTCTGAGATAGTATTTTTGCCTGAAGCTGGAGCAAGATTTCCAGGGCTTGTTGGTCAAACCATTATTTTAGGTGTTGTAATTGCTTCAATACTAATTTGGGGAACTCAAAGTAAACAATTAATCAGAAAGGAATTAGATAAACTGGAATCTTTTCACCATGGAAGATTCATGGCAATTACAGGTATTGGACTAGTACTTGTTTTTGCATCAAATGTTTTGATGTTAGTAGTACAAACCATAAGATTAGAAACTTCAGTTTTGAATGTAATTCAAACTGATTTTGGAAATATGTGGTTAATTAGAATGATAATTACAGTCATTCTTCTTGGCTTGTGGTTTGGTATGGATAGAAAAAAGAATCTGTCTGTAAAAAATAAAATTCCAATGCTTGCAGCTACACTTGGATTAATTGGAACTTCAAGTTTGATTGGACATGGTGCAGCCAGTGGAGAAACACCCGCAGTTATTCTAGATTATATTCACAATTTTGTGGCTGCGGTTTGGATTGGAGGCATAATTTACTTTGTATTTACATTATTACCCACGTTTTTGCAGTTGGAGGAAGCAAAACGGGAGAAGATGACCCTTGTTTTAATTCCAAGATTTTCAACTATGTTTATCGTTGTAATAGGAATTGTAATAATTACTGGACCAACATTGATGTGGTTTTTGGAAAGTGATGTAGGTTTGATCACCGAGTCAGTATACGGGAAATTAATTCTTGTAAAAATTTCAATTGCGGCAATTATGGTTGGATTTGGAGGATACTTCCAGTTTAAGATTCAAAAAAAGGCTGAAAAAGATTTGCAATCAGGCTCTATTGCAATATACAAGAAACTAAAAAGATCATTGAAATTTGATGTAGTGTTAGGAATTGCTCTTTTAGGAGTTGTTGCACTACTTACTAATGGAGCGTTGCCTGCTGGAGAAATCAAACAGGCTGATGCTCAAAAAATTTCATATGGTTTTAGTACAATAGAATTTTCAGAGAATATAAAATTCAATATAGATATAACACCATTTTCTAGCGGCGCAAATATAATTCTAGTCAAGGTTAGTGATTTTGAAAATAAACCATTGAGTGATTCAAATGAAATCAAAGTAAAGATTTCCAATCCTCAGAAAAATATTTCTCCAATAGAAATTCCCATGAAAATTATCAAACAAGAAGAAGATAGACCAGTTGAATTTCAAGGAGAATTAATATTTGGATTTTCAGGGCAGTGGCAAGTGGAGATAGAGACTCAAAGAGATCAGAGTGCAAATGAATCAATTTTTATGAATTTACTAGTTAAACCAAGATTAACAGATCTTAAAACAGAAATCATAGAATATGAGTTGCCTGAATCTTCAAAACCTCTTTATCCTTTGTATGATGGAAAGAATTCGATTTGGATAAGTGATCCATCTTCTCCAAGATTATGGCAATTCTCACTTGATACACAAGAATTTACTTCATACTCATTTGATGGATTAACTACCATGCTACTTACACAAGATAATCAAGGAAAAATTTGGTTTACTGATACGCCAAGAAATCAGATTGGATATTTTGATCCAAGTAATCAGCAGATTATCACAAAAAGTTTACCAAAAATAGCACCTGTGATTTATGAGAATACAGCTACTTTCATCCAAGCAGATTTTGATGGAAATATTTGGATTACGATTACTAACAAAGATGTGATTTTGAAATATCAACCAGAATTTGATACATTTGAAGAAATCAAGATGCCTGCAAGAGAATCACTGCCATTTGCCTTGACAATTGATGATGAGGGAAAAATTTGGTTTACTGAATCAGCATCTGGCAAAATAGGATTTATCAATCCAAAAAATAATGATATTTCAGAATTTACACCTGAAAAACCTCTTGCATCACCAGAGGCACTAATTTTTGATGATGAAGGGAATTTGTGGATTGCAGAACATACAGGCACCGCAATTACCAAATTCAATCCAATTCTTGAAACATTTGAGAGAATTTCAGTACCAGATCAAGAGGCATTACCTTATGGAATGTCATTTGACAGATATGGAAACATTTGGATTTCACAACATGCTATAGATAAAATTGCTGTATATGATCCATATAACAAAAATTTGATTGAGATTCCAATTCCAACTGCAACATCATTTGTACAATTTTCAACATTTGACAACAAAGGTAATGTTTGGTTTGTTGAACAACAAGGAAACAAATTAGCAATGATAAAGACTACAGAGATCCCCATAACAACATCTCAAATACTAGACGTAGATGATTTTCAACTAAAATATACTGAGATTGCATCGCCATTAATTGCAATGGGCATAATTGCAACATCATTATTTTTTGTCAAAAGTCTAAAAGATAAAAGAAGATTAAATGAATTAGTGATGTCGGGATAATAGCCCAGCAGACTTTATTCCCATTGTACATGCAAATATTCCAATTGCAAATAATACAATTGTTCCTGCCGGTGTTATATCAAAAATATATGAGACCAATATTCCTGCAACTACAGAGAATATAGAAAAACTTATTGAAATTATTACAGTTTGTTTGAATCCCTTTCCATACATTATTGCAGTTACATTTGGGATTACAAATAGTGCAGAAATTAGTAAAACACCAACTAGTTGTATTGAAGTTACAACAGTAATTCCTGCCATAAAGACAATAAGATAGTTGATTTTTTCAACTGGGACACCACTAACTTTGGCTTGTTCTTCGTTGAATGTAGAGTAAAGAAGTTGGCGATAGAGTAAAAGAATTACAATCAGAATGATTCCTGTTAATGATAAAATCAGAATTGTATCATTAACGCTAACAAGTAAAATACTTCCAAAAAGAAAGCTGAAAATATCAAGAGTAAATCCTCCAGATAACCCAATAATTACGAGACCTACAGCAATTCCTGATGATAAAAGAACCGCTATAGAGGCATCTCCAGATATGTTGAATCTATCTTTAATTCGTGTCATAATTAGTGCACTAATTATTGAAACACCATATGCAGTCCAAAGTGGATAGATTCCTGCCATCAAACCTAATGCAATTCCACCAAATGATGAGTGAGCAATAGCATCACCAAATAACGAATAACGTCTTAAGACTAGAAAAAGACCTACTACTGAACACAAAATTGCAATTGCAATACCTGAAATAATTGCTCTGTGCATAAAACTAAAAGTAAAAATTTCAAAAGTCATTTCTAATGATGATGCATGTGTTCCTGCATCGAAGCTTCAGAATATTGTTTTACAAGCTCATCGTTTTCAAAGAAATCATCAGATTCACCATGAAAGAAAAGAGTTCGATTAAGACAAGCTACATGATTTGCTAATTTATTTACTGCGTCTAGATCATGTGAAGACCAAATTATTGTGATATTTTGTTTGGAGTTTAGTTCTTTTAAAATACTATAAAAAAGATCTATACTTTGTTGATCAACACCTGTAACAGGTTCATCTAAAATCAAAACTTTGGGATTGTTAACTAAGGCTTTTGCAATAAATACACGTTGTTGTTGTCCACTAGATAGTTCACCTATTCTTCTTTCACTTAGCTCATGTATCCAAAGTTGTTGCAGAATTTCATCAATTTTATTTTCATCTGATTCTTTTTGTAATCCCATTTTAACAACGTCATTAACTGTTGCAGGAAAGTTTTTCTCAAAGATTGGTTTCTGTGGTACATAACCAATCTCTTTAAGATAGTTTTTTGATTTTCTAATATCAGTACCAAAAAATTTGATTGTGCCTTTGTATTTTATATTAAGACTAAGCATTGAAGCGAAAAGTGTAGATTTTCCTGCTCCATTAGGGCCAATTATGCCTAAAAAGTCACCTTGGTTAACCGTGAAACTAACATCGTCTATAGCTTTTACATCAGGATATTGTATTGTAAGATGATCAATTTCGACTACCTTCAACATAATGCCTCCTTTAGATGATTTAGATTCTCAGTCATTCTAGAAATATAAGTTCCATCATCACCAATTTCTAACGGAGATAAAACTAGTATTTTTCCCCCAATTTCATTTGCAATCACTTGAGAAGTTTTAGGATCAGCCATTTCTTCAGTAAAAATAACTTTGAGATTAAGCTGTTTGGCTTTATTGATTACATTTTCTAAAGTCTTGGCAGTGGGTTCTGCATGTGATGCAGATGAGGAAATTATAGTGTGTTGGGTAAGATCATATTCATCTGCAAAATATGAAAAGGCACGATGAAATGTAATGAAGTCATTATTACAACCAGATAATTCATTACGAATTTTCGAATCAAGTAAATCTAATTCATCGATGTAATTTGCAGCATTTTCTTGAAAATATTGTTGGTTTTCAGGATCTGAATTAGAAAATGCATTTGCAATATTTTGGACTTGAGTTTTTGCAAAAACCGGATTTAACCAAATGTGAGGATCTCCAGATTCATCAACATGTTCTTCATGCATTGAAGATTCTTCATCCATATTTTTTATAATAATTCCATTACTTGTATCAACTACCACTCCTTGGTAATTCATTTCATTTAATTTATCAACCCAACTTTCAAATCCAATTCCATTAATTATGATAAGATCAGATTTTTGCATTTGTTGCACATCTTTTATTGTTGGTTCCCAATCATGTGGTTCAACTCCAACTGGAACTAACAATTTTACATCAACTTTTTCTTTACCAACATTTTGTGAAAATTCACGTAGTGGGTAAAATGATGCCATAACCTGTAGTTTTGATTCGTTTGTTTTCTTGAATTGGTTTGAATCACTTGAAAAAACAACAAATGAGATTAGGGGAATTGTAATTACAATTGCAATTATTGCTAGTTTTACTTGGCTATTCACACATAATTTTGATATTAGTTATTAATAACTTTATAAAATGTTAATAACTTTAATTGCTAAACTTATAAGATAATTAATAACAATTATCATTTATGCCAATAGTTTCAATTTCATTGAATCAAGAGATTTTATCAGAATTAGACAAGTTGCAAAAAACTATGGGCTTTTCAGGTAGGTCTGAAGCAATAAGGGCAGGAATCAGAACTTTTGTTTCAGAAGAAAAACAAAAATCTCAACTAACAGGGAACATTCATGCTATTCTTTTAGTTGTTCATAATGACGAGTTTGATCATGTTGTATCTGGAATAAAACATAATTTTGAAGATCTGATTACAACACATCTCCATAGTAAGATAGAGGGAGAGAAGTGTATGGAATTATTTGTAATTGATGGCGATGCAGAAAGAGTATCAACTATTACAAAAGATTTTCAAGTAAACAAAAACATGGATACTGTAAAATTAGTAACATTATAGAATTAATTAGAAATTAGATTTTTTGAAAAGCGATTTCTTGATGCCAAAACAACTACCAATAATGTAGAAAATAGGATCATAATTGCAATAGTTCCAAATTCAGGAGCAACAACAATTCCAAAATCAGTTTCTTGACCTGTATTTCTAATGTTGTCAAATCTAATAATTGTAGGACCTGTTTGATCCTCAGTAAATTCATATCGTTCAAATTCTCCACCAACTTGTGCCGTTCCAGTTGTTCTATGAATTTCCTTACCATTTTGTATAATTACAAAAGTATAATCAGAATTACGTAGTGGTTCTCCAGTTTTACCATCTCTGATTGTAAAGATAAAATTTGTATTTTGTCCAGGTGCAATTTCTATTGGATCCCATGAGAGATTTACTTGAAAGTCTTCACTTTTTGTAAATGCAGTTAATGGAAATCCTGTATTTTCAGATCTAGAAAGAGTGAAAGTAATTGTATCAGGTAATGGTTCTCCAGATTTTTGCAGTTGGTTCTTTATGAATCTGAGATGATCCTGCAACAAAACAAAATGAACTATTCTTTCATCATCTACAGTATAATCATCAATTGTAACTGATGCTTTAAACAAATCAATTCCGTTTGCTTTACCTGTGTAACTTGGAGATAAAAATTCGGCAAAATTCTTAGGAAAATGTACTTCTTCATGCACAATCGGAATGTGGGACATTTGTTTTTCACTCCAATCAAAAGGCATTTCAAATGTTACTTGTTTGGCAATAGGATCATACTCGAAATTGGAGATATTATCAAAGTATGATTTTATTTTAAACTGAACATTCTGATTTTCGGCGTCTTTTTGTAAAAATTCGGTGCTATCTGCAATACTCAGATTTGCATTATAAACGCCAGAATTTTCAATTATGTTTGTTGGCTCATCAATTGTTCTTACCTCGATTTCAAAATTGTACAGTCCACCTGAATTGAAAATAGGACCAGAAATCATTATTGGGTTAGATTCTGTTCCATGCCATGCACCTAACAAAGAATCCTGCTCTCCATGAATTGTAATCTCACCTTCTTGTGTAGAATTTACTTTAATTGGAAGAACTCCATCAGATGCAAAAAAATAGTTTCTAAATATCATTTTGTTTTCATGAAATAAACCGATCAGAAATGTAACATTTTTTGCATTTTCTTTTGTCTCATTTTTAGTTGCTGTAATTGTGATTTGTTTTTCGCTGGTTTGCTCAAAAGACATTGGAAGTTCAACTGAAATCGAAATTTTCTTTCCTTGTACATCAACTGAACGGATAGTATCAATTCCTAATCCATGTCCATAAACGCTAGATACTGGAAATAGTAAAGATACAGCTATTACAAATATTCCAAATTTTAATAATAACAATATGGTTCTATACATGTTGGGGTTATTTTACTGTCAGCAATTCTTGAACTTTTTGAA
Organism: Nitrosarchaeum sp.; assembly: GCA_046712755.1. Lineage (GTDB taxonomy): Archaea > Thermoproteota > Nitrososphaeria > Nitrososphaerales > Nitrosopumilaceae > Nitrosarchaeum. Next base: position 16,268 of record JBKKCM010000066.1, on the reverse strand, counting down.
TCAAATCATCCATGATATTAGCTTCCAGTATTGGTTGTAATTCATTTGGATCTTTGGCTCCAAGTGCAGATAAAGAATAGACATAATCAATTGTAGGTATGTCTGTAGTAAGATAGTATTTTTCTAAAACATGATCTAATGCATGGGGTTCAACAATTTGTGGTAATGCTTGTCTGATAGTTTTATTTTTCCACATCTTTACTAGTTGTTCCCATTTGTCTAATGGTACATTTTCATCAATTTCAGGAATTAATTCAACTTCAGCACGAATATACATTTTTTCTCCAGTTCCTAATTTTTCATGTAATTCTGAAATGCTCTGATGACCTTCTACAGTGTACGGATCATAATTAGAAGGCTGAGCCAATGATGGTGGAATTATTTTATTGATTTTGAATTTATTGCGACCAACAGTCTCAATATGTAACTGCATTCCATCTAATTCAACATCTGTACATTTGGTTATCTTTGCAATCGTGCCTATTGATTTTGGTGCAGTCCAACCACTAATCGAGTTATTTGCATCAATTAGACATACACCAAATTGACCATCACCTAACATACAATCATCAACTAATTGTTTGTATCGTGGTTCAAAAATTCTGAGCGGTAGTTCTTGTCTAGGAAACAATACTAAATCCAAAGGAAAAATGGGTAGAATTTTTGTTTGTATCAAACTATTGTTATTTGATATGTCTCTAGATATATGGAATACGCAATCAATTTTAATGAAAAATCAGATTTTAAAATTCAGAATCCATTTTCGTTGAGAATTAAGCCCAACAATGCAGCTCGTGTATGCTTTCCATATTCAGCTTGCTCAAAATATTTTGCATTTTTTGTATTATCAACATCAGTTGAAATTTCATCTAGCCTAGGTAACGGATGTAAGATAATAGAATCATCTTTCATTTTTTGTAACAAATCCAATCCCACAACATAGCTTCCTTTTACCTTAAGATATTCTTCTTCATCAGGGAATCTTTCTTTTTGGATTCGTGTTACATAAAGAACATCAAGATCATCGATGTATTCTTCAATGTTGGTAGATTCGGTAAAAGACAATCTCTTTTTTATTTCATAAACAGAATCAGATCTAATTCTTAGTGATTCAGGAGAAATTAAATGGACATCAACATCGTAATTTCCAAGACCATAGAGAAGAGAGTAAACTGTTCGTCCATATTTTAGATCACCTATGATTCCTATTTTGAGACCATCAATCTTTTTCTTTTCTTTTCTTATTGTAAACAAATCTTGTATGGCTTGTGTTGGATGTTCTTCTGTTCCACTTCCAGCATTGATAACTGGTTTTGAAGAAACTTCAGCTGCAAATCTACTTGAACCATCAAGAGGATGTCGTAATACAAGTAAATCAGAATAAATCGACATTATTCTCACAGTATCTGCAAGACTTTCACCTTTTTGTGCAGATGATGATGAAATATTGGAAATCCCTAGAGAATTACCACCAACTGATGCCATCGCAGCATCAAAACTAAGACGAGTTCTAGTACTAGGCTCATAAAATAGATAACCCAGTGTATTTCCTTTACAAATCTCTCTTCTTTCTACGGGATTAAGTTTCATTATTTTGTCAGTAGATGTAAAGATTTGTTCAAGTTGAGCTTTGTTAAATTCCTTGATAGAAATTATGTCTTTTTTATAGAACTCGTTCATTCTTTCAATGATATATACAAGTGACTATACAAAGTATTCTGATGCAAGAGTCCGAACTTATGGTTCGACGAATTAAAGAAGGTACTGTGTTGGACCACATTGACGAGGGAAAAGGTCTTCAGGTTCTAAATGCCTTAAGGATTGATGGAAAGGACGGAAGTCTCATAACTATTGCTCTTAACGTACCTAGTGGAAAATTCAAGAAAAAAGATATCATCAAAGTAGAAAACAAATTTCTAAAAGATGACGATACAAACAAACTTGCAGTAATTGCTCCAAAGGCAACTATCAATATTATCAAAGACTACAAACTAATTGAAAAAAGAAGAGTTGCACTTCCAAATGAAATAGACAGAATTTTCCGTTGTTCAAATCCAGATTGTATTACTAACAGCACTGAACATATTGAATCAGTGATGGATGTAATTGATAAGGAAGGAAGAGTGCTCAAATGTAGATACTGTGCAAGAGTATTAGATGTTAACAAACTAAAATATAATTAAATTAAAAATTTGAAAAAATGTATCTTTAGGGCTTATTGTCCCAAGATGATAAACATCATGACTATACCGTAGATAGCGATTGATTCAACCATACCTATGAATATGAATACTTTTGATTGTAGAGCTGGGTTCTCACTAATTACTGCAAGACCTGCTGCACCTACTTGACCTAAACCAACGCCAGCACCACCTGCAGCTAAACCAAAAGCTAAACCTGCACCAATCAGTTTTGAGCCATCACTTGAGCCTCCACTTGAATCTTCTTGAGCATAAGCAACATCTGTCACACCAGCAATTAGAAATGTAATCGCTGTTACAGATAATAATAAAACAAGAGATTTCATCTATTTTTATTCCGTCATAATTCCATATTTAAATCATGATACGCTGTGAATTAAATTAGATCTAGTGTTTTCTTTTTAAATGATTTCAAATCATTTTTAATTGATTTAGCAGAATTTTCATGATCTTGTTCTAATACCTTCTTGGAATTTTCAATTAATTTTTTGATTTCTTCTTTTGTCATTATTTCCTACTTTCCATCTTAGCTTTCACTTTTTTTAACTTTGCGAATTCTTCTCTTTCTCTTTCTTCAAGAGTTGCAAGAATGAATCGTATTTTTTGTTGATATTGTGGAATAATGACATTTTCTAGTGCGTTTAGTAACTTTTGTGTTTTTTCAAGGGCTTTTGCAAGGCTAAAAATGGAATTTTCATACTCTGCCGCTTTGCAAATTTTTGGAAGTAATTCTTTGATCTGTTTTGCTGCTCTATCTATAGAGGAATTAGTATCAGCAAAACCATATGGCATTGATTTTGTATCTTTTTCAGTAACTGTAAGTGTTGGAATTTTAACATCCACAACTCTTCGTACATGAACATCAACTTGCATTACAGGTGGTGTGGATTCAGCAACAGAATCAACCGTATTAGTTCCTAATGCAAGATATGCCTCATTGACTGATTTGTAAATATCTTGTAATGGATCCCAAATTCCACCTCTTGCCTTAGAGGCTTCTTCAATCATTTCTTCAATATTTTTTAAAATAACTTTACGTTTATCATCTAAAATTTTCTGAACCATTTTAGCAACTTGGCTAGATTTTTTGTATTTTAGAAGTTCAATTTTTGTTGCAGCTACATTCTGTCCAAATGACATGCTACTAGTTTTCCTGATAGTATTGGTCTACGTATTTGTCTTTAATCTTAGTAATTTCATTCTTTGGAAGTTTTGAAACAATTTTCCATAGTATAGTAAGAGTTTCTTCTATAGTTCTATTTTCATCAGTTGCCTGTGTAAGAAATTCTTTTTCAAATACATCACCTACATCCATGTATTTCAAGTCAATATCTGTTAATCCTGCTTTACCTACAATTCCAGCTAGTGCTCTTACTTCTTGAGCTCTAGAGTATGCATCATAAACTTGATTTGAGATTTCACTGTGATCTTCTCTTGTACTTCCTGCACCAATACCATCTTTCATTAATCTGCTAAGACTCATCAAAATATTGACTGGTGGATAAACACCTTGTCGAAATAAATCTCGTCCAAGTACAACTTGACCTTCTGTAATGTATCCAGTAAGATCAGGAATTGGATGAGTGATATCATCAGATGGCATTGATAAAATTGGAACTTGGGTGACACTGCCTTTTCTTCCATTTAATTTTCCTGCTCTTTCATAAATTGTTGAAAGATCAGTATAGAGATAACCTGGATAGCCTTTTCTTCCAGGTACTTCTTCTCTTGCTGCACTAATTTCTCTTAGTGCTTCTGCATAATTTGTCATATCAGTCAGTATTACAAGAACATGCATTCCAAGATCAAATGCCAAATATTCTGCAACAGTTAATGCTACACGTGGAGTGATAATTCTTTCAATTGCAGGATCATCTGCTGTATTTAGAAATAGAACACTTCTTTTTAGTGCGCCTGATTCTTCAAGACTTCTTCTAAAATATTCTGCCTCACTGTATTGTACGCCAATTGCTGCAAATACTACTGCAAAATCATCTTTTGTACCAACAACATTTGCTTGTCTTGCAATTTGTGCTGCAAGAATATTATGTGACATACCTGAGCCAGAAAATATCGGTAGTTTTTGTCCTCTTACTAGAGTAATCATTCCATCAATAACAGAAACACCAGTTTGAATGAAGTCTTTTGGGTATTCACGTTGTTCTGGATTCATTGGCTCTCCGTTGATGTCAATGAATTTATCAGCAATTGGATCTGGTAGTCCATCTTTTGGTCTGCCTAGTCCATCAAATACTCTACCAAGTACTTCTTTTGATACTGGCATTTCCATGAGTTTACCTACAAATTTTGCACTAGTACCAGAAATAGATAATCCGGTGGTTCCCTCAAAGACCTGAACTATTGCTTTGCCATTTCCAACTTCAAGAACTTTGCCTAATCTTCTTTCTCCTTCTTTAGTTTCAATTTCTACTAATTCATCAAATGCTGCATTTTCAACGTCATCAACAACTACTAGTGGACCTTTGATTTCTGCAATCTTACTGTATTGAACTCCACCTTTAGCTGTCAATTTGTAACTTTTACTCCTATAATAGATTTGAATTGTTCTTTCATGTCAATATCTAATTGATCAAGTTTTGATGTTTCACTATCTTTGATATCCATCCTTGCTTTGAGTAATGTAGTAACTATAGACATTGCACGAATATCAGCTAATGATGCACCTTCTTTTAATGCCTGTTGACCTCTCCTGTAAAATTCAACTAGCAGTTTTAATAATTTGTATTGTTTTTGTGGGCTGCAATAAGTATCGACATCATCAAATGAATTTTGTTGTAATAGACCAATCTTTAACATTCTTGCAACTTCAAGAATTAGTTTTTCTTCATCAGGTAATGCTTCGGGACCTAAGAGTCTGACAATTTCTTTTAGTGTATCTTCTCTTTGTAAAACACCATAAGCTTCACTTCTAAGAGACAACCAATCACTGTTGATATTTTCACCCCACCATTTTGCAATATCACCAAGATAACCAGAATAACTATTCATCCAGTTAATTGAAGGATAGTGTCTAGAGTAAGCAAGTTTTGCATCCAAAGCCCAGAATGTTTTGATAAATCTCATTGTGTGTGTTGTTACTGGCTCAGTAAAGTCTCCGCCTGATGGGGAAACAGCACCAACCAGAGTAACTGAACCATCACGATCAGGACTTCCGATAGCTCTAACACGACCTGCTCTTTCATAAAATTCTGCTAATCTAGATGCAAGATATGATGGATAACCTTCTTCTGCTGGCATCTCTTCTAATCTTCCACTCATTTCTCTAAGTGACTCTGCCCATCTACTAGTAGAATCTGCTACAAGTACAACATCATAACCCATATCTCTATAATATTCAGCAATTGTTACACCAGTGTAGATACTTGCTTCTCTTGCAGCTACTGGCATATTACTTGTGTTTGCAACCAAAACTGTTCTATCCATAAGTGGTTTGCCACTGCGTGGATCTTTGAGATGTGGAAATTCAACAAGTACTTCAGTCATTTCGTTTCCTCTTTCACCACATCCAATGTAAACTACAACTTGTGAATCAGCCCATTTTGCAATTTGATGTAGTGTAACTGTCTTTCCGGTTCCAAATGCACCTGGAATAGAACCAGTACCACCTTTTGCGATTGGGAAAAATGTATCAATAACACGTTGTCCTGTAAGAAGTGGAACTGTTGGATCGTATCTGTTCTGGTATGGACGTGGTTTTCTTACAGGCCATCTATGATACATTTTAAGAGAAATTTTTTGTCCATCTTTTTCAGTAGTAGCTAGTACAGTTTCTAGATTATAATCTCCTTCACTTACCATATTTAAGATCTTTCCACCAGGATGATCCGGTGGAACCATAATAGAGTGAACAATAAGATCAGTCTCTTGGACAGTTCCAATAACATTTCCTGCAGCAACATTATCACCATTATTAACAGTTGGTACAAAATGATATTTTTTTATCATATCTACAGGAGTTGTTGTGATACCTCTGCCAATGAATGAACCAGAAGCTTTTGATAATTCTTTTAATGGTCTTTGAATTCCATCGTAAATTTGTCCAATAATACCTGGACCTAATAGAACGCTAAGTGGGTTTCCGGTACCAATAACTGGTTCACCAGGTTTTAGTCCACTTGTAGATTCATAAACTTGAATAAATGCAACATCGCCAGTTAGACGAATAACTTCACCAACTAATTTTAAGTTGCCAACAACTACAGTCTCATACATTTTTGCATCAGACATTCCATCAGCCTTAACTGCTGGACCGCTTACCCAAACAATTCTACCTTTAGCTGCCATGTCAATTACCTACCCCGAATTTGGTGGCAATTTCTTTCCTTATTAAAGGCTTCAGACGTTGAATTCTTGCATCAAGAGTATTATCAAATTTCATTGCGCCGTCTTTGGATTTTACTACAACACCACCTAAACAATCAATTGTTTCAGGAGATAGTTCTGCACCAGGATATTTAGATAATAAAGATTGTACTAGGGCTTTATCTTTGGAATTGGTACTAACTATTACTTTAGTTGTAGATAAAATTTTAGTGGATTCATCCAATAGAGTTTTCATTAAATTAGAATAATCGCCACTGCGGTCTGCATTTGCAATTTGATCTAGTGCCTTTGTGAAAACTTTATCGATTGCTATTTCTAATGCTAGAAGTTGTTTATTTCTCACCTCAAGGTCAGAGCTCCCAATGATCTGTTTTTCGATCTTGTCTGCTTCTTTTTTACCATCTGAAATAATTTTGTCAAATTCTTGTTCAAGTTTAGGAATTGAATTATCTAATGTTTGTTTAGCGTCGGAAAATGAATTTTCAAGGTTTACAAGGATTTCTTTTTCTGTTTTTTCTAGAATTTTATCAATAGATTTAGCTAATAAAGAGTCAGTCAATATGAGGCGTCAATTAATTACAGATTTTAATGTTGTGAAGTTTATGAAATATTTTTTAGTCTTATTTAATATTAGAAGTAATTTGTGAATATCTATCAAGATTATTGATTTAAACGTAGAAAGATATTAAAATGTAGTAATAGTCTTGGAAAATGTGACTGTTGCAGAACTTCTAATTGGAAGTGTTATACTTCCAAGAATTGAATCACCAAAAGCTATATCACGTCTTGCAGAATTTGAATGGTTTCATAAATTGGATATGCAAAATGAGACTTTAACTCCTGAAGTTGACGATCTTCTTCTTAGAGCACAAAAAGTACATCAATTCATTGAAGAAATAATTAAAGGATTAGGAATTCCTCTACGGGTTGGAATAATGGAGATTCTTTTCAAAGGTACTGTGTTTAAAAAGAAAAAATATGAGATTGATGAGATCGAGAATATGATTACAGATCTGGAGAAAACTCCAGATATAATTAATAAAGCAGCAACAATGTTGGAAGAAAATGCAAATATCAATTACTCCTTAGAAGAATACAGAACATTAAAGGATACATTAAAAATTGCAAACAAGTTGAATATAGATCTAAGCAATTTTGGTCTAATGAATCATTTTTACACCAATCTATTTGTGATTAATTCTTCGGATTATGGTGAAATTGAACGAATATTAGAGAACATACCAATTTTTAAGTATGATTTAGAATCGAAAGAAAAATTAGCCATCATAATAATATCGGATTCGGATGATTCAGTTAAAATTCTCAAAGTAATGCGATCTTTCAATTCTAATCCTTTTAGTATTCCCAAAGAATTTCCGCAGATTCCAAGTGAAGCATACTCTTTGGCAGAATCAAAAATAAAAGAGCTTTCAGGCAAACAGAAATTAATCTCAAAAGAAATTTCTGCTATTACACATAAAATTCGCGGTGAAATTTTAGCACTACATGAAAATGCTTTTGTAGTAAAAGAAGTTCTTGAAACATTACGTAAGCCAGGTGGTACTAAAAATTTTGCAGTCATACAGGGATTTATTCCAAAAAAAATGGAAAAAAAATTCAAACAAATAACTAATCAATGGACATCAATAACTGAAGAAGTAAAAGTTCAAGAAATTTCTACAGAACCTCCTATTCATTTAGACAATCCCAGATGGGTTAAAACATTTGAAGTAATTACTGATAGTCAAGGAATTCCTAAACGAGGCGAATTTGATCCAACATGGATGATTGCACTTATGTGGCCTATCTTTTACGGATTAATGTTTGCAGATTTAGGTCATGGATTATTACTAATGGGATTAGGTCTCTTATTCAAGTTCAAAGGTCAAGGAAATCTTTCAAGATGGGGAATGTTGTTGGCTATATCTGGTGGTGCAGGTGCAATTGCAGGAATTTTTCAGGGTGAAGCATTTGGTTTTCATTTAGAACACTTTGTAGTATTTGAATCCTTGTTGCATGAAGGAGGTCCACTTCATTCAATTGATTGGTTGATAGGAGTTATCAGTGTAGCAGAGCTAACATTTGAACAAGTAATCATGATTCTTAAAGTATCAATTTTCTTAGGAGTTATTCATTTAGGATGGGCTTTCATTCTACGTATTCATAATTATTGGAGAACTGGTGACAAAGACACGATGATTTTTGAAGCTATTCCCAATTTATTCATGTGGTTAGGAGTGTTTGCAGTAATGATGGGAGCAATAGGTTCTGGATATGATGTCATGAATATGTATTCTAAAATTCATACAGAGGCGGTTCCATGGATTACTGTAATTGTTGGAGATTGGGCAGTTGTTTGGTTGATTGTCAGAATTGCAGTGATTGTCATAATTGCATCTATGGCAATGATGATAGTTGGTGGAATAAAACATAACAAAAAACACCCAGATGCTGGGGGAGATATGGTAAGTGTGATAATGGAAGTTTTCCTTGGAAAGTCAATTGAATGTTTGGCACACACTATCAGTTATGCTCGAATAGGAATTATGCTACTAGTCCATGCAGCATTATTACTCACTGTTAACAAAGCCTATGAATCTATGGGAGGACTTGATTCCCCAACTTCACTTATACTTATTGTAGGTGGACAAATAGGAATTATGATGATTGAAGGTTTGATTGTTTATATTCAATCTCTTAGACTTCACCTTTATGAGTTCTTTACAAAATGGTATAATGGAGGTTCACAACCATTCAAACAACTAGTTCCAGAGATGGTCTATAATTCATTTTCGTGGAAGAATAAAAAATAATAAAATTTTCTATACAAGTAAGATAATCAAGTAAATATTAGAAGTTAACAAATAATACCAAGTGTAAATTACACTGAACATGTCAAAAGAATTTGTAATAACACTTGTTCCAGCGCTTATTATGCTTGGATTTGCTATTTTTGCGATAATGAAAATAAATTCTTAGTTTTTTCTAGTTTTATGCAACCAAAAAATTCAACCATAGTTAGGAATACAAAGTTAATTGCTTTCTATGGGTAGATCTAATTTATTTCCCCATTCTCCCCATGAGCCTAGATATACACGCACGTTTTCAAAACCTAGTTTTTTCAATATAATAAAAGTATTAGCTGCACGATATGCTCCTTGACAATAAGTTACAATTTCAGAGTCTTTTGGCATATCATATAGTTTTGATAATTCCCCATCATTTTTGAAAGTCCCATCTTCATTGAGATTAAGATTCCAATCTATGTTCATAGCGTTTGGAATATGTCCTACTTGAGCTGCTCGGATTACACTTCCATTAAATTCTCCTTGTGATCTTGCATCAAGTATTTTTAAATGATTGAGATTATTGTGTAGATATTCAAACCCAGAAATAATTTCTGGATTAATTTTTCCAGAAAATTTGGTTGGTTTGAAACCATTTGATTTTGTTTCTAGTGGAAGATTTTCTTGTTTCCATTTTTTCATTCCTCCATCTAATATAGATACATCTGGATGTGAAAAATACATCAACATCCAAACACCTCTTGCAGCTAGCATGCCAGAGATATCATCATAAAATATAACTTTTTTTTCCAAAGTAATTCCAACAAATGAAAAAAGCATTTCAGTTTGTCTATTAAAATTTTTAATTCCTTCCTTAGTTGTATCAATCCAGTGAAATGCAAACAGATCCAGATTTACAGCTCCAGGAATATGACCTTCTGAGTATTCCTTGAAAGAACGTGTATCAATTATTACAATATTTGAGTCATTCAAAATTAAATTAAGTTTTGTTGTAGAAATTATCATAATCTAAGAAAATATAACAGATGTAAATTTATTTGGTTTGAATAATAAAAAGAAAAGAAAAGGATTTTTCCTTATTCGTTAACGTATGCTCTTTCTCCGTGCTGTGCCAAATCAAGACCAATCTCCTCTTCTTTAGGAGTGACTCTGATTCCACCAGGCCAAACGGCATCCATTATTTTGAGGATTACAATGCTAACACCAAATGCCCAGCCTATTGAGATAGCTGCACCTATGATGTTAATTGCTTGCTGTTCCATTCCTTCTGCTGTACCAGTCCATGCACCAATACCGACACCGGTATCCCAAATGTGTGGACTAGCTAATGTACCAGTCAAAATTGCACCTGTAAGACCACCCATTCCGTGTATTCCCCATACATCTAATGCGTCATCCCATTTGCGTGCGTTCTTGAATGATACAGCTGCATAACAAACTGTTCCAGCTGCAATTCCGATTATAATCGAAGCCATTGGACCAACAAAACCTGAAGCTGGAGTGATTGCGACCAATCCTGCTACTGCACCTGATGCAGCTCCTACAATACTTGGTTTTCCTGTATGTGCCCATGACATCAAGACCCAAGTGATAGCAGCCATACCAGTTGCTGTGTTTGTAACAACCCATGCGCTTACAGTGACGCCGTCTACCATTACTTGACTTCCTGCGTTAAAACCGAACCATCCAAACCAAAGCAATGATACTCCGAGGACTACCATTGGTATGTTGTGTGGTTCCATTGGTACCTTACCAAATCCAAGTCTTCTACCAAGGACTAAGGCACCTGCTAATGCAGTGAATCCTGAAGTAATGTGTACAACAGTACCACCAGCAAAGTCTAATCCGAATGATGGAGATAAGTCTGGATTAAGATCTATTGCGCCTCCTCCAATGTAACCACCGCCCCAAACCCAGTGTGCAACTGGATCGTAAACGAAGGTAGCCCATAGGAGAATGAAGATTATTAATGCGCTGAACTTAATTCTGTCAATTAATCCACCAATAATTAGAGCTGGTGTAATAATTGCGAATGTTGCCTGGAACATTGCGAATAATTGGTGAGGTATAGTATTAGGCCAACCCTGACCACAAACGTCTCCCTCTACCATTGCATTCATTTGATATGCGCCTGACCATGTATCTGCACATGGACCTGGTGAACCTAATGGTGCATAATGAGAGACGTCATTGAAGCCAGCATATTGAAGTGAGCCCATGAACATGTTTGCATCACTATCAATTGGACCAAATGCTAAAGAATATCCCCATAGAACCCATTGTACTGATATTAGACCCATAATAATTAGGGTCATACCTAGTACGTTGACTGCATTCTTTGATCTGGATAAACCAGCATAAAAGAAGCCGACTCCGGGTGTCATGATAAGTACCATTGAAGTAGCTGATAGCATCCATGCTGTATCACCTGTATCAATTTTACAGGGCAACATGGCGCCTTCGCCACTATCGTACCAACATTCTTTAGGATTACCAGTGTAAATTCCACTAGTTCCTGCAACGTATCCGTCCATACCATCATTAACATTTTGTGCAAATGCTTGTGACATTGCACCTATTGCTGTAATGGCTACTGTGGCCACAAGTAATAGAGCATACTTGTGGTTCCTAGAATTCATTAAATTAATCGAAATTGGAAATTATTTAAGGGTTAAAGATACAAAAATTGGTAAAAATGTAAATTATTATATTTTAGGTTATTCTGATATTATCATAGAAAATGAAAATAATGTCATGTAGTGATTAAATGAAGAAAGGATCAGATACAAAACTCTCCATTTTTGATACATTTAAGATAAAAGGAGAACTTACGGGAGAAGCTAATAGACAACGAGCAATTATCACAATATTGGCTAGTAATGTTAATCCAGCAGAAAGAACAAGAACTGGAATTTCTCAAAGTATTGCAAAGAGACATGGCATTGCCTGGAAAAATATCTATTCCGGAATTTTTCGAGATCTGGATGAAGTTTTGATTCCTTTGGAAATTGCTGAAGAGGGTGGAAGATTACCTCTGAAACGTGGTCCAAAAGCGCTTCAAGAAAAGGGAATTCCATATTATCATCTAACAAAAAAAGGAATACTGGTTGCATTATCCATAAGTGAGGTCAAAGATAGAGAAAAGTTACTTGAAAAGATTTTTTCACAATCAGAACCAAAGGAAAAAGAGTATGAAAGAATTATTAAAAGTCTATCAGGTACTAGTCCAAATTTTACATATTCAATTTTTCAAAAATATGTCAAGGCATTTTGTGATAATAAAATCAAAGATTTACTCCCATTTGATCTCTCAAAACTTAAGGATATTTCCGACGAGTCTTTAATAATTCAAAAGGAAATTTTGGAGGCTTTTTTGAAACTATCAAAGCAAGATAAAGAAGAAGCAATTAGATTTCTCAATGAAATTACTTAAAATATCATGTTTTTAGAAGAGAACGCCAAACATTAAAATCGGTTATCTGTTGAGATTTATCTAAATGGGTGGATCAAAAAATGTCTATGCCTCTGTAAAATCATATAGTAAACGAGGTAAATTATTAAAAAGATCTGATTTCCAAACACTAGCAGAATCAAGAGATCTTGATGAATTAATGACTAGGATCAAAAATACAATTTATGGTGATTCTATAGTAGAGGTACAAAAACCATATACATCACAAGGTATTGAATCGGCTCTAAGAAGTCATCTAGCAGATACACATTATTCCATTGCAAAATCAGTAGGTAATTCTGGGGTTTTAGACGCATATTATATGAAATTCATTGTTTCTAATTTGAAAATAATTCTGAAAGGAAAAGTATTAGGAAAGTCCCAAGAAGAAATTGAAACTCACATAAATCTTCATGCTGAGGAATTAATCAAACAAAGAGATATTGTCATTAAGGCATTAGTTGCCAAAGATCTTGAAGAAGCAGTTGCTAGCTTGAGTTCAGTAGAGTTTAGTGAGGAGATCATAAAGGCTGTAGCATTATACAATGATAAAAAAAATCTACAGATTTTTGATACATATTTTGATAAAATTTTATATCAACATTTAGCTAGTGCAATGAAAAGTTATGCAGATAATGATGCAACCAAATTAGTTGGAATGGATGTTGATTTTTACAATATTCTAAGTGTAATTAGAGGAAAATTCTGGGGATTGCAAGAAGAGCAAATCCAAGACTTGATTGTTTTTCAAACTCCAACTGCCAGAGATCTACTCGGAAAAATGATAGCAGCTCCAACAATAAGAGATGCATTCAATGAATTGTCCAATACAAAATACAAAAGTTTGATTCCTCAGACAGAAAATGAATTAGATGCAATCGCTGAATTTGAAAGAGCCTTTGAAATGGCAATTTACCAAACAGCATTAAGATCTTTTACGAAAATGTTTAGCTTTGCAACAATTGTAGGGATTACTAAATTAACTGCATTTGAAGTCAGAAATTTGGCAGCTATTGCATTTGCAGTTGAACAAAAAATACCAACTGAAATCACCATGTCAAAGTTAATTCTGGAAGAAGAATAAAATTCTAAAAATGATCAGATTTCCAAAGAAAAAAACTAAAATTTCTACAGAGATTGTGACTAAAACAATTTGGATTAGTACATTTTTGGCTATGATTTTATCATTACCACCATTAGGGTTATTCCTTGGAATCTATTTTCTAACAGGAAATCTCATAATAGGTGCAATTGCAGGGTTTGGAGTCCATTTTGTTATATTAGCATTTTCAAGTAAAATTTCAAAATTTCTGACTAATATTATGAGTTAGTCTATAAGGATGGATTTGTTAGGCGACTTATCATGATGGGCGATAGAGATCTTCGAAGTATAGTAAAAAATGCAGTAGACTCTATTGGAAGAGAATTAGAAATTGAAATTGATGTAAAGGACATCAAAACTATTCATCTCAAAGAAGTGGTTCAATGTCTAAGACGCTCATATTATGACAGAGTAGATTCTAAAGAAGTTGAAAGAAGAGGTTTCAATGATCTTCTTGCTGGTATGCTTCGAAAATTACAATATGGTAGTAACCCAAAAGAATTTGCAATTGATGATATCAAATTAAAAGGACAGGCAGATATGATGGTAGATGATTCCATTATTTTGTTTAGACCTGCTAATACTATGCTAGAAACACCTCTAGCAAATGATTTGCTTTACCTTAATGCTTGCATGTGGATTTATGATAAAACAGATGGGATAATTATTTACATTACTGGAAATAAGGAAGAAACTATGTTTTCACTAACGCGGGATAAAAAAATGTTTGAAGAAGTTATTAGAAGAGTCAGAGTACTAAGTGATCTTCTTAAAGAACAAAAAACACCAATTTTAGAGCCTTCTAATGATTGCACTGATTGTCAATACTACCAAAGATGCTTTATCACAAAGAAAAATACCAAACAGGTGTCATTATCTGAAATGCTAGGTCTAGGCAAAGATTAGTAAGATAAATGAAAAATATTGTAAAGGAATAATTTCCTTTGATTAATCTAGTGGTTCTGGATGTCCTTTACCACGAAGTGCAAAACACACAACTGCTAGTGCAATTGCTACTCCTATTGCTGAGCCATATGCGGCTATTCCTGCTTCTGCCATTTGATAAAAACCCACTTCTTGTGCTTTTATAATTTTGTCAATATTTTTCCCCTAAAAACAAATTATCATAATTTTTGATTTTTATGATACAATAACAAAATTGTAATGTTTTTAACTATTTTACAAACTCAAAATGAAGTTCATTTTCTTGTCCACTAGTCATTGAGCTTTGATTATAGAAAATATCTCCACTAACTCGCCATTTTGCAGTATTATTTTCAAGGGCAGACCACAATTCAGGAGTATTGCCGGTATTTTTCAATACTATTTTGTCTTTTAGAAGAATTGAGTTTTCACCAAGAAGTACATAATAGTCAGAACCAAACTCTACCATTCCTTCTGGTCTACTACCAATTTGACCACCTGAAATTTGTTTTTCGTTGGAATATCCAGTTTCAAATAGCTGGTAATCCATAACTTGGACAATTACGGAACTGGGGTTAGGATTACTAAGTTTGAATGTTATCTCGATTCTAGCATCTCTTTTAGTGACTTCAATTATGGAAATATCAGCTAGTTCAACAGATATTGGTTGTATTTGTTGTGGGACTTGTGATATTTCTTTAGTGATATCTTCTGATGTATGACTAACAAAGGATGAGCCAGACAAAAGAATTACACCCAAAGCCGCAGCTAATGCAATGATTGCCACAAGAACAAAGATTTTGGAATTCACTAGATTGGCTCATTTTTTAGATATCTTAAATGTTGAGGGGGATATAGACAACACGAAAAATGTAGCCCATACTACCACTCTTACGAAAATAATCACCACATCTTATGAAAAAACTTGTAATTATAAAATCCAATAATTCAAAATTAAACTAATAAGGAAAAGTCTCCAGATGCATCAAGCGTCCATTGCTTTGCAATCTTGCTATTAGAAGGATCAATTTCAAATAAGACAGATTCTGAGCCAAAGTCACCAGTAAGTACAGTTGCAGTATCCAATGTCAATCTAATAGTATTGACATTTCCTTGATCATCCATTACCTGACCAAGAATAATCATAGAAGTACCATCATCAGAAGATGAAAGTCTAGCCTTTCCAAAAACAAAATCATAAAATGTATCACCAATTAATATTTCACCACCAGTAACACGTAGTTTGAAGGAATCTATTCCAGTTGTTATAGATTCCAAGTAAATATCACCATCCACATCAGTAATTAGAGAATCATCATTAAGTGAGGTTGCCAGACCATCAAAGGAGATACTATAAGAATCAGGTACAGTGTCTGCATTATTTACAGTACCAAAGTATTCACCAGTTTCAAATTTGTCTAACAAGTCTTGTAGTCTTT
>JBKKCM010000065.1:0-5857 GCA_046712755.1 Nitrosarchaeum sp. | reverse complement strand
TTTAGTATCTTTATAAGCACTGAATTGAAACATTATGCGTAGATATAATGGAAATTGATCAAGCACAAGAGCCTGATTATGAATCGGTCAAAATTGATTATGTTGGGTTTGTAGATCCTTATGCAGTTGAAGGAATGTTGGTTCTAAAAGGAGATGATGGCAAAGAATTTCACATGAGGGCGTTTTCTGGCGAAGTCGCTAGACACATCTCCAGCTTTGTTGAAAGTGCAGGCGATTCAGTGCCATCAATTTACAAAATGATGGAAGAAATATGTGAAGAGAATGAATTGGTTTTGGTTAAGGTCAAAATATATGAAAGTGGTGAAGTGTTGCGTGCTAATTTGTATTTTACCGGAAAAAAAGATATGATATTGCGAAATTATCGTGCATCCGATGCTATGGCTTTGGGCACATTGTACAATATTCCAATTCTAGTTCGAAAAAATCTCCTTAAAGAACACATGGAAGCCTGAAAAGTTACTCTCAAATTTTTGATTTAGCATCAATGGTTATTACAATTGTAAGTATTGTTACACATCTTCATTCTAAATTAAAATTGGATTTTGATTAAATTTAATGCATATCGTGTTTATTCCATCAAATACCTCTTGAATTTTTGGGTATTCCGATTTATTGTTTGATATGTCATTTTTAATTGTTCTGAGATAATGCAAAATCTTTTTGATCTGCTTGTTTTTCTGAGTTTTTGAGATTGGCGCATTTGCCAAATCTTTTAGATTTGCTGATATGTCGCATAATTTGATAATTTTTGTTTTAAGTGGCGCATCTTTTAACTGGTTGATGTATTGCATTTCTCTGTCTTTTTTTGGAATGTTTTGATCTTTTGATAATGATAAAACCATCACAGCAATTTCTCTACCGAATCTTTCATTGATCTGATCAAAAGTAACGTCTGTATCTTCTATAATATCATGAAGCCAGGCTGTGCACAATACATCTTTATCTGTAACGCCTAAATTTTTTAGTCTGTTTACAACCCCCTCTAAATGATCAGAATATGGAGTGACACCGTCCTTTCTTTTTTGATTTTTGTGCTTTTCTTGTGCAAATTTTTTTGCACCTAATACAATATCCCTACTGTCTTCCATCACAATATCGTTTTTTTTCTAATATGTAGAGGTTTATTTTTTTAATTTTGTCTAATTATTTCTTTATTTGAAATTCTAAAATGTATGTGATATATGCTTCATAATTCGGCAAACTCATCAGAAATCAGATATAGCTTCTATTAATCATCAGCATTTGATTATCCTATCTTCTAAGATATATGGGTATTATGACCCAATTGGTTTTTTATCAAATCATAACGTTTTTGATAACCAAAAAACTAATCATTCTTTATGGCTAATCTTGATGTTTTATATCGAAACGTTGCTGCCAAAGTTATCCAAAGATGCCATGGTAGTATCAAAATAACAAAACATGGTAAAATTTTAGAGGTATATGATGTAAACAGACACATTTGGAGTAAAGGACTCGCTGGATTAATCATTAAAGAAGAATGTAAGAACGCAGATTTGAAGGAATGGGAATTTGCCTATGTTCGAAATTATATCATTAAAGAATTACTTTCTTGACTGTGTTGATATTTTTGTATCTGAAATCTAGTAAGTGACTTTTCGTATTAGATGTGGTTCTTTTAACATCACTTGGCAGTCTTTTGCAGCCGATAATTCCACTTCTCTAAGATTATGATTTGTAATCACCGTTAAAGCTTCACAACGTGTACAAAGTATTGTTTGACCATCTGATCTTCTTTCAAAAACAACATTTTTTTCTAATCTGTCATCTTTTTGGCATGTTGGGCATAATTTTGGTTCTTTTAGTATTGTGATTATTTCCCGTATGTAAATTGTTCTTGGCATTTGTGTATTTTATGAAAATCTCTCACAAAAAAGAGTTTGTATTTTAATGTTAACTGGCATCCAGCATTTTGTTTCAAACAAAAACCGTTCTTTTAATTATTTGAACCAAAACGTTAGGTATTCTATGTATTTCCTAATCTAGCCAATTAACAAAATCATTTGTGTTAACCGTGAAATATGTCTTTGGCATTTATTGTACGTAAAATTCTATGTTACTATTTCATCTAATCTGCCTTCTTCTTGAGCACGTTTTATTTCCATTGCTATTCTTCTTCCCACTCCAAAGGTTTTACCATATTGATATTTTGTGTATGGGCTAGTAGTTGCTACAATCGGATTACCTGGAACCCGAAGTGATACATCATACACTACTAATTCCAAATCTTTTGTAATTACACTTTGTAGTGAAAACGGACCTATAATTCCTGGAGCGTATTCTTTTTTGACAGCAGCTACAAATTTGTCTCCAATCTTGATTACTTTTTCAAGTAATGACTCTCGAATACTTGCTGGTGTGTGACCTACTTCTATATTTTGTAAATCAATATCTATGTCTAATTGCTGTTTTGCAGGAAGCGCATTATAGTCATGCACATTGGTTTGAAGTCTTCTCTCTATTCCTATGAAATCCACTTGTTTTGATATCGGTGTGTGAAAGAAATTAAAATTCATGTATGTTCCAATTACTAGTTCTTCTATGCTTGATTTTTCTAAATCTTTTCTAGAGATTAGTCCCTGTTTTATCTTTGCTTCTGATTTTTCTTTATAGTCTTTGTATGATGTTACAGTAAAGAAAGCTCGTTCTAACGGTCTTTTCAGCTCTTGAACTTTAACAATACATGGCTTGTTGATGCTTTTTGGATCTTTGAATAATTTTGGAAATTTTATCTTTGCTTTTGCTAATAAATAATACTGGTTTCTTTTTGCAGTTCTTTCTTCTGCTTGGAATAATTTTCTATTTCCAAATATTGGCACTTTAAATGAATTTTCAAGAGTTTTGTATCCTAGATACACCGTCAGTGATCTATGTGGGATTACTATTGTGTTTGTATCTCTCAACGTTTTTTGAATTTTAGACGATGCCATGTCTTTGAATTTGTTTAAAACTACAATTTCATCAGCTATTCTACTGAATCTTTGATATGGTTCTTCTCTACCTTTTTGACAATAAACAACAGTCTGAAAATTTTCATCTTTTGCCCCATCCATAACTTCTAATGCGGAATGGCTTCCCATAACTCCAATTCTCACATCAGAATAACCACTCACAATTTTTTTAATCTCAGAATTACTAATCATATATTGGCTACAATACAGGAACTAATATAGCTAATTTTCAATTATTTGGCTCGATTCTCTGATCACAAGATTTTTCTGAAAAGACTTGTAGGTAATTGTATGATGTATTCTCTTGAATTGCAGATGGCCGGAGTAATTTTACTATCTGCAATGGCTGTAGGTGGAATTTCTTTATGGCTTAAAAGAAGAAAGGAACAACACAAACTCGATGTATGTAATGATGATACACAAAATATCTAATCCATAACTGTTAACTTCACTTTACAATATAATAGATAAAATACAGTGATGTTTTAGATAACTCATAATGAAACTAATAGTTGGCATTACTGGTAGCACTGGAGTTATCTATGGAATTCGTTTGTTAGAGGTCCTCAAGAAATTAGGTGTTGAGACTCATTTGATAATGTCTGAGTGGGCTATCAAATGCATCTCTATGGAGACAGAATTTCAACTTGATTATGTAAAGTCTCTTGCAACGAACACTTCTGATGAAAAAAATATGGCATCTAGTGTTTCTAGTGGAACTCATAAAGTCGACGGTATGATAGTTGCACCATGTAGTATGAAAACACTATCTGCAATTGCAAATGGATATGATGATACTCTTGTAGCAAGAGCAGCAAGTGTTACAATTAAGGAATCTAGAAAACTAATTTTAATGGTCAGAGAAACTCCGCTCTCTGCAATACATCTTGAAAATATGCTCAAGCTGTCAAGATTGGGTGTTGTAATTTTACCACCTGTTACAGAATTTTACACAAAACCAAAAACCATTGATGATATTGTAAACCACGGTGTTGGAAAATGTTTAGACCAATTTGATCTGGAGCACAGTTTATACCCTCGATGGGGTACTTTTAAATTATAATTGCCAAAAATTATTTTTGAAAAAATCATAAAGGCTGACAGGAAAAAAGTCTTTGAACTTACAACAAATTATGAAAATTTTCAAAAAATTCTTCCACAATACTATCCTTCTATCAGAATAATCTCTGTTCGTGGAAATGTATCTGTTGTAGAAGAACACCTGCAAATTGCTGGGCGAGAATTAGTTATGATGGCAAAACATGTAATTGATGAACCAATCTTGCATGAAATTTTTATTATTGGAGGAGATGCAAAAGGCACTCATATCATTAAGCGATATGAGTCTATCCCATATGGCACAAAATTGACTCTTGAAATTGATTGGAAACTAAAAGGTATGATGAAACTATCTAATTTTTTTGGTAAAAATAAGGTTCTAAACGACTATTCTAAGATTATTGATGAATTTGCTGTAATTGCCGAACACTAGTCTAACTTTTTTTCTTTGTTTTTAAAATCATTAAGCTCTTTTTCTCCCTCAATCTTGCCTTTCTCAAACTCTGATTTTGCCTTGCCAAAAGTTTTAGCTAGTTCTGGTATTTTCTTTACTCCGAAGATAAAAACTACTGCTATCACTAAAATGATCAATATCTCCTGTATTCCTAATCCTCCTACAAGAAAAATACTCTGTAGTGTCATCTGAGCTTTAGTCTATGATTTAAGATTTAAATCTTTTTTACGTTTTTTATGCTCAATTATTATCATGCCTCCGAGATAAAGTGCCATCATTGGTACTGCGATGAACCACATGGTAACACCACTTCCATCAGGAGTGACTATTGCACCAAATACTATGATTGCTAGTATTGCATATCTTATGTTTTTTCTCCAAAAATTATCGCCTACTATTCCTGACATTGATAATGCATACATTATCAATGGGATTTGAAATGATATACCGAACGCAAGTAAATATTGTAAAACAAATGTAATGAAATCCATTATGTTAAGAAATGTAATTAATCCAGATGCATCACCATACATGTAAAGAAATTCTAACATGTATGGAATTACTAAAAAATATGAAAATACACAACCTGTTATGAATAATGCTAATGCGGGAAGTGCAATGCTGCGTGTAACTTTGATTTCACGTTCTTTTAATGCTGGTTTTATGAATCCTACTGACTCTTTGATTATTACTGGCATTCCAACTACTATCGCTACAAGTGCTCCAACATAAATTTGGGCAAAGAGAGCTTGCCCTGGCTGTGTTTGTATTAATTGAACTCCTTCTGGAACTAAATTATTTTTCATATGATTTGTAATCTGTGCTGCAATGTTATTCACTGGATCTAGTGCAGGATAGTATAGTTGAAATCCTGCGATATCAATGGGGTATAAATGACATGAAATTACAAATACAAAAATTATTCCTATTACTATGATAATTCGCATAACTCGTTTTCTTAGTTCTTCCAGATGTTGATTGATACCTTCAATTGATGACATCTAAAATCCATCTATCTTAAACTGTTTTATCTATTTGCCTGGAATTGGGAGTAGTTTTGCTTCTGGTAATCCTGCATTTTTGAGTTCGTCCGTACTCAAATCATGGAATTCTAATGAGATGATGGCTTTTGTCTTAAATTTGTCTTCCATGCTTTTTGCTAATGTCGCAATGTCTTTGCTGGAATAGATTTCTTTTGAACCTTTGAGAAATATTCTTTCGCCTTTCTCCATCTCTTTTCCACCAAATCTTTCTTGAAGGAAACTTGTGATGGAAGGTAATTCACTTCTTGGTATATTGTTGTAATAATATGTAATTCCTTTAACTGATTCATAATCATACGGTGTACCAT
>JBKKCM010000064.1:0-3689 GCA_046712755.1 Nitrosarchaeum sp. | reverse complement strand
ATCAAGACATGTTTTAGACGGTCTAGGTGCAAATAGATTCAGATCTTTTAATGAAATTTCAGTAATTAAATTTTCGGAAAATCCAAATTTCTTAGAAATTTTCTTTGAAAAGTCTAGTCTACTTATACATGTAAGATCAGTGCAATGAAAAGTCCCTACAAGATTTATCTTGATACAATCTATAATTATTCTCGCTAAATTATCAGCTAAAGTAGGATTACTAAATTGATCATTTACGATTCTGATGTTTTTATTTTGATGTAATTCGGATAAAACCCAAAGGCCAAAATTTATGGGTTTAAGATAATTCGATCTTGATTTAATTAAATTCTTTGAAACGTATCCATAAAGTACATTCGTACGTAAAATTAGATAATCATCTAATATTTTGACTTTGTTTTCACTTTCCAATTTTGTTTGCCCGTAATAATTTACAGGATTTGGTAGGTCATCTTCTTTGTAGTTTAGAGCTTTTCCAGGAAAAATACCGTCAGTGGATATGTGTATTAGTTTACAATTCAATTTTTCAGCAATTTTTACAATGTTTCGTGTTCCAATAACATTAACCAAGTTAGCCTTTTCTTTGTATTTTTCACAGTAATCTACATCCGTGATTGCAGCAGTATTAATGATAAAATCCGGATTTACTTCAATAATTTTTTCACAGTCTGCAGGATTAGTGATATCTAATTGTATTAGATGTGCACTGTCATGATTGATCTGTGTTTGATTGTACGTTCCAAAAATTTCATAGTTGCTGCAACTCTGAATTATCTTAGATCCTAAAAGACCGCTTGCCCCAATAACACATATTTTTTTCTTCATTGATTCATGTGTTAGGGCATAAATAATTAAACTATCTAATATTCATGCATAGAAAGTATATCATGTGTGTCTTTCCGATATAACAACTGCAACTGCATACAGTTTTTCATGGCTAACGGAAACTAGAAAATTGTAGGAGTGATCATTTAGCAAAGTCACAGTAGGTTTAGAATCTAAATGTCCTGTTAGAATATCAAGAAAGCTAATTTGTTTATTTATTGATTTAATCACTGATTCTTTTATTGCAAATTTGGCAGCAAATGATTGTGATGAATTTGTATGTTCTAAACAATACTTGATTTCAGAATCATGAAAGATTTTTTTGTAGAAATTCTCATTTGTTTCAAAAGGTTTTTCTTTAAAACGAACTGTATCTATAATATCTATTCCAATTCCAATTTTTTCAAGCATGTAGAAAATATCGAGAAGGTTTATTTATTATCTGTTGATTGTTGCAGGTGTATTGAGTAATGATAGTGAAGTTGAAGGTATAATTAAAAATATTTTTTTCGAAGTATTTCCAAATTTGTCTGAGGCAGAATTTGCATGGAATAAAGAGCAAAAAGATTATGAAAATTGGGATTCTTTTGCTCAATTGAACCTGATAACTTTTGTAGAATCAAAATTTGATATTACGTTATCTTTGGAAGAGTCAATTGACATCAAGTCTGCACATGATCTTCTTGAATGCGCTCGTTCACATTTAAAATGAATATTATAAATTTTCTTGAAAATTGTGTAGAAAAATATCCTACAAAAATAGCACTTGTCGATGAAGAGAGAAATTTAACCTTCCAACAACTGTATCAAGAAGTACAAAATTTTTCTTCCCGTATTGCATTTTTGAATAAAAATGTCATTAGTTTGGTTGCAGAAAATTCTTTATCTTTTATTATTGGATATCTTGGAATAATCAATTCTGGAAAAATAGCACATTTGATTCCTCCAGAAATTTCTGAGTTCAATTTGTTAAATCAGATAAGATCGGCTGACTCGGAAGCCATAATTTGCTCAAATACTGCAAAAAAAAATCTGAATTACACATCAGTAAAAATACCACTTTTTGAATTCAGCGAGATAAAATCTCAATCTGCATCAGATGGAAATAATTTTAAGGAAAATGATCTGGCTTATTTGATATATACCTCAGGTACCACATCTGAACCAAAAGGTGTAGCAGTATCTCATGCAATGACAGAGTTTACTACAAAAAACATTGTCAAAGAATTAGGATATTCTAATTCTGATGTTGACGTGTTACCCTTGCCAATGTATCATTCCTTTGGATTGGGGTGTTTTCATACGTTTTTGTGTGTAGGTTCGACACTTGTTTTATTAAAAAATGCAAATAATTTGGAGTATGTGCTTGAATCTTTAAAAAAATATAACGCTACAACATTGGCAGCAATACCGGCTACTTTGACAAAATTTCTAAAATTTGACAGGAATGTTTTGGAAAATTATTTTGCTAACATAAGACTGGTCATAACCAATAGTACTTTAGTTCCTAAAAATACTGTGCAAAACTTTAAACAAATTCTAAAAAAAGGTAATTTGGCTACGTATTACGGTCTTACCGAGGCATCACGTTCTACCTTTATGATATTTGATAAGAACAATGGACGTGAAGAATCAGTTGGACGTGCAGCTCCGGGAGTTGAGATAAAAATTGTTAATGAGAATAATAACGATGGAGAAATTTGGATTAAAGGAAATAATGTTATCAAAAAATATTGGAATAACGTAAAAGCTGATAAAAATATAGTTGATGGTTGGTTGCAAACAGGGGACATTGGTTATTTTGAAGATGGATATCTTTTTCTTAAGGGACGCAATGATGACATGATTAATGTTGGTGGTGAAAAAATTATGCCATACGAAATTGAGGAAGTAGTAAAACAAATTCCAGGAGTTGATGACGTAGCAGCATTTGGAATAGATCATGAGATTTTTGGCCAAGTAGTGAAGCTTAACGTTGTAAAGTCAAAGGACTCGGATTTGGATAAATCCAAAATACTAACTTACTGTATGAAAAATCTTGAAAAATTCAAAGTTCCATCTAAAATTGATTTTGTTGAGAGCATCCCTAAAACCGACTACGGAAAGGTTAAACGTTTTATGCTAAAATAACAATTGGCACAATGGTTAATTCAGATAGTTTTAAGGCAAATGAGAAAGAATTAATGGATTATTATGGCTACAAGGGGGCTATTGGAAGAATCAAAATTCGAATGAGGTTCTTAAAAACTTGGATTTTTCACTCTTTGGCGTATTCATCACCAGTACCATCATTGGTAATTAAATTTCAGCGCATAAGAGGAGTAAAGATTGGAGAAAACTGTCATATTTCTCCTTATGTGCTAATTGATCTGCTGCACCCGGAATTAATAAAAATCGAAGACAATGTCACAATTAGTTCCAATTCTATGATCTTTGCCCATGTAAACCCTACAACAAATGAATTTTTAAAAAAACATGGTTATCCTAGAACAATTAAACCGGTAACCATCAAAAATGGTGCCGTAATTAGTGTAGGCTGTATAATTATTGCAGGAGTCACTATTGGGGAAAACTCTATTGTTGGCGCAGGAAGTGTCGTGACTCAAGATGTACCTGATTATTGTGTAGCAGTAGGAAATCCTGCCAGGGTAGTGAAAAAAATTGAACGTTGAATTATCGATTAAAAACATAAATTTGTTCTTGACATACAAACATGATTAGAAATACCAGTACCATATTACAATAATGATAAATTCAAATGATTGAATAACTAAGATTAAGTTAGAACTTAGAGTTCAACAAAAATCTTATTTTATAGTTTTACAACATATTTAATTAATCATCATTCAGAGTAAAGCTAATGG
>JBKKCM010000063.1:0-18222 GCA_046712755.1 Nitrosarchaeum sp. | reverse complement strand
ACTTCTTTTAGTTGCTATCGCAGTAGTAGGTGGAAGTATCATCTTTGTGTTCTCACAAGGATTCTTTAGTGCTGCTCAAGTAAGCGGTTCACCAAGCATTGAATCCCTAAAGTTCACAGGTTATGATACAACAGATGGTGCTACTTTACTAGTACACGATGGTTCAGCATATGCCGCAGGCAATTTAGCTGGTAATGGACTAATTACCGGAGAAGAAGTTGCAATATACGTACAAAACAACGGTGTAGGTAAGGCCACATTGGGCGAAATTAGATTCGCCGGCTCAGTATACGCATACATCCCTGGAACGACAGCATTTACTGGCACTGGTAACGTATACCATATCATGTCCGATGCAGCTACCTCTCTTAGTACCACCGCTCCAGAAATTCAACCTGGTCAACAAGCAACAATTGTTCTTGAATTAGGTGAAAACGTAAAGACTGGAAGAGATGCACAATTCAAGCTGTCAACAGCTAACGGTGCAGTCTTTGTAGGAACTGTAATAGCAGGTCAACAAAGTGGATAATTCCACATTTTTTCCTTTTTTATGGTGAAATAAAAATGACTCCAAAAAAATCACTCTTCTTTCTTTTATCGCTAACACTGTTGTTAACGATACCATTACAAACTGCATCTGCACAAAATCTTGAATCTCTATCTGATTATTCAATAAAACTTGCAATATCTCCTTCTCATATAGAAGAAGGTCCATTTGAGCATCCAATAGGGTATCTCTATGTTCTAAGTAAAAGTGGAATCCCAATCACTTCTTCTAGAGATGTCACAATTACATTAAGTTCTGATGATCCTCTTATAGCATCAGTTCCTGAAAAAATTATCTTAAAGGCAAATGAAGAGTATGCATCATTTGATGTATCTACTGGAATTTTAACTGGAAATACAGTTATCACTGCCACACTTAACTCAAAAACAACATTTCAAGAGATTCAAGTTGGTAATGTCAAAACTCATTTGCCTGATGATTTGATTTTAGAATTAAACATCCCTGCAGATGAAATGCATGTTAATTCTAAAATGCCATTTTCTGTTTATTTGAAAACTTCTGATGGTTATGTGATTCGTGCACCTTTTGATATTGATGTTAATTTGGAATATGAAAAATCATTGGCTATTCCAAATTCTGATATGTTAACCATAAAAAAAGGCGAATACTATGCGTGGGGAACACTTGAAACTAATGAAAAAGTTGGAAATACATTCTTACGTGCAATTCAAAACGAATCTAATTTAGATACTGCAAAAAGCGTAAAAATCTCATCAACTCTTCCCACATCCTTAGCACTTGATGTCTTTCCAAAATTAATTACTGCTGAAGTTGAAAAAAAATTAGATATTTTTGTTAGTGTAGTTGACTCTGATGGAAATCCAACTATTACACCTGAAGATATTGAATTAAATTTTTTCTCAAATGATCAATATTCTGTAGGTGATGAATTAGATAACACTATGAAAGAAGTAAAGACTGTAATAAAAAAAGGACAATTTGGTTATTATCTTAGACAAGACTTGAATCTTTCCAATTTACTTGCTAATGATATTATGATTGGAGTCAGTGCTGAAGGATATGGCATTGCAACTGATACATTTTCAACAGTAGGAAAATCTACCAATATCGATAATGACAAAATAACTGAAAAGGATGTACAACTCTTCATACCAGAAAGAATGCCTAGCAATGCAACTAGTATAGTGACTTATCAAATCAATGCAATAGAAAGTGATGATGACGATGTGGATGAAGAGGGCAATCCAATAACTGATGAAACAGAAGATACAGAAGATGAAGATAAAATTATTTTATCTATGGATGATCTAGATGATGGTGAATTTTACCCAATTCAAACAAATGAAAATTATTACGCAGATGGATATGTAAAAAAATTAGATGTCATATCTGGAGATAATAATTTAATTACAGTTAGGAATATAGGAAAAATTGAAGTAGGTAATTCTTTTGGTACTGCCATTATCTCATCTGGCCAAAAAAGTGGCTCGGTTTTAATTTCGGCATCTGTGCAAGGTGTAGGCTCTGATTCTGTTTTAACTGAAGTTGTAAATACACTTGAACAAAAAGAAGCCCGAATTTTCTCTCCAACTGGTCAAGACAGTATATTGTTTGATCGTGATGGTAATTTTGATGTGTTTTTGATTGCAATTGACAACCAAGATAGACCAAAAGTCTTGAAACATGACTCAAAATATTTGATTACCCCTACTAATGGCATAATTGAAATTAAAAAGGACACTACTTTTGCATTTTCTAAACTTCATAGTGATTCATTTACAATAACTGAAGAAGAAAATTTGATAGACCTAAAAGTAGTTCCAATAGGAGAAGGTGCCGATTTATCACTGGAAACGGAAAAAACCTTTGTCACTCAACCATCATCAAAGATATTGGTAATACTTCCATTAGGTGAAATCAATGCAAATCATGAAAACAACTTGGGTATTGTACAAATTGTTGATCTTCAGGGAAATCCAATAATCCCTTCATTTAATGTTAAATCAAAAATTACTTCATCTGAAGAAAGCATAATCCAAGTAATTAATGATGCTGTGATTCCGTCTGGACTTTCTTATGCTACATTTCCAATTGAAACTACTGGGGAAATAGGTAATTCTATAATTTCAGCTAGTGCAAAAGGTGTGATTGGAACTGACTATGAAATAAGTACTGGTTCTTCATTAACACAATTAAAAATATTCACTAGCGGATTGAATGAATTAATTCCAGTTGATAAGCCAATTGAGTTTAAACTGTTTATTGATGATGAAAATGCTGAATCTGTTGCAGGTGCATCAATTAAAATAGAAACTGATGGAAACTCTCTAGTTAATCCAGATGTGATTAGAACTGGTCCTGATGGCAGTGCTGTTGTCAACTTAATTGCAACAAATGGACCTAGCATTTCACTAAATCTTATTGCAACTGCAGAAGGATATTCAGAAGGGAAGGATACATTAACAATCAATGTTGATTCTCCAGATAAAACTTTGAATGCTGTAGATCTTCAATTACCTGAATGGATTGTTTATGTAATTATTGCAGCAATACTTTTGATAGGGGGTCTAGTTGTATTATTCTTAAAAAAATCAAAAGCACCATTAGAAGAAGAATGGGAAGAAGAAGAAATTTAACTAGATCAAAACCTGTTTGAATAATTGATACTCGCTGTTTGGTTAAGAGTTATTCGTGTTAGATTTCTTTTAGCCTCTGTTATTGCTGTATCACTTGGGCTTGCAATAAACTGGCGTCAAAATTCTACTATTGATCCACTTGATGCTGTCTTAACATTTGCTGGTGTTCTGGCACTTCATGCCAGTGTTGATCTGTTAAATGATTATTGGGATTACAAAAGAGGAATCGATACAGTAACAAAGAGAACTAAAATGAGTGGTGGAACTGGTGTTTTGCCTGAAGGACTACTAAAACCGTCATCTGTTTATCGTGCTGGAATTGGATTTTTAATATTAGGTTCTGTGATTGGATTTTATTTTGTATTTACAGATGGGATAATCATCGCAGTGATTTTGGGGTTTGCAATTTTATCTATTTATTTTTACTCTACTAAAATTGTGGACTCTGGACTAGCGGAGTTTTTTGTTGCAGTAAAAGGTACAATGATTGTACTTGGAACATATTTTCTCCAATCAAATCAAATAACAATAGAATCCATTTTGGGTGGAATAGTTGTAGGTGTTTTATCATCACTTGTTCTTTTTATTGTATCTTTTCCTGATCATGATGCAGACAAATCTAAAGGAAGAAAAACTCTTGTTATTGTAATTGGCAAACAAAAGGCAACATCTCTGTTTTGGGTATTTCCTGCAATATCCTATTTTGTGATCATTCTTGGTATTTTCATCAATGTTTTCCCGCTCTTGTCTCTTATCACATTGTTTAGTGTTCCATTAGTGATAAAAGCGGGGATTGGTTTGAAGAAAAATTTTGATTCTGTAAATGAACTAGTGCCTTTCATGTCTTCCACACTTATGTTTAGTAGGATTACTGGTGCTTTGTTTGTACTTAGTTTTTTGCCTAGATTCTAATTTTGATGCTCTAAACATAAATTCAGTGTTGATTGATGTTTTTTATGATTTCAGGTTTTGCTACATCTGAGGGAACAAAAAAATTCCTTAAAAATTCAGGTATGAATTCATTGAATTTTAAGCAAATTCACAATCTCACATTGTCTAATGTCGGTGTTGGTACATATCTTGGAGAAGCAGATGGGAAGACAGATGAACTTGTAAAAAATGCAGTTAAGCAATCTATTTTATCTGGAATTAATGTAATTGACACTGCTATTAATTATAGAGCACAAAAAGCAGAACGTTCTGTAGGAAAGGCAATTTCTGAATTAATTAACGAAGGAAAAATTTCACGTGATCAAATTTTCATTAGCACAAAAAATGGCTATGTCACAAATGATGCTGATGTAAAACAAGAATTCTGGGAATACATTAAAAGTGAATACACGCAAAAAGGAGTGATAAAAGAAGGTGATGTAACATCTGGCTATCATTGTATGACTGTTACATATCTTGATGACCAGTTAGAACGTAGTTTAAAAAATTTGGGACTGGATTGCATTGATTTGATGTATTTACATAATGCTGTAGAAGGCCAAATCAAAGACGTTTCAAAAGAAAAGTTTTTGGAAAATCTACAATCTGTCTTTGAATTGTATGAACAAAAAAGAACAGAAGGAAAGATCAAATTTTACGGCATGGCCACCTGGGAATGCTTTCGTGTTTTCTCTGACAATCAACAGTATCTCTCGCTCCAAGATACGGTTGAATTGGCAAAAAAAGTAGGTGGTGAGAATCATGGGTTTCGATTCATTCAACTTCCATTTAACATGTATTATGATCAGGCACT
This sequence comes from Nitrosarchaeum sp., assembly GCA_046712755.1. GTDB lineage: Archaea > Thermoproteota > Nitrososphaeria > Nitrososphaerales > Nitrosopumilaceae > Nitrosarchaeum. The sequence goes on along the minus strand of JBKKCM010000063.1, from coordinate 13,313 downwards.
ACTTGCAAAAAATCAAACACTTGATGGAAGACTTGTCTCTGTATTGGAAGCTGCAGTAAAATTAAACATTGGAGTATTTACAAGTGTGCCGTTAATGCAAGGAAGATTATTGGCCCCTGGTGCAATGCCTGAGTTCAATGAACTAAAACCATCACTTCGTGCGTTACAGTTCATTCGTTCATCCCCTGGTGTTTTAGCTCCACTTGTAGGACAAAAGTCTTCTGAGCATGTTTCTGAAAATCTGGAAATAATGAAAATTCCACCAATGTCTGAAGATGAATTTCTTGCATTAGTTAAGAAACTAACATTATAATCTAAAAAATATTCTAAATTCTTACTTTCAAGTAATCAATTCTGTAGAAAGCTAATAAATGGGTTATTTAAGATTATAAACAGAAATTTGTCATCTAAGATTTTTGATTACACAAAGATTTGTAAATCTATTTTATCCATAGATCCAAAAATTAGATTTGCTGGAGTGATTAATGAACGAGGCAGACTAGTTGCAGGTGGAATGAAAGAAAACGTAGTGCCACTAGAAAATGAAAAAGACGACGAAATGATCTTTATGGAGCTTGCATTAAGAGTAAAAATGAGAAAAGAATTTGATAAACAATTGGGTCGTGTAAATTTTGCGTTAGCATCAAGAGAACGTGCATTAGCAATTAGTTTTTTAATTAATGAAGATATACTGTATGTAGTTTCAGAACCTGATGCAGATTACGGTCTTCTTCCAAAGAAGATACTGCAAATCATTCATTCATGATTTCTAATTTACTCTTTCTCTCATCTAATTCTACATATCTATAAATAGAATTGATCAGTGAAAAATTTGTGCCAGTAGATCCTGTTTGTGGAATTGAACTTGCTGAAGAATTAGCTGTCACACATGAATATGAAGGAAAAAAACTCTTTTTTTGTTGCAATGGGTGCAGAAAAATTTTCATAAGAAAACCAAAAAAATGGAAAAAAAATATCTAAATAGGAAAAGCGCCACACATACGACAAAATTTTGAATTCTCTACATTGAAATTACAATAAGGACAAGCACTGATTCCTTGTTTCTCTGGTATCCCATACAAATTCCTGTAAATTTTGTAATAATGCATAGATTCTTTTGTTCTAATTATCACTCCATCTGTTTCTTCTATTTTCTTTTTATTTTCTAAAAATACTTGATCGTTTATCACTGAATCAAATAAATTTGAAAGACCTGCAGTTCCAGAACCATCTTGCATCGGTGATTTTTCTCTCCAAACAATTTGTGTCGGTATATTTTTCTCAAACGTTTTACGAAGAATCCATTTTCCATGTCTTTTTTCGCCCTCGTTTCTTATCTTGAGATCTACTGGAATTGTCTTTGAAAATTCTATTATTTTTTCATCAAGAAATGGTGATTCGACCATAACTCCAAGTGCTTTACCTATTTTCTGAGTTGGAAAATGCATTATAGAGCATACTCTTTGAATCTCTTTTTCTAGTTCATCTTTGGGTTTGTTTATCAAAAAATTATACCCTGCAAACAATTCGTCTGCCCCATCACCTGTTATTATTCCCGTACTGTTTTGCTCCTTTGCCCATTTTATTGCAAAATACATCACTACGTTATTTCGAATTTCTATGTCGTTAAAGTTTTTTAGAATTTTTACTGTCTCTTCTATCGCACTTAGAATATCGGTAGTACTTACTTGTTTAATTGTTAATGGTATGTTAAATTCCTTTGAAACTCTCTGACAATATGTGAGATCACTTGCAACAAAATCTTTTGCTATAATTGCAACTGTCTCAGGTTTTCGTTCTTTCAGAAAATATGCTATTATTGTACTATCTAATCCTCCTGACAATGCTATTGTATTTGACTTGCATGACTCACATGATTCTTTTAACATTTGATACAATTTTTTGGAAATGTTCTCCAATGTCTCAATCATATTTTTGAAACTAAAATAGGTTAGCCTAATGAATTGATTGACTTACACTTTAGGCAACTTTACTCATTGCAAACTTTAAATCCTTTATCAGAACTTTGTGTGTTAATGTTACTTCCCGCCGAAATAGAATCAAAAACATTGATTCCTGCATTAAGAGCAATTCTTGCTAAAAAACTAGCAGAAGATCATAGTGTTCGTGAAGATGAAATCTCAAAAATGCTTGGTGTCACACAAGCAGCTATAAGCAATTACATCCGTGGAACACGTGGTGATCCATCTTTGATTGCAAAACTTTTAGCAGAAAAACAAGTTTCCATTCTTATCAATGAACTAACTGATAATCTCTCATCTGATATGGCATATACCCCATCTAGTCTTTCAAAATTTATTGGTCTTTGTAATTACATCAAATCAAGTTTGTTGATTTGTGAAATTCATCATAATCTTGAATCAAACATTGATGAAAAGGTTTGCAAAGAATGCGAAAATATGCTTCTAAAAGGTCCTGGAAGCGTTTACTAGGTTTTAAGTAAAATAATTTCAATATTTGAAGTCATTCTCCCAATACCTGCCGCAGCTTCAGTATCTAGTTTTATTTTTTGAACTTTGGAATTGCCATGTAACATCTTTTCTGTTATAATGTTTGCCACTGCAACTGCATTTGGAATTGAATTGCCAACTGCTCTAAGAATTACTTTCTTTTTATTTCCCAATATGGGCAGGAGCTCTATAGCTGATTGCATAACTGGGTCGTTTCGAATGTAAACTATGGTATCCTCAGATTTGTTGATCTGCTCTTGACCATATTCTTCCTTAATCTCTTCCATGAGCATTATTCAATAATTCGCAATTTTGTGTTCTATTAAGTTTTATCGACGATTGATTCACTTAATCAAAATAATCGATTGGTATGTTTTGATAATCTCCATTTGGGAGTACTCTTCTAATGGTGATTGGGATTACTCTTTGTTCTAATTCCTCCATTGCAATATCTAGTGATATTCTTGCAGTTTTTGGAATTGGAATAAATGGTGGTGCCCCTAGTGATAACTGTAATGCTCTTGCTCCCATAATTCTTGCTTTTTCAAATCTTGTTAATGTTGGTGGTCCGATCGTAATCTTGTTTTTTTCACAAGAAATCTCTATTGGTTCATGTTCTTCAATTGTTTCTACGACCTCTCGTGATTCAATCTCTTTGATTCTTTTTTCTAGTGCCTCTTGTTGTTTTTCAGTTAGCGGTTCTAGACCTTCATTTTTTTCAATTAATTTTCTATACGTATCTAATGCTTTGTTTAAACCAGTGTTTACTTCTACATCTCCGTCAAAAATTTCCTCAGTTTCTGGAGCTTCTACATATTCTTCTGGCTCTTCTACAATTAATTCAGCTTCGTTAGCATCAGACAAGTACACAATTTCTCTCAAAGCGTTATATAATCCAATAATTCTAAAGTACGAATTGAGTTTACCATCAGTCTCAAGAAAACAGATAATCTTGGAGATTAAAGGAAAAGCAAAGATCTCATGTAATCTAAAACGACATTTGTCACCAAGGACTGTTGGTACAATAATGAGATCTTTGCCATTGGAGGGACATGCTCATTTTCTAGGAAAAAGTATAGCATACTTTGAAACCATCGTTGATTCTGGAATTGAAAGATCTACAAAAGAATTCAAAAAAGGTGATATTGCATTTTTATCATCCGCTGGAAGCATTTGCTTTTTCATTGATGATACTTCACCTGGAAAAATAATGACGCCGATTGGAAAAATATTAGGAAACATTGATGCACTAAAAGATGTGAAACCTGGAGATGTTTTTTGCCTCTATGAGGAAACTGCTTGATAGATGTGATGACCGCTATATCCACCAACACGTTTGACAAGCCCTTTCTTTGTTGATTCTATTAAAAACGCATTTGCTGCTGAAATTTTAACTCCTGTTTGTCTTGCAAGATCATGACATGTTACAACTTTTGAGCTTTGAATTATTTTAATTGCTTCTTTTTCATTTACCATTACTGTAATTTCTGCTTTACGTGGTCCACCTTCTCCCTTGTCTTTTCTACCTTTTTTTGAATCCTTTGCATCTTTTGCTCCTTGATTCTTTTCTTGTTTTGCTGCTGTTACTTTTTTCGTTCCACCCATAATCTCAGAAAAAAATATTCCTCTTATAAACGATGTATACCACTTAATCTAATCCTATTTTGTAAACCTGATGCAGTTCAAGTCATGTTATGTCTATAAAATTTTCAAATATAAATAACATCTTGTTTATGCATAATCATGGGTATTATTTCAAAAGGTGCTAAATGTAATGTCGAGGGTTGTGAAAAAGAAGGTGCTCGTTCATTAAACACCGCCAAAGTAGAAAATGCAGGATTACATGTGAGTTCTGTAGGCAAAAAGACTGTTCTCTGTAAAGATCATTATAAAGAATGGAAAAAAGAATCCAAAGACGATAGAGACTTAGAACGCGCTCGCTTTGACAAGTTTTAGTTTTTCTTCTTTTTCTTTACTTTTTGTTTTCTGTCGATGCCACAAGATCTTCGATTGTCATCTTTGGGTCTAGTTTGATATGCGGTATGTCTTTACCCTGAAATTTGTGTGGACCACCTAATCAACAAAATTTTACTGTAAATAATACTTGTGTTCTAACCTTTTTCTTCAAAAATTTAATACTGTAATTCTATGGTGTTAATGATGTGAACTCCAAAATTTTGGATCTGATAATACTTGTACTTACTTCGTTATTTTTTATTGGGTTATTGGCATTTGAGTATCATTCATTTGGACTGGAAAATCCAATTCTGCCAATCCCTGATCAATTTAAAGAATTTTTAGAGTTTTTGATATGGCCCATTCTTGCACTGTTGACTCTTGATCTAATTCTCAAGTACCGAAAAATAAATAATTCAAAAAAATTTGTAAAAAAATACTGGATTGATATTTTGATGTTGGTATTAATTCCTATTTTTTCCATATTCAAATTTTTAAAAATTGGATTGAGTCTGATAAAACAATTAAAAACTATTAAGATGGGTGCTAAAATATTTCATAAAACAAAAAAAATTTCCCAACAAAAATAATTTTTTACATCAAAACATAGAGTCAAATCCAATTCAAATGTTATATTTTTATAATATTTTTTATTTCATGAGTTTTGGGACAAATATGTACACGAGTAAAATTATCTCAATTCTTCCAAGAATCATCAAAAATCCAAAAACTAATGTTATAAATGGATCAAGCGCAGTACTGACTGTTCCTGCTCCATGCCCTGTGGTTGTTATTGCAGAGACACCATCAAAGAATGCATTTTGAAAGTCATATCCAATAGAAGCCATGTATGTTGCAACTAATAATGGAATGATGATCTCTGTTGCCAATATTATAATTCCAATTATAATGTCTTTTCTATCTGATTCTGATATCTTGACAGATTTTATGTTAAAAATATGTCTCAATTTAGCTAATTGCATAAACCTGAAAATCTTTATGCCTCCTGCTGTCGAAAATCCACATCCTCCTATTGTCATGGCCATAATAATGACGGTAAATGCTATTGGGTTCAAATTCTCAAAATTTATTGTTTGGAATCCTGTGGTGGTACTTGCTGAAACTATATTGAATATACTATCCAACCAATTTGCATCCATTGATAATATGAATACGATACAAAAAATTGCTAAAAGACTCAAATACACTACAACCTCTTTTGTCAAGTTAATTGAAAGAAATTTTGTTCTAACAAATGCATAATGAAAACCAAATGGTAGTGCACCAAGTATCATTCCAGCAATCATCACAACATATTCTGGTGTTGTAAATCCCTGAAATATTTTAGAGTCTGGACTTGTGCCTCCAGTAGACAGTGCACTAAACGCCAGAGCGAAATCATCTAATATTTCTCCACCGCCTAAATAGAATAAAAGTAGTGCAATGATTATCGCATAAATAGAAAAGATGATTGTGATGATCGCAAATAATTCTTTTAGATGTGGAATATTTCCTGAAATGAATCCTTTCATTGTGCTGACTCTTTTTTCTGAATAAAACGCAGTTACAATCAAATAGATGAAGCTTAGTCCACCAACAAATTGAGCATATCCGCGATAAAATGTAAAGCTTCTTGGCAATTCTTCTGGATTTGGTACTAGTGAATATCCACCTGTTGTAAATCCTGCAGAACTTTCAAAAAATCCATCTGCAAATAATTCTATAGGATCACTGGAATCAAATTGTATTACAAAAAGCTGAGGTATCATGCCAAACAGCACTAAGATCATAAAGCTGGCAAAGACCAGAATCGCAGTTCCTCTTAATGTAATGGGTTGTTTTTCACCATAGGAATTCATGAAAAAACCAGAAACTATGAGCAGGACAGACATTAGGTATATTCCTGTTGCAACTATTGGATCATTTAGTAACGTTGCAACAATTCCAGGAATGAACATCAAGACACCTGTAAATTGTAAGACAATGCCAAGATTCCAAATGACCCCCCAAAGCGTAGATTGTTTTTGTTGTTTTACCAATGATTTTTTAACAAGATTAACTATTGTATCCAAGTAAAGTATTCCTACAACTAAATTACTGTTTGACATTACTGCCAATTTTCTAATCTTTCTCTCACGCATTAATTCAAGTGCTTCTGAAATAATTTGGTCTTCTTTGATTGAAATTAAAGGAAACACCATGATATCTCCTAATGTTGTTTTGGAAGGATTGACCAAAGATTCGCTTATTTTTGTTAAAATATCTTCATCTGTGACTATTCCTATAGGATTATACGACTCATCAACTACGATGATCTCATCTACATCTTTCTTTTTTAATATGGTACATGCTTCTGAAAGCTTTACAGATTCAGCTAGCATTAGAATATTGGGTCTATAATACTGTGATACTTTTTTACCCAAGTAATCTGTAAGGTTTTTTTCTTGTGACAATTATCCTAAATTCAGAATTACTACAGATTAAGCTTGTGTCATATGATCTCAAAATAAATGCGTTCTAATCACTATCTTTGCTTATGTGAATGTAAAAATTTTATTTCTTACATGTATAATTTGGTATTATTCTAAATGCATGTTCAAAAAAATCCTGTGTAGAATGATTTGTGCTAATCCTGACGTTCCAAAACACATAACATCTCAGACTAAACTTTAAACTCTGAATCATTTATCTTATCTTGAGATTAAACTGACAAATTTTGAACATCGTTTTGGAGGCTATCTATAACCCAAAATGAATATTATTGATTTACATAATCCTCAAAGAGTAAACCGCAAACCTGACGGTGTTGAGGTGTTGTTTTCTTTAGGTAATTTTGTAGACCAAGGATTTTCCGTACATAAAGTTGAACTTCGTCTATATCTGGAAAAAATAGATGAGAAATTGGGACCATATTCACTAATCACATCCTTTGTTGAAACTGATAAGGGTTCAGTAGAGATGATTTATGATGAAGGGTTTCGTGGAGAAGATTCACTTAATCGCACGGTGCAGTTTCTTATATCGAATTTGGGTATATCTGGATTAATTTTACGATCAATCATTACATTGCGAGATCGGATTGAAAAACAAAGGCTTGATTCATGATCTCATCAAATCCTAGATACTCATGCCTACATAGTACATTTCCTTTTTACAAATACACACGTGATTTGTATAATTCACGTGTAACCACGTATTTTATTAAATAATTCAAAAAGTAAACTTTTCAATCATATTTTATTACGATTTCGAATTAAATTGACCTTGTTTTTAAGAATATTATGAAAGGCGATGTTTTACTACAAAATATCAAGGTAAGTGGACTTGTTCCAATATCTGCAGGAAAAAAAGCTAAAGATACTAAATTAATGATTCGTGAAGCTATTCTTACCAAACTAGGCAAGAACGTTGATAATGTAAAGAAAAGATGTGCAGGAAAGCCCCTGTCAATTAGCATTACTTTTTTCTTACACAAGGCAACACATACCAAAAAAGATTTAGATGGTCTTTCAAATAATGTCATCAAAATTCTTGGAGAAGAAATGTCATCAAAAAAAGATGCTCTAAAAGGCTTGGAAATTGTGACTAATACTAATCTGATTCACAGAATAATATTGAAAAAAAGCATAGTCAAAAAAGATGAAAAGGAAGAGTTTTCTTTTTCTATATATGAATGGGATTAACGATAAGTTAGACGTCTCTATTTGACATGTATGTTTTTTCACCGTATGAAAACTTCAAAATCAGGCATGTTCTAAGCCCTTTTACATTACATTGTAGGGAAAACTAGCCAAAGATTTAATTCAATTATTATTTGGTTTGAGATTGTGCGTATATTACAATTACACTGTGACAGTATAGAATACACTCCTACAAAAAAAGAGATCAAAAGTGCTGAGGAAATTACCCCTGAAACAAAAAGACTAGAGGAAGTCGTTGTTGCATTTGTAGCAATTGAACAAGGTGATGATTCTTCTGTTGCACAAAATGCAATATCTCAAATAAAAAATTCTATGGAAAAAATTGGGTGTAAAAAATTACTGTTATATCCATATGCCCATCTTAGCTCAAATTTGGCAGCCCCCTCAATTGCCTTATCATTACTTAAAGAAATGGAGTCATCTGCATCAGAGTTAGAAGTCTCTCACTCTCCATTTGGTTGGACAAAATCATACAAAGTTCAAGTAAAGGGGCATCCACTTGCTGAAAGCTCCAAAGTTGTAACAAAAGAAAGTACTGGAGAAAAAAGTTCAATCGAAGAAAAAGAAATGACTTCTGATGCTCTAAAAGGCGAATCAAAAATCACATCTTATTGGAAAATACTTTCACCAGATGGAACATTGAGCAATATTGCTGATTTTAATTTTTCAAAACATCCAAAACTTGAAGTGCTTGCAAAATATGAATCTGCAAAAAAGAGAGCTGTAGATGAACCTCCACCGCATGTTGCATTGATGAAAAAAATGGCAATTGCAGACTATGAACCAGCTTCTGATTCTGGAAATATGCGCTTTTTTCCAAACGGTCGTTTGATTAAATCACTTATAGAACGATATGTCACTGATAGAGTCAAAGAATATGGCGGATATGAAGTTGAGACTCCAATTATGTATGATTCTCATCATCCAAGTATGGTTAGTTACTTCAATAGATTTCCGGCAAGACAATACAACATTGATTCAGAAGGGAAAAAGCTATTTTTGAGATTTGCTGCATGTTTTGGGCAATTTCTAATGGCAAATGAATATCAAATGTCATACAAGAATTTACCTTACAGATTATACGAATTAACTCGTTATAGCTTTAGGCGTGAACAATCTGGAGAACTAGTGGGATTGAGACGACTGCGTGCATTTACCATGCCTGATTGTCATGCCTTTTGCAAAGACATTGAACAATCTATTCAAGAAATCAAAGTTAGATTTGATTTGTCACGTGATGTTCTAAAAGAACTTGGCATTGTAGATTCTGACTATGAAATGGCAATACGATTCACTGAGGACTTCTATAATGAAAACAAGTCTTCTATTGAAGAACTAGTTAAGAAACATGGTAGACCAGTACTAGTCGAAATGTGGAAGGAAAAATTCTTTTATTTTGTTTTAAAATGGGAGTTTAACTTTGTAGATAGCATGGGAAAAGCATCTGCACTTTCCACTGATCAAATAGATGTCGAAAACGGTAACCGTTATGGAATTGAATTTGTAGATGAACACAATGTTCGTAAACATCCTATAATTTTACATAATTCTCCAAGCGGAGCAATTGAGAGAATAATCTATGTATTATTGGAAAAGGCAGCACAGGACATCAAGGAAGGACGAAAACCTCAATTTCAATTATGGCTTGCACCTATACAAGTGCGCGTAATTCCATTAAAAGAAGAGTTCTCTGGCATATGTGATACTTTGGCTGATAAAATATCTTCTCACAATATTCGAGTTGATATTGATGATAGAAACGAAAGTATCGGAAAAAGAATCCGAGATGCAGAAAAAGACTGGGTTCGATATACTATTGTAATTGGAGAAAAAGAAGCAAATTCGGAAAATCTAAGTATTCGAGATAGACAAACAGGAGATGTTAGAGAATTGACATTTAATGATTTTATTAATGAAGTAAGTGAGCAAACAAAAGACAAACCATTCACTGGACTAAACCTTCCAAAGTATCTCTCACAGAGACCACAACTGATGGTGTAAAAATGAGTTTTCTTGATTTATACATGAACAGAAATCCAATGATCACTGCATCTGGTGACAATTCTGAGCCTGTGGCAACCGTATTTGGAATTCCGTTTGATTCTACTCACTCTTACAAGCCTGGATGCAGGTTTGGACCTGATGTAATTCGTGATGCATTTAACAATATTGAGATATTTCATCCCCAATTTGGCATTGATCTGGAAGATGTAAACATTGAAGATTTAGGAAATACAACTCATACAGTTTTGGCAAGTGAGATGATTGACATGGTTGGCAAAATCACAAAAGAGCTAGTTGCCAAGAACAGGCAACTGTTCATTTTAGGTGGTGAACATTCTATCACCTATGGTACATACATGAGTTTCCCAAAAGAAACTGGCTATGTTGTATTTGATGCTCATTATGACTTGCGTGATGAATACGCAAACACCAAACTAAGTCATGCTGCTTATCTTAGAAGAATTGTAGAAAAAAGAGGTGCAGATAATATTTTACATGTTGGTGCACGTGCATTTGTAAAAGAAGAACTAGAATTTCTAAAAGAACACAACATCAAAACAATCTCTGATAGACAAGTACGCGAAGGAAAAGGCCCCCAACTTTTAAAGGAATTTGCATCTTCATTTGATTCCATGTATGCTAGTTTTGATCTTGATGTGTTAGATCCTGCATATGCACCAGGTGTTGGAAATCCTGAAGCTGCAGGTATGACCTCTCGTGAACTCTTTGATCTAATTTATTCACTTGAAAACAAAAAAATAGCATGTATTGACATTGTGGAGCTAAATCCTCAGTATGATAATGGAGCTACTGCATCAATTGCAGCAAAGATAATGTCTACTTTAATTGCTATGAATTTGAATCGATTAAACTACAAATGAGTTGTCTCTTGATGTTTTTGCAATATGAAAAATTTGTTAACACCATTCAAATCACTTTATTAAAAAGGCTAACTGGGAAAATCACATGTTAAATAATTTAAGAGGTGTATTGCAGCCCACACTTGAAAAGATTGGAAAAGTATTTGCTTCAACAGGTCTATCTCCAAACTTTTGGACTTTGGTAGGTCTTGTATTTGCTCTTACATCCGCACTAGTCTATGGGTTAGGTCTTGAATTTGGATTGATTATTGGTGGAATATTGTTACTTGTATCTGGATTTTTTGATATGGTTGATGGGCAAGTGGCAAGAGCGACTGGCAAAACTTCCCAAAAGGGCTCTTATCTTGATTCCATGTTTGACAAGATTGCAGAAGTTGCAATATTTTTGGGACTACTAGTTGGTGGATATGCTGAACCCTATCTTGTAATGCTTGCAATTACTTTGTCGTTATTGGTAAGTTATGCCAGAGCAAAATCCGATGCATTAAACATCAAGCTACAGGGGGTTGGTATTGGAGAGAGAGCAGAGCGTTTACTGGTAATTGCCATTATTGGAATAATTGGATACATGGAGCCCGCAGTGATTATTGTGGTAGTAATTGCTGGAATTACTCTAGTTCAAAGAATGATTGTAACTGCTAAAAACATCAAAGAAAAAACTGAATAAATTCTATTTTTGAAGTTAAACTTTCTATATTGACTTATTTTGCTTTGTCAATAAAATACAAATTAACTAACGTTTTTTTATATTGAAAAGATTTACTAAATTGCCCTGCAATGAAGAATAATAGAGCATTGATTGATATACAAAATGATTCACTGTTTCACGATCTGAGCTAGGCAAAAAACTAAAATTTTTAAAATAACTTTATGCCCTATGATAAATCTTGCATATATACAATAATGGTAATAACTTCAAATCTACAAAACAGATATACTAACGGAGTTTGCCACGTTGTCTTCTGCTATCTTCAGATCTAATTTTTAAAATCTTGAAGTGAATTGCACATGAAATACAATACCATTTTAATACCATTGGTGATGCTATGTATGCTCCTTGTGCACGTAGTTCTTTAGCCAAAGTATGTTCTACTAGATTTAATCTGGATGTGACTTTCTTTGCTTTGTCTTTTGGTACTGTACACCCACAGTTTGTACACTGTATAGTGCCCGATGACCCCTTACCTCCCTTTGTACGTCCCCTACTTGCACGCTTAAGTGGCATGAACACAATCGAATTTGCCTCCTTATAATCTTGCGTATGATTAAGAAAATCTGGTGGGATTACTTTTGTTAATTACTCAAAACCTAATCATGTTTTAATGCCAGATTCAGTATTTCTTATTGATAAATAATGCGTGGCTTGTGTCATATCTGCTTTAGATCAAATATGGATTTGGTGATATTGAAGGGCATTGTACTATGTCAGGAATGTTTTGAAAAAAAGAATGCAAAAAACTAAATCGATATTGTTTGGAATTATAATCAATGAAACTAGCATTATTTTCACACTGTGCAATTGATACAATTACTATTGATGGCACAAATCATGAGCAAATTGGAGGTGCTGCATGTTATGGTGGATTCACTGCAAGACAGCTCAAATTTGATGTTGATCTTTACACTAAATTCGGTAGAGACTTTCCAATGCAATATTTAACTCAAAATAAAATTCATTTTGAAAATGCAATATCTGAGAAACTTACGACTCGATTTGCAATAGATATCACGGGTTCAGATAGAACGCTTAAACTATTACATGAATGCGATCCTATTGAATGCATTACCATAAACGCAGATGGTTCTCTAGTCACACCAATATTTCATGAAATTACCGCTGATGTATTTACTAAAATAAAAAAAGATTCTAGTTTCACTCTAGTTGATCCTCAGGGGTTTTTGAGGCGAATGGATTCAGATAAAAATATAATTTTAGAAAACACTGAGCTTGATTTATCTAATGTAAATGCAATCAAGGTAAACCCTGATGAGTCTCAAAGAATTGTTAACGGTTCTCATGATGAGATGATGATTGCACTACAGAAAAAAGGTGTGGAGCATGTAATTTTTACAAACAAAACTGAAGTCTCATTACTGGTAAAGGACAAAGTCTATTCTATAACATTACCAAACAAAGAAGTTTATGATACTACTGGTATTGGAGATATTTTTTGTGCGACATTTTGTTGTACAATACTAAAAGAAAAAGACTTTCTTTGGGCATTGTGTTTTGCAGGAGGGGCTGCACAGGCTGCACTTGACTCTAAACAAGTGGGTCTGCTAAAATTACCTCAAAAGAG
>JBKKCM010000062.1:0-13484 GCA_046712755.1 Nitrosarchaeum sp. | reverse complement strand
GGGCAATCATTACGATCTCTTTGTAAATTTACAATTTTATCTGCAACATCCATTCCTTCTATTACTTCTCCAAATACCGTATATTGTCTATCAAGAAATGTTCTATCTGTTGTAACAATGAAAAATTGTGAACCTGCACTATTTGGATCCTGTGATCTAGCCATAGAAACAATACCACGATGATGTGATCTTGAACTAAATTCAGCCTTAATTGTATGACCTGGTCCTCCAGTTCCCCAAGTATTCTTATTTCCACTCTTTGTATTTGGATCCCCCCCCTGAATCATAAATCCAGGAATAACTCTATGAAAAAGTGTACCGTTATAGAATCCATCCCTTGCTAATTTCTCAAAATTTCTAACCGTTTCTGGTGCCAAATCAGGAAGTAATTTGAATACAATTGTTCCTAAGTTAGTTTCAATAATTGCTGTACTCAACAGGGGTTATCAATGGTCTTATCATAAGAGTCTTTTTGTAATAAATAATTTAAAATTCTTATAGTTGGTTATTGTATTTTAAAAAATTCGTAATAATCAGTACGTTTTTCGTTAATAAAATAATTATTTAATTATTGAATAATTATTTTATTCTAAAATATTTTCTAACTATTAATAGTTAAATTAAAAATTAAACCATTTCAAAAAGTTATAGTCTTATATAGAACAACTAAAATTTAGAATCTGTTGAATCGTACAAACCAGAGCACGATCATTAAAGAAGCAATTAATTCTTATCTTGACAAAGGGGTAACTGACAAACAAGATATCTATACCAAAGTTGTAGATGAACTTGGTGTTCCAAGACCTACCGTTAGAAGGGTCGCAAGAGATTTGAGAACTGAATTACTACAAAAAATCCAGATCTTACAATCAGATATGCCTAAAACATCTACTTCTGAAGACGAGTAAACTAGGCTCTTTTTTTCTTTTTACTTAATATCTCTTTTTAATATCAGCATTACTGTTATAAACAATGAATTTTTCAAATAATTTATGGGATATCTTGGAAACCATTTAGCAACAATGGTTACTGGAGTCTTTGCGGCAACACTTACAGGACTATGGCCTTTTTTTATAGATTTTGCACCTATTCTAAATTTTGTATTTATTATGGCTGTACCAATAACTTGGTTCCTTACTTTTACATGTTGGATTTCTCAAAAGAGTACTGATTATATGCATAAATCTAAAACATATGTAAGTCATAGCGAAAAAAAAAGCTTGATTAATTCACAAACTACTCAAATTTATACATCAGATGGAAAACAAGTTAGTTTAACCGAAATTAAAACAGTACAAAATGAATTATCTGGAGAACTAAACAAACTCAAAGAAACTGTAAAACTAAAGGAGAGTGAAATTGAAAGATTAAATCAAGAAATTTCAAATCTACAAACTTTAGTTCAAATTGAATCATTAAAAACAGAACTTGCTAATCTTAAGATGTTGGCCTCTGGAAGTAAAACAAAAAACAAATAGAGTTAATCCTTACAGTGACAACATACTATACCATGATTATTTTTACAACTTGGACAGCTTACGGCGCCACCATAATGACATTTACATGAACACAATTCTGTTGGATCTTTCTTCATATTCATTAGTATGACTTCTACGTTATGTTAATATTTGACTCTTATAGTTTTAATCTAAATGAATTGGAACAAATCTTTTCAACTAAATAAGAAAATTACTATAATATCTAAAAATATTATGTTTACCAGTCTTATTGCATCAATATTATTTACTACTGTTATATCTAACGCAAATTCTTTTGCTGAATCAATTGAATCACAAACAGAAATTACTCCAATTAACAATTCTATGGGAATTGAAAAAACAACACTCCAAATGTCTATCTCTAAAGATAATAAACTACCATGGGGATTTGTTGAAGGAAAGATCTCAAATTATGTGGTTGATTATCCTGTAATTATTCAGATTTTTGATAATAATGAAATCATTCCAGGAAACAGTGTTGGTGCTGTACACTTTGCACAAACTCCAGTCAATGAAGATGGTTCATATGAATACAAATTCAGAGTACTTGACTCAAATCAAGGACATATAATTAAAATTTTTGAGGGGAGTTACACTGTTAAAATCTTCAAGGTAGTATACCTATACCCTAATCTTGATGTAGTTTAGAAGCCATTTTCAAAGTCTCATCTACTAATTCTCTTAATCTTTTCTTGTCCTCATCATTTGAGATAGTGTTTTCTGATATTGATTCTGTAGTGAGAAACACTGCTTTTGGATTAGTGACTACTCTGAAATATGATAATAACTGAGTGATCAATGTTTGAACATCAACAAATCCAATATTACCTGAAGCTAAAATTGCCATGCCAGCTACTTTACCTTCAGTTTTTTTATAATTGATATATTCAAATAGATTTTTCAATGCTGAACTAAAAAATGAGTTGTAAATTGGCGATCCAATTAACCAAACATCTGCATCCGTGATATTGTTAGCTGCA
Organism: Nitrosarchaeum sp.; assembly: GCA_046712755.1. Classification (GTDB taxonomy): domain Archaea; phylum Thermoproteota; class Nitrososphaeria; order Nitrososphaerales; family Nitrosopumilaceae; genus Nitrosarchaeum. The sequence continues at coordinate 11,005 of JBKKCM010000062.1, read as the reverse complement.
TTTTTTGTATGTTCATTGTATTCTTCTTCTGGTCCCCTATAGCATTCAATTTGTCCATCTGAAAGATTAATCAATTTAGTATCGGAATTTTTTGATTTTGTATATTCAAAAACATATTTCATTATTACTTGAGTTTTTCCATTTTTTCTAGGACTTCCTGAAATTATTACAACTTTCATAATTCTGACCATTTATCTTTGTATTTAAATTGCAACAACACTTTTTGAAAAAAAACGGGCTTGGAGGGCTTCGATCCCTCGACCTGTAACTTAGGAGGCTACTGCGCTATCCAAGCTTCGCGTCTAAAATGACTCTGCGCCACAAGCCCAGCAAAAAAAATACTTGTAATTATTTAAGCGTAATCAAGATTAGTTTTGATCATTTCTTGTATTTGATTCCAGCCTGCATTTTTTGTATCTTGCCATTTCTCAAAATATACCACATCCTTAAGATCTAGTCTTGGAAGCCATCCTGCTGTTTCAAGATCTGGCTTTTGTGCAAATTCATCTACATATCCTAAACAAAGATATGCTATTGGAACAACATGTTCTGGTAATTCTAAAACTTCTTTGAGAGTATCATTTGAAAGAATACTCACCCAACCAAGTCCAACCCCTTCTGTTCTTGCGGCAAGCCATAAATTCTGAATAGCGCAACATACACTGTACAACCCTGCCTCAGGAATACTTGATCTACCAATTACAAATGGACCAAACTTTGAAGGATCATATGTTACACATAGATTGATAGGTGATTCTAAAATTCCTTCGAGTTTAAATGAAAGATATTTTGTTCTCTTTGGTTCTTCAACTAATTTTGATGAGCGATTTTTTTCTTCTTCAAAAGAATCTTTGATCTTCTTTTTTGTAGTGATATCTTTTATCAAAATAAAATTCCATGGCTGAGAAAAACCAACAGATGGTGCATGATGTGCAGCATTTAGAATTCTAGATAAAACATCATCTTTGATAGATCTTGAAGTAAAATGAGATCTGACGTCTCTCCTTGAGTAAATTGCTTTGTAGAAACCTTTTTTTTCCTCATCGGTAAATTCTTCTGCCAACTCTTAGACGTCTTTCTTCTTTTTATTCAATCCTTTCTTTTGTTAAACGTTAATAATGCCTGCACCTAATCTTTTACTTCAATGGGCCGGTAGTCTAGCCGGTTAGGATACTGCCCCGACATGGCAGTGATCGTGAGTTCGAATCTCACTCGGCCCACTTTTTTAACTTAAGTTGAAGTCTTGAACGCTTTTTCAACTAAACTCCAAGAAGTTTCTGTGGTTATATTTCCCTCAGCACTAAAACTATTGATATTTCCATTCAAAACTGCTTGATATATTTCAGAATTAACATCTAACTTGTTTAGAATAAATGTATTTTTCAAAGGAATTTCTACTCCTGAATAAAATACTGCCCTACCAGGCATTGCAATATCTTCAGTAGAGTATTGACCAGAACCCAATAATTGTCCATCTGCATAAAGTTGGTAACCGATAATTGGAACTGTAAATGTTTTTTCACTTGGATTCTTTACCAGAAAAGTAACTTCCAATTTAGCAGAATTTTCAATTTTATTAACATCTTTAACCTCAACATTTAGCAATTCAACTTCAACTTGTTCTAATTCTGGATTATCAAGACTAGCATACCATACAATTATGCCCATCATTCCAAATAACCCTGCAATTGCAGCATAGATTATCATTTTATTTTGTAATCCCAATTCAATGATATCACATCATGCACAACTAAAAAATGTTGTCAAGATCCAAATACATAATATTTGATTTGAAACATGAAATATTATGAGTCCATTAGAACAAGCAATAATTTTATGGATTCATCTTATTTCAGCTGCTATTTGGGTGGGAGGTTCCATTTTTATCGGAATTGTTTTTTCACCTCTTCTCAAAACAATGTTTGGTTCTATTGAAGAAAGATTACAATTTATGATTAAAGTTGGTAAAAGATTCAACAAAATTGCTATTCCATCATTAATAATTCTCATTGGTACTGGTTTATACAATTCACATGTACTTTTGAGTAAACCTGATTTGTTAATGGCTACAAGCTATGGCAATTTTCTTACCATTAAGATAATTTTGGTCATTGCGTTAATTATTACATATGTAATACATGTAAGAGTTATCAGAAAAGATGTAGAAGACAAGATAATGTCAAAACAAATGTCACCTTATCAAATTCAAAAGTTAAGAAAAAAAATTATTATTCTTGGAGAAATCACAGTAGTCTTATCTGTAGCAATTTTATTTTTTGCATCTTTACTTGATGCTGGTGTTTGAGACACCTTCTATCCTAACCTCAAAACCATCACTTAATTTGCCTACACCATATTTACAGCCAGTAATTTTTGAAGTTACAAACAAATTTGTCTCTAAATGTTTTGAGATATTTTTAACTCTAAAAATTGTCATTTCATTAGTAAGACTTGCTGGTAATACAAGCATATCTGCAAGACGTTCATCAACACCAAGATTATTTTCAGTAAAACTTTCTAAATCTAAATTAAATTTCTCAGTTTTTTTATCAAACATTGAATCAATCCCAATTATTGATTCCTCATCAATACTAAAAATCAATAAAGATGCTCCCGAATCAACTGCACTTTCTTTATTTATTTGTGTTTGAACAACAAATTTTCTTTCAGTTAATTTTCTTTCAATACTTTCAACATGTTTTTTTATTAATTCATTTGGTAAATTAGAAAATGAACAAAGTACTTTTACATTTTTTGTTTTTCTTTGATATAATAAAATTGATTTTACAGTAGATGGTAAAACATTCAGATTTACTTCTCCACCACCTTTAGGATAATAACCACGTTTGATCAATTTAACTGAAAATTTAATTCCCATTCTTGAATATGCTTCTTTTAAGACATATTGAGTATAATCAATTGTTGGACTCCATAAAGCATCTGTACCTCCCTTGATTGTTAAATTTAATTTTTTTTGACAAATTGCTACTACTGGAATCAATACTTGTAGTATTAGAGATATACTTCCAGCTGTCCCAATATCTTCTATCAGATTGCAACTTTTTACATTTCCTGGAACAAATTTTAAACTTGTTGATCCTATTTTTGCCCCTTCTACATCTGCGTCACAAATTTTTTGAAGAATTTTTATTGCTGTAAGATGCTGTGGTCTTAATCCAGGAATCTTTCTATTTTTTCTAATATTTTCTATAATTATAGGTCGTTTTGTAATACATGATAATGTTATTGCGGTACGAATTATTTGTCCTCCACCCTCACCAAATTCCCCATTAATTTTTAGAAAATCCATCTATTTCTACTCTTATTCAACGCTTTATGATAGTTTTTTAAAAAGAAATTCTCTAATCTTTTTGTATGAATGGACTCTTAATAGGAAGATTTCAGCCATTTCACTTAGGCCATCTTGATGCTTTACGTTTTGCATTATCTAAAGTTGATAAATTATGGATAGGATTAGGCAGCTCCGACAAACCCTTACAAAAAAACAACCCTTTTTCATCTGAAGAACGAAAGGAAATGATATTATCCTCAATTGACGAATATATGAAACCAAGGATTCAAATTTATTTTATTCCAGATTTAGAAAATCACATAAAATGGATTGAACTTATTGATACACTAGTCCCACAATTTGATACTATTTTCACTAATGATGAATTAACTAGACATCTTTATTCAAAACGTGATGTTGAAGTTCTACCAATACCATTTGTTAAAAGAGATATTCTTTCTGGAACAAATATTCGAGATATGATAATAAGCGATCAAATATGGGAGGATCTTGTACCTGAAGGAACAAAAAATTTTTTGTATAAAACTAGTGCCAAGCAACGTTTGAAAAATCTCTAATTATAAATAAACCCCATAAGAAACTCACGTTGGCGATAAAAATTGGAATATTTATCAATGCTTCCTGGTCCTACAAATGTACCTAATAGAGTTATGAGAGCAATGCTTGCTCCTATCATTAATCACAGAAGTGATGATTTTGTTGAATTGTACACCGATGTAGTTGAAAAAACACAACAGGTTTTTCAAACACAAAACGACATAGTGGCATTATCTGCATCAGGAACTGGAGCAGTTGAAGCAAGTGTAATAAATATTGTAAAAAAAGGTGATAAAATCATAATTCCTGTTAATGGAGAATTTAGTAGTAGACTTGCAGAACTAATTGAAGCTCAAGGAGCTCATGTAGTAAAACTCCAAACTCCTCCAGGAGAAAATGCAACTTTTGATCAAATAAAAGAAGCATTTGATAATAATAAAGATGTTAAAGCATTCTATGTTGTTCATAATGAAACCTCTACTGGAACAATGGTAAATTATCTTGATAGAATATCTGATTTAACATCACGTAATGATGCAATGTATATTGTAGATTCTGTTTCTCTACTTGGCGGTGTTCACCTTCCAGTTGACAAATGGAACATTGATGTATGTATGACCGGAGCACAAAAAGCAATTGCTGCACCTCCTGGAATTTCTCCAATATCTGTTAGTCCTAAAGCCAAAAAATACATGATTGCAAATCAACCCACAACAATGTACTTCAATTTAGCAAGATATTTCAAATATTATGAAGAATCAAAACATACTCCATTTACTCCGGCATTACCTTTACTTTATGCATACAGAGAAGCACTAACCATTATGTTGGAAGAAGGACTTGAAAATGTATTCAAACGCCATAAGGTATGTTCTGATGCTCTATATTCTAGTTTAAGTGCAATAGGTCTTACACCATTTGCAAAAAAAGAAGATCGTTCAATCTCAATTATTGCATTAAACTACTTGGATGGTTTAGAAGATAAAACTTTTAGAGATACACTAGCTGAAAAATTCAAAGTGTTGGTAGCTGGAGGATTTGGAAATCTTAAAGGTAAAGTATTCAGAGTTGGATGTATGGGCGAAGTTAACAAATATCATGTAATGAGAACTGTCTCTGCAATTTCATCAACATTAGCTATGATGGGATATGATACAGATGCCCAAGCAGGTCTCAAAACAGCAGAAGAAAAACTCAAAGCTCTCTAATCCATGTTAACTTAATATAAGGAAATTCGAGACCGATCACATTGACTTTCAATAAAGGTTCATTGATACTAATAGATTATACTGCTAAAGTTAAAGACAGTGAAGAGATTTTTGATACCACTATTGAAGAAGATGCAAAAAAACATTCTATTCATGAACCAAATGTAAAATATCAACCAAAACTTGTTTCAATTGGTGAAGTATCTTATCCTGTTCTTAAAGGATTAGATGAAGCACTAGCTAAAACAACAGTTGGAAACAAACTTACAGTTGAGGTTACACCAGACAAGGGATTTGGTGAAAGAGATTCTGGTAAAGTTAGAATGATTCCTATTAGAAAACTTGGTGAAGATGCAGAAAAAGTTTCTGTAGGAGATACAATTGAAGTTGATAATAAAAGGGGAATTATAAGATTTATTGGCTCAGGCAGAGTTCAAATTGACTACAACCACCGATATGCAGGCAAAACAATTCTTTATGATGTTAATGTAGTAAAATCACTTGATTCTCCAAATGATAAAGTAGATGGAATCCTAAAAAATAGATTACCATTAGAGGATTCTAAGATTACATTTGAATTAAAGGACAAAGAAGTAAACATTACAATTCCAGAAGAAATACTGAGGGTAGATGGACTTCAAATAATGAAGCATTTCATTCAATTAGATATTTTCAAGTTTGTTCCATCTTTAGAGAAAGTCAACTTTATTGAAACACATCTAAATAAACAAACTCAAACAAAGAAAACTGAAACCAAAGAAGAACAAACACCTGAACCAAAAACAGCTTAAATCAAATTACATTTGTAGTCTTTGCAAGATTCAACGCTTTTCTTTCTGTCATCTCAATTTCTTTTAAAATAGTATACCTTTCAGGTCTCAGTTCTTGTGCAATCATAAGAGCAGTAACAATTTCATCTGATTTTAAACCAATTTGTTTAGCTGAAGTAGGTGCACCAACATCTTTCAAAGTTTTTGCAATTTTTTTCCAATCCTGACCTTGTAACTTGGCCATCATAATAGATCCAATACCACATTTTTCTCCATGAAGCCCTCTTTCCGGTGCAATCTTATCTAAAGCATGAGAAAAAAGATGTTCTGCTCCTGAACATGGTCTACTACTACCCGCAATACATGATGCAACTCCTGCACTAATCAGTGCTTCAACAATTATCCTTGCATCAAGTCCATTCTTGGCATAATAACTTGAATTTTCCATAACTATTTTTGCACTCATCAACGCCAAATCTGCAGAATATCTACCATAATATTCCCCAGTTTTTTCATGTCCTAACTGCCAATCTTTAACTGCTATAATATTTGCAATAAGATCTCCACAACCGCTTGCTAAAAGTTTTGCAGGAGCTTTACGTATAATATCAATATCTACAAATACTCCTAACGGTGCGGATGCAACAATCGAATGTGGTTTATCACTGACTATAGAAACAAAGGGACTTGCCATTCCATCATGTGATGCAGCTGTTGGCATACTCACAAATGGCTTGCTAAGATTATATGCGATCATTTTGGCCGTATCTACAGAACGACCTCCTCCAATACCTGCAATCAGTTCACTTTGATCTTTTTTTACATCTTTTTGAATCTGATTAATAGCTGTAATTGTATTGTCACCAGATGTATGCCAAACAAATTTTATTTTATTAGATTTTAGTGAATCTTCAATTTTTTTCTTAATAATCTTCTTTACATTTGTTCCACTGATCAACGAAATTCTTTTAGGTTTACTGAGTGAATTTACAAATTTTCCAAAATCACCTATATTTTTCTCCCCGATCTCAATGAGCCTAGGTAATTCCATCGTATGCGACTGCATGCGATCATGACTTTTTGTCATTATTTATCATTTCAATGGAACAAAAAGTTATTTAAAAGGGTGTCATGCATTTCTTATTATCTCTAATAGGTGTATTTTGTCAAATAACGTTGAAGAAAAAATTCTGCATGGGACTACCACTGTAGGTATCAAGGCTAAAGACGGTATCGTATTATGTGCCGATATGAGAGCCAGTGCTGGATATTTTATTGCAAACAATAACACTATGAAAATTCAAAAAATTGATGAACACGCAGGCTTGACTTTAGCTGGTGGAGTAGCTGATGCACAGAACATAGTAGACATCCTTCGTTATCATTCAAATCTTCATAGAGTAGAAAAACAAGAACCAATTTCAATTCATTCACTAGCTAGACTTTGTTCTCTCATATTTCATCAAAATCGTGGTTATCCATTCATGGCAGATATTCTTGTTGGTGGTTATGATGCAAATGGACCTGCATTATTTAATATCGACATGTTTGGTTCAGTTGAAGAAAAATCTTACGTGACAACAGGTAGCGGTTCTCCCGTAGCATATGGTTTGTTAGAAGAAGAATATAGATCTGATCTAACAATAGAAGAAGCAAAAAAAATAGCTCTAAGAGCAGTAAAAGCCGCAATAGTTAGAAACATTGGTACTGGCGATGGAATTAACATCGCGGTAATGAATAAAGACGGATTCCGTCTATTGACCGATGAACAAAAGAAATCAATCATCGAACTTTAGTGATTTAATGCAAAGAAAACAGCAACAGAAAGAATTACCTCCTAGCCAAAACATGATGGCCACCATACTGCAAAGTATACCCAAAGAAGCTAAGGTAACAAAAATAGAATACGAAGGACCAAGAATTGCTCTGTATACAAGTGCACCACGCTATCTGATGGAAAACAACGAAACAATTTCTAATCTTGTTAATATAATAAAAAAAAGAATTGTTGTAAGAACTGATGAATCTATCAGAAAATCAGAAGAAGACGCAAGAAAAATTCTAGCAGAATGTATTCCAAAAGATGCAGATTTTCAAGGAGTGTTCTTTGACACTGCTACAGGCGAAGTTTCAATTGAAGCTAAAAGACCTTGGTTACTACAAAGAGATGCAAAAGAATTCAATCATGCTGAAATAACTGAAAAAATAGGTTGGAAATTACGTATAAGAAAAGCTACCACCATACCATCACGTACTATTCAAACAATAAATGCAAATCTTAAACTTACATCTGCTGAACGAAGTAAACAATTCAAGCAAATTGGAGATGAAATATTCAGACCTCGACTAACACAAAAATCTGAGGTATCTCTCATAACTCTTGGTGGCTTTAGCCAAGTAGGAAGATCTTGCATGTTGTTATCTACTCCTGAAAGTAAAATTCTGGTAGACTGTGGTATTAATCCCGGTGCAAAACATCCAATGGATTCATTTCCTAGATTAGATTTTCTTGATATTACATTAGATGAGCTTGATGCAATAGTAATTGGTCATGCACATTTAGATCACACCGGATTCTTACCTGCCTTATGCAAATTTGGTTACAAGGGACCAATCTATTGTACTGAACCAACACTCCCAATGATGAATCTTATTCAATTAGATGCAATCAAAGTTGCTGCTGCACAAGGTAGAACACCAATGTATTCGGAAAGAGATGTGAAACAAATCATGAAACAGGCAATAACTTTACCATATGGTACTGTTACAGATATTTCTCCTGACATTAAATTAGTTCTTGCAAACGCAGGTCATATTCTGGGTTCTGCGCTATGTCATTTCCACATTGGAAATGGTGATCACAATTTTGTTTATTCTGGTGATATTAAGTTTGGAAAAAGTATTTTGTTTGAAGCAGCAAGCTGGAATTTCCCCAGAGTAGAAACTTTATTGATCGAAAGCACATATGGTGCAAAAGAAGATATTCAACCAACTAGACAAGAGGTAGAATCTGCTTTCATTAATGCAGTTAACAATACTCTTGCTGATGGAGGAAAAGTCCTCATTCCTATACCTGCAGTTGGTCGTGCTCAAGAAATTATGATGGTAATTGATCATTACATGAAATCTGGTGAAATGGTTGAAGCACCTGTTTTTACAGAAGGTATGATTTCAGAAGCTTCAGCAATTCATGAAGCATATCCTGAATATCTAGCTAGAGAACTAAAACAAAAAATCTTGGAGACTGATGATAATCCATTTGATTCAGAATACTTTACAAATATTGAGCATGCTGATGCAAGAGAAGAACCAATGCGCGATAATTCACCTTGTATTATTTTAGCAACATCTGGAATGTTAGAAGGTGGACCTGTTTTAGAATATTTCAGAAATATTGCACCTGATAAAAAGAACAAGGTCTTGTTTGTTTCATATCAGGTTAATGGAACTATGGGAAGAAGAGTTTTGGATGGTTCAAAACAAGTTACTATGTTAGGTAAAGAAGGAAAAGTTGAAGTTGTTACAATAAATTGTAGCGTTGAAAAACTTGATGGATTCAGTGGACATAGTGATTATAATCAACTAATGTCTTTTGTTCAAAGACTTCGACCAAAACTTCGTAGAGTACTTGTAAATCACGGAGAACGAAGAAAATCAGAAAACTTGGCAATGAACATTAGAAGAATGTTTAGAGTCCCTGCTCATTATCCTCAAGTTCAAGAAGCAATAAAACTATTTTAGATCGTATTCTGGTTTCCAGATTTTGATGCTGGATGGTGCTACAATAATTCTTTCTTCACCTAATCTTGCAATATCGGCACCTTCAGTTTTTGCAATAGAATACAGTTCCTCAACTACTTTTCGAAGTTGTTCCACATCTTTTTGAGCTAATGGTGTGACTCTAAGAATTAAAATCATCTCTTTTTTGATGTCTTCTTTTATTGAATGTACATCACTAATATCCCGTATAGTGATGGCTTTCAAATAGGTGGGATTTTCTTGTTTTTGCATCCTTGAGTAAAATGCGATCTACCCATTCAAAAACTCTTCCTTAGTTTTAACTAATTTTAAAAAAATTTCATGCCTAAATTCTAAATTTAATGTAGGATTCTTCTTCAGCATGCTGTACAATGATTTCTTCTTTCATGTTGTCCTTGTTGATAATAACTAATGCTTGCTCTCCTTTCGGCGCATCTGAATATCTTAAGGTAATGGAAGATGCAAATTTTACATATACATCTACATTTTTTCCACGTAAAATTGAAACTGGTCCCATATGATCACGAGCCTGAAATAAAATATCACCAGGTAATGCAATTGCCTTTATCATTTCATTCTCATCTTTATTTCTTCCAACAACAAATTTAGTTTGTTCATCAAATCTGAAATGTCTTCCAATCTTTAACAAATCTATATCATTTATTGTAGGAGTTTCAGTATGTGCAAACAAATCTTTTGCACGTAAACCAAATGATGGATCAGTTAAAAGACATCCACCACCAGCATTTGGTGGATTTTCAATTCCATATTTTTTTGCCATATCAAGTTGTGCTCTTCTAGTTCTTCCTTTAATCATTCCAAGATTTTCTCTTTTGATCAGTCCATTTCTCTCAGGATCTGTTTCAGGAAGTAATGCTGCAGATAATGGTCTGACAATTTTTCCTACAAGACCTGATTCTTTCTCAATAGTTCTTAATGCAGGACCATGTTGACTCATTGGTCTTTGTCCCAATACTTCTCCTGAAATTATAAATTCAGCTCCAATTTCATCCATGTGTTTTTTTGCAGCATCAAACATCATGGCTCTACAATCTATACATGGATTAAATCCAGCACCAATTCCATATTTTGGATGTTTTAACATCTCTATGTATTCATCACCAAGATACACTGTTTTTAGATTGACATTAAGATCGTCAGCTCTTTCTCTAATCTCAAAACCACAACCTCTACCACAATCAAAATCACAAAAAGGGGTCTTTATTGCAACAGCTGAAACTTCAAAGCCTTGTTCTTGCATCATTCTTACTGCAAGCTGACTGTCTAGACCGCCAGATAATAGAGCAACTACTTTCTTTTTCTCTTCTGTCACAATCATAAAAATCAAAATTCCATTATACAAACTTTACATCATACATAAATTGAGAAACGATATGATATTTTTTTGTGAAGGAACG
>JBKKCM010000061.1:0-8200 GCA_046712755.1 Nitrosarchaeum sp. | reverse complement strand
ATTCCACATACCATCTCTTCATCGATTGCAACTTTTAATGCACTATCCATCAACACTTCTAACAATCTACTATTTCTCATCATGCTGGAACCAACTCTTTCTCCATCTTGAGTAAGAGTTACACCTGCTTTGTTATAGTTTACAAGATTTTTCTCATTTAATTTTTTGAGCATTTGTACAACACTTGGTTGTCTAACATTGAGCATTTTTGCAATTGTACTAATTTTGACATCTTCTCCTCTTTCTTTAATGTGCCAAATTGCCTTTAGATACATTTCAACATGTTCAGCTTCGGCAGTTCCTACAAAAAGAGTCTCATCATTTATTGAGTCCATATCATACCACCTTTGAATCTTTTAATAAATATTCAAAATACTGTCGTGCAAATCCAGCTAATCCTGCATGATCTGCCCAAATTGCAACTAGATCCGATGTAGTCATCTCTCCCATTTCCGGACCAAGTAAAATTACGACATATCTTTTATCTGAAATTATCCCTCCTCCAAAGAGCCCTTTTTTGATTTTTACAGTTGCAACTCTACTTATTGCCTTGAGGGACTCTTTGTCCATTTTATCTGAAGTCAATATTGTAATGTCTACACCCTTATCATGCAATGATCTTAATTTTGGTAATGCCTGTCTAACTAATTCCTGTCCTGCTTCAGGTAATGCAATCATTACTTCATTTCTGCAAGACTCTACCATCTCTAAAATTTTTGAAGCGATGTTTATTGCACCTGATAATACCCATATGTCTGGCCTCTCACTGGTTCCACTTTTTTCATACAATGGTACTAGTTCATTTAGAATGATGCTTTGATTTTGTGAAAAATCGTTTTCCATTTTCTGTTTTGTAGTCTCTAATCCCGTAGATGGAGATTTTGCAAAGTATTTCGTTGGTCTGGAATCATCAGAGCCAATCCACCCTTTTTCTTCCAATGTTCCTAACACCTCATAAATTTTTGAATAAGGAACACCTGATTTTTGACTAAGATCAGATGCTGTTAATTCCCCTGTTTTGAGTAATGAGGAAAACGTCCTAATTTCATAACTGGTAAGGCCGATTTTTTCCAGAGCCTTTCTTGTCTTATCAGATATGTTCATGCGATCTAATCGATCAGTTTTGATATTTAAATCCGACACGCCTGACTCCTAAATTCCACACGGGGGCAAGTGTGAAAGGCATTATATACCATTTCGGGAAAATTTCCAATATAGTCATGGCATTAATTCAGATTTCCAATCAGTCAACTAAAAGTTTAGGCAAGAAATCCACAATTAGATTTACTCAAAGCATCTGTCCAGACTGTAACATGATCTTAGATGCTGAAGTCTTTGAAAGAGACGACAAAGTCTACATGTCAAAGATTTGTCCAACTCACGGTGAATGTGAGGAATTATACTTTGGTTCTTATCAAATGTACAAGAAATTCAGCACATACTGGGTGGATGGAAAAGGCGCTCATTCTCCAAACGTAATGATTGACAAATGTTCATGTCCAAATAACTGTGGATTATGCTCAAATCATCTGTCCCACAGTGGACTGGCAAACATGATTGTAACTAACAGATGTGATTTAACATGCTGGTATTGCTTCTTTTATGTAAAGAAAGGTCTTGAAGGCGCTTACATGTATGAACCAGACCATACCCAAGTAAGAGCAATGATGAAGACTCTAAAGGCTGAAAGACCAATTCCAGGTAACTCTATACAAATTACTGGTGGTGAGCCAATGCTTAGAGAAGACATTGCTGATGTTATTAAAATAATGAAAGAAGAAGGCGTTGACCATGTCCAGATGAATACCAATGGAATAAGACATGCAATGGATCCAGAAGCTGCAAGAGAAGTAAGACTAGCTGGATGTAACAACTTGTATCTTTCCTTTGACGGTGTAACTGCAAGAACAAACCCCAAGAATCACTGGGAAATTCCATATGCCCTTGACAGCTGCAGAAAGACCGGAACAACTGTAGTATTTGTCCCAACTGTAATCAAATCAATTAATGACCACGAACTAGGTGGAATTATTCGATATGCACAAAAGAACATGGATGTAGTTCACGCTGTTAACTTTCAACCAGTATCACTAACTGGAAGAATGGGCAAAGGAGAACGTGAAAAATACAGAATTACAGTTCCAGATTGTATTCAAAGAATTGAAGAACAAACAAACGGTGAGGTAACTGTTGATGACTGGTTCCCAGTACCAAGTTGCATGCCATTAACTAATGTTATTGAAGCATTCTCTAGCAAACCAAAATATGAACTATCAATCCACTTTGCCTGTGGTGCAGGAACATACATCTTTGAAGATGCAGAAACAAAGAAATTTGTTCCATTAACCAAATTCTGCGACATTCAAGGAATGCTTGAACTATTTGAAGACAAAGCAGAAGAGATTCGTTCTGGTAAAAACAAATACTTTACAATGCTAGAAGTTGTCAGAAAACTAAAGGGCTTTGTTGATACAAAGAAACAACCAGCCGGATTAGACTTGGCAAAGATGTTTGGAAATATTTTGATGAAGAGATCATTTGAATCAATTGGTTCATGGCATGTCAAAGGATTGTTCCTTGGTATGATGCACTTCCAGGACAAATACAATGAAGATTTAGAAAGATTACAAAGATGTGATATTCACTATTTGACTCCAGACCTTAGAATCGTTCCATTTTGTGCATTTAATGTAATTCCAGAATGGTATAGAGACAGAATTCAAAAGAAATATTCTATCACTGTAGAGGAATGGGAGCAAAGAGAAGGAGTCAAACTAGAAGACGGTCTGTATAGAGGCCTTATGAGACGTGGAGCAGGCGATGAGCTTGCAGCTGGCTGTGCAAAGAGTCAGATGTTCCATGACGCTGCTCAAGCAACAATGTAAGAATCTTAAAACTCGTAATAATCTTAATTCAAGATTGTAACTTTTACTAACAAATAATTGCTTGTGGGAACCGCATCTATCACAAAATAATCTTGGATTCTGTACGCAGATTAAATCTAGTTTTACTTTATCAATCCCATCTGATAATCACGAATGAATTCATCTCTAGTAATATCGCAATCATCCAAGATTTGTTTTGTCAATCCGGTTCCAATATCCTCATTTTTAGAGGGTATAGAAGTATATTTTTTGGTAACATCATTGTGTAATGAGACATGGCTTCCCTTTTGATGTGATCTTCTAAATCCTTTTTTGTTTATGAGATACTTTATCATCTGATTTCCGCTAATACGTGGAAGTTTAGTCACTATACCTGCGGATAAATTTAAGACTATAATCTTTACCTTTTCCTAGATCCTCTACCATCAGCTCGATTCCTTCTTTGATGTTAGTTTTTGCTTCTGCTTCAGTTTTACCTTCTGCATTAGCATGGAGTTCATTACATCTTGCAAATATTATTCCATCCTCATCTTTATCTAAAATTACTTCATAAGTCTTAGATATTGTGGATGTTGAATGTTGCATACATTAAGTACCATCATTGATCTATAAAAATAGTGGGACTACAAGCCATCCTAATGAAGCACTCCTTTGATTCTGTTGACTCTTCTGTAGAGGAATGGGAGCAAAGAGAAGGAGTCAAACTAGAAGATGGTCTTTATCGTGGTCTAATGAGACGTGGAGCAGGTGATGAGCTGGCTCTGCACAACCAGATATTTCATGATGCTGCTCAAGCAATAATGTAAAAGAATTTTTCAACCCAAGAGCTTAAAAAGTCTAGAATTAATTTCACACATTGAAAATTCTTCTCATCTCTCCAACATTACAGGGTATAGGAGGAATAGCTCAACATGTACGAGATTTAATAAAATTTTTAAAAGAACATGGACATGACGTTGATGTAATTTCCTCAGAAAACATACCTACAATTCCGTTTAAAAAACTTAAAAATCCAAGCTTTCTAATTTCCTCTTTTTTCAAAACAAAATTTATGAAAAATTATGATATAGTTCATGCACAACACCCAATAGCAGCACTTGCAATGAGAAATGTTGCCGGGAAAAAAATTCTTACCATACATGGGATTTACAGTCAACAAATTGGAATGTTGCATGGAACATTAAGTTCAAAACTTTCCAATAAATTTGAAAAAAATGCATTTAGCTGGGCAGATGCAGTTACAGCAGGTTCTAAAGAGGCTTTTGATTATTATAGTAAATTAGGATCAAAAGTGTTTTTTGTTCCCAATGCCATTGATATTAAATCACTACCGTCTGGTTTTGATACAAGATATGAAAAGCAGATAATTTTTGCAGGTAGACTATCAAAGGAAAAAGGAATATTGACAATATTGGAAACTGCAAAAAATCTTCCAAAAGACGTTCATTTGATAATAATTGGTGCAGGACCTGAGGAAAATCTCGTAGTTGAATCTGCAAAAAATCTTGATAATGTGCACTTTTTGGGCTATCAGCCAAAAGAAAAAACCATTCCGCTAATTAGAGGCTCAACTTTGTTAATTCAACCGTCGTTTGCAGAAGGAATTAGTGCCACATTGCTTGAATCAATGGCATGTAAAACACCAATAATTGCTACCAATATTGGCGGAAATAAAGAACTGTTTGTTCATAATAAAACAGGAATACTGATAGAACCTAGAAATTCAAATGAACTATTAAAAGAGATAATGCGTATGTTAAATGATCAAAATCTAAGAGATGAAATTGCCAGATCTGCTTATGATGCAGTACAGAAATACGATTGGTCAAATGTAGGACAACTTTATCTTGATTTGTACGAGAAATTATTGAAATCATAGTCATTATTTATGATTTTAACATTTTTTCTAAACCTTCGTCAAATTTTATTCTAGGTTTCCAATTTATTTTATTTTTAATCTTTGATATGTCTGCTCTTATATCATCAATAAAAATTTCTTTATTTTCTTTGTAATCTGCGTTTATTTTTTGTGATGTTATCTTTTCAATTTTTTCAATAATATCTTCAAATGAATATGATTTTCCAGCACCGACATTGAAAACTTCAAATTTAAAATCATGATCTATCAATTTTACAATTAAATCCACAAAGTCATCAACATACAAAAAATCTCTTTTACTATTTTTGTTAACAATGGTTGATTTTTCACCTGTTTTTACTGAATTAATTAAATTGCTTATCAGAAAACCTTCTCGCATGGATTCACCAAAAATATTGAATGGTCTTAGTATGATCAAATTGAGATCAGATCTATTGCAATAGAATTTGCATAATCTTTCTCCAAGGTACTTGCTCTCAGTATAAGCATTATGTGGATTTATGGGATGGTTTTCATCAACAGGGCAATATTTTGTATTGCCGTAAACATAACTGCTAACATAGATCATTTTTTTTACTTTCTTTTGAATACAATATTCTAAAACATTTAACGTTCCAATTACATTATTGTCAAAATATTCACTCCATTTCAATTCATTCTGTGGTGTTTTTCCGCCTAAATGGATTACTAAATCTGCAGAATCTAATTTCATAACTTGTTCTTTATTCTGTAAATCTATACGCTCAGAATTATTTGAATCTGTTATCACTTCTGATTTGTCTAATCTTTTTACAATTTCTTTTCCAATAAATCCAGACGATCCAGTAACTAGTATTTTGCCCATTACATGTGTTATGTTTGGATACTATCTAAAACTTGCCATACAATTAATTTTACTGAAAATTTTCTTAGTTATTTTTGAAAATCTAACATAATATGTTGTTCTGTATTTTTTAAAAGATAAATCTCCTTAAATTAAAAAACTAACTATTATTTGAGATATTTTTAATATGATAATTTCTTCTGGATTGGGATTTTTTCTAAATCCAATTTTTCTAAAATAAGTCTAATTTTTTTTGCAGCTATACCATCTCCATATTGATTTTTTTGTTTTTTTATTAAAGTGCTAAATTTTTTGTTTGTAATCACTTTATTAATTGCCTTTTTAATCTCTTTTTTATCATATCCCACATTTATGATGCTTTTAGTTTTACTTCTTCCTTCCTGTCGTGTTCCGACGTTAATTGAAGGAACGTGTAAAAATGGTGCTTCCATAATTCCGCTACTAGAATTACCTATAATTGCAGAGGAGTGGTACAGTAAACTGATATATTTTACAAATGGCAAATTTTCATAGTATGAAATTTTTGAATTTTTGATGATTTTTTCAATTTTCTGAGATCCGGCATCTATGTTTCCTGCAATAATTATGGATTGAATATCCAGTTCCTTTATTGCATTAATGGTTTCCAAAAAATATCTATCCACATCATTTATTTCTGTGGTTACAGTATGTTGAACAACTAACAAAAAAGGTTTTTGTAGATTAATTTTAAATTCTTTCTCCAACTCTGTTTTAGGGATAAATTTTATAGATTTTATTGCATCTAAAGAAGGATTTCCAACTGTAAATATATTTCTGCGATCTTCTCCCATCTTGACTAATCTTTTTGTAGCCTCTTCATTACTTGTGAAATGAATATGTGCAAATTTGGAAATCGCATGTCTTATTGGTTCATCAATTGTTCCGGTTACTTCACCTCCTTCCAAATGTGCTACATGTATGTTCATGTGTGCTCCTATGATTGCAGCTGCAAAATTTCCACCCAAGTCAAAACCTGAAAAGATGATGTCAGGTTTTAGAGACTTGATTATTTTTGTTAAACTAAAAATAGCTCTCCCAAAGGCCATTGTCATTGTAGATGAAGTATCTTCTTCATTTTCATAAAACATGTTAAATTTTTTATATATTCTAAATCCATCTTTTTTTATTTCGTTAATTGTATATCCGTGCTTTTTTAACAAATGGCTTCCTGTCACTACCAGATAATAATCAAATTTCTTTGATTTTTTTATTGCATCAATAACAGGACGAAGCTTTGAGTAGTCTGCCCTACGTTCAGTTATAAACAAAATTTTCTTCTTCAAATAATGTCACTGTATAACAACTGCTTATTTTTGGGAATATTTCTTTTAGCCTTTTTTCCTATAATCTTGAAAAAGTCTTTTGCTGGGATCTGTCCCGTATTGGGTCTTTTTGTAGTCAAATTTTCTTCTGAAAATACGTCACCTTTTGATATGTTTTTGTGTGTGACTACTGATTCTCTGGCAAATCGTAAAACAGGTAGTTCTTTTTTGAGGATTCTTTTGGTATCGCCTAAAGCAAGTTTTATGGCTCTACAACCTTTTACCAGTTCTGCTAATTCATGTGGCTCTAATGATAGTTTTTGATCAGGACCAGGCATATTTTTATCAAGAGTGATGTGTTTTTCTACAATACATGCTCCTTTTGCAACCGCACCTAATGCCGTGTAAATTCCCAACGAATGATCGGAAATTCCAACTGGTATGTTGAAGACTTTTTTGTATTTGTCGAGTACACCCAAATTGATGTCCTTGTAATTACAAGGATATTCTGATGTTGTTTGAAGAAGCGCCAAAGGAATTCTAGATTTTTTAAACAGCATTACTGCTGCCTTTATCTCGCTCATGTTAGACATACCTGATGAGAGAATTACTGGCTTTCCTTTTTTTGCAATATGTTTTAAGAAAGGTAGATTCGTTAGCTCACCTGAACCGATTTTATAGGCAGGCATTTTGATTTTTTCCAATCTGTCTACAGCTGGAATTGAAAATGGGGTTGATAGAAAAAGGATTTTTTTTCCTTTGCAGTATTTGCTTATTTTTGATTCCTCATCACCCGTTAACTCACAGTTTTTTATAATGTCCCACAAGGGCGTCTTTGAGATCTTTCCTGGAAGAATGTTTGTTTTTGTCATTTCCTCTTCGGCAATATGTGTTTGAAATTTTATGCAGTCGGCGCTTGCCTTTTTTGCCATATCTACTAATTTTTTTGCTATTGAAAATGAACCGTTGTGATTTATTCCCGCCTCTGCTATTACAAACACGGGATGCTCTGGACCAACTATTTTGTTTCCGATTTTGATCTCATTCAACATTTTCTAGTTTCCATTGTTACGTATTAATTTTTGAACGGTTTGATTATCCACATGTCACTTTTTTCAATTGCGTTTGCCTTTTCTTCTGAATTCAGCAGTATTTCATCTAGTTTTTCCCCTCGGCGTAGTCCTATGATTCTTTGGGATTTTGAGATTCCATCTGCCAGTTTTTTAATATTGTATTTTTTCATTTTTGGAATGAAAATTTCACCTGTCTTTGCTAGTAATAGACTGTTGAGAATAAAATCAACAACATC
>JBKKCM010000060.1:0-48459 GCA_046712755.1 Nitrosarchaeum sp. | reverse complement strand
TGGCAGGAAAGATGTTAGGAAGCTAAAAAACAGAGATCAGAAATTTCTATGAATAACTTTATTATACAAAATCCTTAGTCCCAATTAACGTGGTCGAATCTGTTTTTCTCTCACCAAAATCTATAGCAATTATCGGTGCATCTGACAAACGAGGTAGCGTTGGAGCAACCATTACATCAAATATCATGAACGGTTTCACAGGTACAGTTTTTCCTGTTAGTCCTACGAGACCCACTGTATTTTACAAAACAGCTTACAAGAGTGTCTTGGATATTCCAAAACCAGTTGATCTTGCAGTAATTGTAATTAACAATCTTTTGGTTGCAGATGTTTTAGAGGAATGCGGTAAGAAAAAAGTCAAAGGAGTAATTATCATCACTGCTGGATTCAAAGAAGTAGATGAAGAAGGAGCAAAAAGAGAACAGAAATTAAAAGACATTGCTAAAAAATACAAAATACAAATCATTGGTCCAAATTGTCTTGGAGTAATGAATCTTGATCCAAAGACAATGATGAACTCTACTTTCCTCAAAGTCACTCCAAAGTCTGGTAAAATCGCACTAGTATCTCAAAGTGGTGCAATATGTGCAGCACTAGTTGAAGATGCTAGTGCACAAGGAATTGGATTCTCTGCAGTAATTAGTATGGGAAACAAAGCCGCAATGAGTGAAGTCGATATTCTAAAAATGTTAGCTAATCACAATCAAACCAAAGTAATTGTAATGTATCTTGAAGATATGGGTGATGGTCAGGAATTTCTCAAAGTTTGTAAAAATATTACTAAAAAACTTAAAAAACCAGTACTTGTTCTCAAATCTGGCCGCAGTCCTGAAGGCGCAAAAGCTGCAATGTCTCATACTGGCGCTTTGATGGGATCTGATGAAATCTATGATGCTTTGCTAAAACAATCAGGTGCAATTCGTGTTGATACAATGGAAGAACTCTTTGATTATGCAGTTGCATTTTCAAAACAACCTCTTCCTTCAGGTGGAGATCTTGTAATTGTGTCTAATGCTGGTGGACCTGCAATAATATCCACTGACGCATGTTCTAAGCTTGGAATTAAAATGGCAAACATAGATAGCATTCGTCCAAAGATTGATGCAGTAATTCCTCCTTGGGGAAGCTCGCGTAATCCTGTAGACATTGTAGGTGATGCTGATTTTAATAGATTCAATAATGTTTTGGATCGTGTCTTGGCACATCCTAATGTGGGCTCTGTAATCTCAATGTGTACCCCATCTGGAACTTTGAACTATGATAAATTAGCAGAAGTAATTGTTGCAATGTCAAAAAAATATAAAAAGACAATGCTTTCAAGCTTGATGGGATTAGATGAAGGAATTACAAATAGAGAAATTCTAGCTGCAGGCGATGTTCCATATTATACATATGCAGAAGGATCAATTAGAGCACTTGCTGCAATGCTTAAATTTTCAAATTGGATTAAAACACCGGAAGGAAAAATCGCCAACTTTAAAGTTGATAAACTAGCAGCAAAGAAAATTTTTGATAAAGTCAAAAAAGAAAAACGACCAAATCTTTTGGAAGAAGAAGGACAAGAAGTTCTCAAAGCATATGGATTACCATTGCCAAAAAGCGCACTTGCAAAAACAGAAGCAGACGCAATAAAGATTGCAAAGCAAATCGGTTATCCTGTAGTTATGAAGATTGCATCACCGCAAATTATTCACAAGTCAGATGCTGGTGGTGTCAAAGTAAATTTGACAAATGATTCTGAAATCAAAGAGGCATTTAAAATAATAATTGCAAATGCCAAAAAATACAACAAAAATGCCGAGATAAAGGGAGTTTTAATTGTTGAAATGATTAAAGGTGGTAAAGAGTTGATTATCGGTTCTAAATTAGAGCCCGGATTTGGTCCTGTTATCATGCTTGGAATGGGCGGAATCTATGTTGAAGTTCTCAAAGACGTTACCTTCAAACTTGCACCAGTTACTGACAGAGAAGCAGATGACATGATCGCATCTATCAAAACACAAAAAATACTACAAGGAGTACGAGGTGAAAAGCCATCGGATGTCTCAAAACTATCTGAATGTATTCAGAGATTATCACAACTAGTCACTGACTTTACAGAAATCAAAGAACTTGACATGAACCCTGTATTGGTAATGGAGAAAGGTAATGGCTGCAAGATTCTTGATGTTAGAATAGGTCTCTGATCGTAATTCACTCGTAAATTTTCATTTATACTGTTTTAGAATATTTATACAACCTAAAGTAAATCTCAATGTGGCAAACGTTGAGAAGTTTAAGACCATAAGAACAGGCGAAGATTATATCCAAAGCTTGAGAGGAAGAGATCTCAAAATTTACCTTTTTGGAGAACTAGTAAAAGAACCAGTAGATCACCCAATGATTAGACCATCAATTAACGCAGTAGCAGAGACATATGACTTGGCTGTACGAGAAGAGGAACTTGCTTCTGCCAATTCATCAATTACTGGATTAAGAGTTAACAGATTTTTACATATTGCAGAAAGTGCACAAGACCTAGTTTTACAAAATAAAATGCAGAGAAAACTAGGACAAAACACTGGAACATGTTTCCAGAGATGTGTAGGAATGGATGCACTGAATTCTTTACATTCTACTACATTTGAAATTGATGAGAAACACAAAACAAACTATCATAAACGATTTTTAGAATTTGTAAAGATGGTTCAAAAAGAGAATCTTGTCATTGGTGGTGCTATGACTGATCCAAAGGGAGACAGAAGTAAAGGACCGGCAGAGCAAGATGATCCTGATTTGTTTACTAGAATAGTTGCCAAAGACGATAAAGGAATCTATGTTTCAGGAGCTAAAGCACATCAAACTGGCTGTATCAACTCACATTGGATTATTCTAATGCCTACAGTACGATTGACAGAAAACGACAAAGACTGGGCTGTTGTTGGTGCAATTCCAGCAGATGCTAAAGGTGTGACTTACATCTATGGAAGACAATCATGTGACACTCGAAGTATGGAGGAAGGAACCATTGATGATGGTAATGCAAAATTTGCAGGACAAGAAGCTCTAATGATTTTAGATAGAGTATTCATTCCATGGGACAAAGTGTTCATGCATGGCGAATACGAATTTGCATCACTACTAATTGAGCGCTTTACTTGTTATCATAGACGTAGCTATGTCTGCAAAACTGGACTAGGTGATGTCCTAATTGGTGCAGCAGCCACCATAGCTGACTATAATGGAATACCAAATGTATCTCACATTAAAGATAAACTTATTGAGATGACTCATCTTAATGAGACAATTTTTGCTGCAGGAATTGCATCATCATATCTAGCGCACAAACTGAAATCAGGTGTATATCTTAATGATGACATGCTTGCCCAAGTTTGCAAACACAATGTAACTAGATTCCCATATGAAATTAGTAGATTGGCACAAGACATTGCAGGTGGATTGGTAGTAACTTTACCATCTGAAAAAGACTTTAGACATCCAGTAGCAGGACCATTACTTAAAAAATATCTTAAAGGTCGTAAGGGAGTTGATGTTGAAAACAGAATGAGAGTACTTAGACTAATTGAAAACATGACAATGGGAAGAAATGCTGTGGGTTATCTTACTGAATCAATGCATGGAGCTGGTTCTCCGCAAGCACAGAGAATACAAATTCAGAGACAGATGCAAATTGGATACAAAAAGAATCTCGCAAAAAACCTTGCAGGAATTACAAACGACATTGAAAAACCAAATGAACCATCTGACTATTTCAATCGTGTATTCAAGACCAAAGAATCTCTTCTCTAGTATTTCTACAAACCAATACTGAAAATCGTCTCAATTCTACTTTTTAATTTTGTAAATTAACATTGCAGGTGCTACAAAATACATTCCAATATTGAGCAAAATCACACCTATTCCATATCCGACAATCTCTTGTTCTGTTTCAGCTGACGACATTATAGATAATGATGATATCATTGGAGTGATTCCAATCTTTACTAATTCCTTGAATGCTGGATTATCTCTTTCCATATCGGCAATTGTAGGTGAGAAGGAATAGTACAGTTGATTAAATCCAGTCATAAATGAAGCCCCTGTCGCAGTGCTCATCACTTTACCATCTCTGATCTCTCTTAGTAATTGGACTTGTGGTGCCATCTCAGAGCCAAATGCTGCAGTAGCAATAAGACAACCTCCACCTTCTTGTATGCTCTCGTCAGGTGTGCATACTCCATTAACTAGTATTGTTCCTGGACCACATTGTCCAATTTCTTGTTCTTTGATTTCTGGCTCATCTAATCCAATTGCATCATAAATTGTAATGTCTGGATAGTTTTCATCAAACCATTTCTTGAATTTTGGTTCGTTATTGTATCTGTCAATGTAAAACTGTGGATCTAGAGTTGGATCCACAAAAGATGCCATCTCTTTTGGCTCATCTAATCCCACTGCCTCATAAATTGAGGAATATTCTGGATAATTTTCATCAAACCACTTTTTGTATGTTGGTTCGTTATTGTATCTATCGACATAAGACTGTGGTTCTTTTTTTGGATCCACAAAAGAAGCAATTCCTAATTCTTGTGTTGGTTCTGGTTCTGTTACTGGTGTTGGCTCAGGTTTCGGTGTAGGTTGTATTACAGGAGCTGGCTCTGTTACAATGATCTTAACATCTTCTCTGTCTTCTGATGCTCCTTTTTTCACTACAATATCAAAAACATATGAAGCTGGACCTTGAGATTCTGTAGGAGTCCATGTGAATTGTCCTGTCTCATTATTGATGGATGCACCTGTTGGTGGATTTTTTTCAAGACTAAATACTACATCTGTTAATGATTCAGTCAATGTAGGGGTAAATACTAGAGTCTTTTTTTCTTCAATTGTTTTATCTGAAATCGAATTAAGTGCTAATACAAAATCTGGTAGAATTGAAACTTTGTTTCCATCATATTGTAGTTTGATTGTGATTCCATTTTTCTCGCTTTGAGAATCTGTAAATGCTGTTGCATTGTATGTTCCTTTAATATCAAAGAACTTGTCCACATCTCTTTCAATTGTTGAATATGTACCATCACTTTCTGATGTAGGATCAGACACCATTCCCTTGTATGCCCCTGTTGGGTCGCGAATAATTACATAAACTGATTTTTTGCCTTCCTGTTCGTTTCCAACAAATGTCATTTTCTCATCCTTTGTGTAGAAACTCTTCTCAAATGATACTGAAGTAACATTGGCATATGCTGGAGAAATAATAATAGTAGCTAGCAAAAATACCAAAAATACCCCTAATTTTGTGTGCACAGTATGAAATGGAACGCATTTACTTTTAACAAATGCGAATGAATTCTTCTATGGATTTGATAATAAAATTTCACCAAACTCAGAGATCAAGTAAAAACCTCATAAACACTCCATTTTTTTGCTCAATTTTCATCTCGTAAAATGTAGGGGCTTTGATTTCCACTTTGAAATTGTGTTTTAAAAAATTAAGTTGCTCACCATACGCTTTGGCAGTAATTTTGTAGCCTTTGTTTTCTTGAATATCTAGTTCTATTCTTTTTATCGCAAAACCTTTTGTGATTAGTACAAAAGTCACTTCTTCTAGCCAGCTAAACAAAAGATATCTGAGGTCTTTTCCTTGTGCAACAATTTCCTTTTGTTCTTTTTCTTCTACCTTATCTTGATCTAGTGTGATATTGATTACTGCATTGGCTGTTACCAAAAATGCCTCTTTGAGATCTTTTGCAGTTACTTCAATGAATGCATCCGTTGCATGTTCTAAAAACTTGTAGCTCACTATATTTTTGAAATCTTACCAAGTATTAATTTAGATGGTCTTTGAGTATTCTCACTTTATTTGTTATTGTGTTTTAGAACAAATATCTCATGTTTTTTCTTTGATTAAATTTTGTAGCAATATTTAACATAAGGAAAATGACTTATCAAGGAATTTGCGATTAATTGAAATGAAATCTTCCTTATGTTGTGCATATGACACTAATGTTGTAATATAAAGCATTCACATATTTCATACTTTTGAAATATCATGAAATAATAATATTTTTTCTAATTTAGGTGTATTTTAAATTAGTTGACGAATTCTGTTTATGATCAAATTATTATCTAATTCCAGTTCTGCAGAAACTAAAAGAATCTTGTCTTTTTCCAAATAAAATGTAAATCGCTTTATTCTTTCATATTCTGCTAACGCATATTTTGGTGATCCAATCCACTCTTCCATCAACATTCGTGTATTCCATTTGATAAAAGACTGCTCAACAGACAGTTCTGTTATTGATTCTGGGATTAGAGTTTCAACTCCTTTTCTTATGCCTCCTGCTATTTTTTCTATCTTAGAGTTATAGACTGCAGCAAATCTAATTTGTTTGTCAATCTCAAAAACACTCTTGCATAATTGTTCATACTCCATGAACTTACTAACTCATATTTCCAATTAAGGTTTGTGAATATTTGGAGTAGGATGTATCAGATCTTCATCATGGAAAGATGTGGGCAGAAAGTGATACTGGATGCGGAGCCACAATTAAATTCCAATTACCATTAATCCCAACTCAACAAGTAAAAAGTAAAACACTACTTGAGGAAACAATATGATGTCAATTTCCCACGCCAAATGCGAATCTACAATTGGAGTGGAAAAAAACTTTCTTCTTGTAAAATGTGCTTTGTGTACAAAAGATATGATGTTAACTGAAGATTCAATCATATTTGGAAGCAAATGGTATCATGGAAATTGTTTTGATAATATTAGATCTAAACAGATTTTTGCAAACAATCCAAAAACACAACACAAAAAATATCAGGACTGATTAAAATAGAACTTACACAAAAACATAAAGAAATATTTCGATCTGAATGTAATGCTCTTTCACAAGCGGTTCTTGGCAGCCTACTAAAATTAGCTGCAAACCCTAAAGACAAACAAGAATTATCCAAACTAGTTCAGAGCGCAGATACCATAATGGGTGATGCACGTTTTCTTCAAGATAAAGAATTAGAACAAAATGCTACAACCATAGTCAAATCATTTACAAATGCTAGTGACGTTAGAAAGAAAATTGATCAATTTGGTGTGACATATTTTCCGTTGACAAGTATGTACCCCTTTGGATAAGCACCATTTTGACCAACTAGTAAACCAAATTGTTCAAATGCCACGGATACTAAATCTAGCATAAAGTCAAAAACCATATTAAATTAGAATTATTATATTCATGAATCGTTTTTCTGATTAGTTTTTGTCATTATTCTAGGTCTATACAAAAACTAGCCACTGACTATTTCTAGCTAATAGCAGTTTCTGCTTATTGATCCGTTATTCTTTATATGGATAATTCATCAAAGTCTGATAATGAAAAAGACACAACTTCTAAGTATTGTTTTTTCACTGGTTATGATTACTGGCGTTGCCGCTGGCAATGCAGTATATGCTGAATCCGATGAAAAACAAAATGACCTCAAAGATAGACTGGCAAACTTTTGCAATATGACTGACACTGAAAAAGATCAATTCTTTTTGGATCATCCAAGAATTGCCCAATTCAAAGACAGACTGTTAAACATTTGTGAACAAAGCGAAGATGAACGCAAAACAGCTATTGAAAAATTCATCGCAGAATCTACAGAGAAAAAATCTGATTATAACATGGCAGACAAACTAGAAAAATACTGTGTAATGTCTGATGCTGAGAAAGAAACATTCTTGGCAGAACATGATAAAGCAGATCACAAAGCTAGAATGGATGCATACTGTGCATTAGATGAATCTGGAAGAGATGTTTACATTGCTGAACACAAGATGATGATAGATGAAATGCAAGAAAAGCACGAAGAAATCCGTGATCATAAAGCAGAATATCAAAAATACTGCCAAATGACTGCTGATGAGCGTGCTGCAGAAATCACTGATGCTACAAAACTAGCAAAAATCTCTGAATGGTGTGAAATGACACCTGAGCAAAGAGAGGAATACAAAAAAGAAAATCATGATGCTGCAATGGATTTCAAAGAAAAACATTTTGATGCACTAGAGAGAATGAAAGAAAATCATGACATATCTCAAAGACTACGAACCATGATAATGTCTTCTGATGTTTCTCAAGATAAAATGGATGAACTCCGTGCAAAATACCAAGAAAAACATGGTGATTTAGATGAGAAAAGAGAAGAGACCAAAATGAAATTCAAAAGTCATGTCTCTGCAATGCTGGGCAAACTCACAGATGAGCAAAAAGCTGACATTTTAGCAAGACATGCAGAAATGAAGGCATTAAAAGCTGAGCTGAAAGAAAAGTCATCTACTTTAACTGATGAGGAAAAACAAGAACTTAGAGCAGAATTCATTGAAAAGGCAAAATCTATGCAACTAGCATGGATCTCACCACGACAGCAAGTATCTGCAGGAATTGATGCAGGGGAAATTGAATGCCGTGAAGGATACAGCCTTGTAATGAAGACATCAAACGGATTGCCAATGTGCTTAAAGGCAGAATCGGCTCTTCGAATGATTGAAAAAGGTTTTGCAGTTCCTGCAAACTAATTTCTTTTTTATTTTTATGGATTTGAACTAAAATAACAAATCTCTATGAGAGTAGTGAATCGGATGGTATGAGTGCCGATATGGGTTTGTTTTTTGGGTTCTATGGTTTAATTTGAGAGTAAATTTCTTTCAGTAAAACTATGGTTGTTTGAATGCCAAGTTTTGCCAACTCAGGATCTCTTGGAAAGCTACGCAAAGGAGGATGAGCCCCACCTGCCCCTAAATCTGCTGTTAGATATCCTACCGACTCTAACTTTTCATTAACTATATTTTCTTTCAAAGCCCATTTGTGTAATTTGGTAATTCCAATATACTTAGAACGTATTTTTTTGTTACATTTTGGGCATAATTCATCTTCTACGGGCTCAGTTTTCATCTTTAATTTGTACGCTGTAGCCAAAGCTCCTTCATACGCCCTTCTGCATAGAACTAAGCTTGATAAATAACAATTACCATTAAAGTCTCTCATAGCTTCTTCAAGATCTAATCTTTGTTCATTCATTGGAATTTCTTTAGGAATTCTAAAAGATTCGACTTCAGAATTAATTTCTGATAATTCAATTTCTAATTCCGGCCAAAACATCTCAAGTTGATTAATAGTTTTCAATTTAATTTTGTATTGTTTGCTAGAAAGTATAATTTGGATTGACTCATTTAGTTTTTCAAGTTTTTCTTCTAATGATGAAGAAGGATCTTTTATTCGTGCTTTCAAAAATTTATAATTTCGGTTCAATTCCAAAATCTCAGTATTATATTGTTTTTTATAAAAACTTTGAGAATGATATTTTTGAAGTTTTTTTATTAAATCTCTAATTCTAGACAGCGATTCCCAAATTTTACTTAATTCTTCTTGCATTTTTCTCCTATTTTCTTATTACATATTTCCATTTTTTATTTTCATCAACTCGCGTTAAAATTTTCTTTGCCTGAAAATCTCTTAGAATCTTATC
This sequence comes from Nitrosarchaeum sp., assembly GCA_046712755.1. GTDB lineage: Archaea > Thermoproteota > Nitrososphaeria > Nitrososphaerales > Nitrosopumilaceae > Nitrosarchaeum. Next base: position 38,964 of record JBKKCM010000060.1, on the reverse strand, counting down.
TGTTGATTTGTTAGAATAGTGGTATCCCTCTCTTATTAATTCACTCTGAACTTCGTTTACTGACCGAGGTTTATCAAAAAAATTATTATCAATAAGAAAACTAATTCCTCCAACTAATCCCTTATAGCTTTTATTTTTTGGTGGCTGTGGAGTATCTTTATTTTTACCTTTAGGCGATAATGATTTAAGATTCAGATCAAATATCCCTTCGTATTCTTTTCCACTATCATCCGTTAAAATTATTTTAATTTTCAACTATGGGTTCATCCCTTGATAATTTTTTGATAATTTCATACGCTATTTCTAGTCCTTTCCCAGTTATTTTGTATTCTTTTCCTTTTTTTGCTCCTCTAGGTAAAACATATGCTGTTTTTACTATCGCTTCAGCATAATGCCCAAGATCACCCACCGCCGATTCATCTAAACATTTTTTTAATAAATTTGTTGGAAGCCATTCTATTTCATATAATATTCTATAACATGCTAATATGCAAGCAGTAAATAAAACATGTTTTTCGCTTTCTTTGATATTTGGACGTTTGACAATGTTGATAATGTTATTTTTTATTGTAATTACTTCTGATAATGCATCTGTAGTTATGTTACATTTTTTAGATAATATCTCTAATTCATTTTTTTGTTCTAATTCTAACTGTGTGTGATTGACACTTTTTGTTGGCTTGTCTTTGCCTTTAGATTTACCTTTAGCTTTACCTTTTGGGATAATCTGAGTTCCACCAATCAATGATGATAAAATAATCTTGAATGCTTCAGTTTTGTATGGTTCTTGTTCATCTTTAACTGACTCTCTCGCTATTTTGATTTTTTCTTTAATCTCTTCTGATGCCATTTGTAATAAAATATGAACTTGTTCTCTTTAAGACTTATGTTTATTCTCATAATTCTATTGAATTCATTCCTAGAATTCTTCTAATTTTATTGACCGATCCTTGAACAATTTTATCTTCTTCCTCGCTTGAAGCATTGTCTGGTACAGAAATTGTCACTTCGTATTCCTTCACATCATGAAAACAATTTATCATGATTGCATCTCCAACCATTACTTTTCTAATTAGATTTGATACTGTTTCCCCACAAGCATTTGCATATTCTCTTATTGCATCAAACTCTTTTTTGCTAACATTTGCTGAAATTGTAGCCATAGATCATTATAGATCATGATCTACTAATATAGATAAATCAAAGTTCAAAACTTGAAAGATTTGAACTGATTTTACAAATCCTGCTCGAGGATTCAAATTCTATTCTAAAAATTCATTTAACTCTATCTTTGCACCATCTTCAAAAAATACATTGATGTATTTTGCATATTCTTGAATTTGTTCTTGATTTGGCAAATTCTTTAAAACCTCTACTGTTATTTTACTTGTTTTCTCTCTTGTTTTCTCTGCATGTTTATTCCTCTCTATCATTACATTATATTCATACTCTTCACGTACTTCATCTGTCCAATTTCGAAACCTTCCATTTTCTTTTATATATTTTTTAAACAATTTGTTTTCTCCTTCTCCAGTTTGTGTATGTAAATCATACAGTACTTTTACAGTAGCTACAAATGCATCCTCTTCCACTACATATCTACGTAAATATGCAAATTCTAATAAATCATATGTATCAGATTTTCTACAACATTCTAATCCCAAGTTTTTAATTTTAAAAAATATTGTTTTAGCTTCTTTTATTGTACAGTGTTGCAGATTTACAATTTCGCTTATTATTTCTTCTTTTTTTAGATTATAATCTTTACTGTGTTTAATTATCAAAAATAAAATCAAATTTTTAATTTCATTTTCTTGAATCTCAACAGGTTCTGATGTTACTTTTTCATCCGAATTTATCTTTAGTAATATATTATTTATTTTTGCATCAATGTCAAGTAACAGTTTTTCATATCTTATATCATCAATTTTGTTTTCTGTAATTTTTTCTATGATTCTACTTCTTTGTGCTTCTAATCTTCCATGTTGTCTTAAGATAAAATCTTCACTGTCTTGTTTTAATTCCTCTTTGCTATTGGAATACAAATGTTTGATGTCTTCATTAATCGTATTGCGGTTGATGTTCATTAAATCTGCAATCTTTACTGCAGAATATCCAAACTCAAAATGGAGCCTAGAAACTTCTCTTTGACGTGTTTCACGCTCATCTTTAGAATATGGCCCTCCCTTCTTTTCTTGTTCTAGTGCCATTACTCTATTACATCACCGATTCATTTACTGATTTATACAACACATAGCTGACCGTAGGTCAACCCAAAATCAATTCATTTTCAAAAATTGCCTAGTTCTGCATAGTTATTACAGAAATATCTAAATGATTACAATTAACATCATCATCAATGGAATTACCGCGCGGAATGAAAGACTTTGAGGATAGAGAAAATTCAAACATCGAGCACATCAGATATCATTTTAAAAAATTATCAAATCTATACGGATTCTCCTTTATGGATCCATCCCCAATTGAGTTACTATCCGTATTAGAGACAAAGTCAGGACCTGCAATCAAAGATGAGATCTATTATTTCAAAGATAAGGGAGACAGAGAAGTAGCGTTAAGATTTGATTTTACTGTGGGATTGACAAGATACGCAACTGGGCAAAAATCAATGAGACTGCCAGCAAAAATCTCAGCATTTGGCGGAGTATTCCGATATGACGAGCCACAAAAGGGACGATACCGCTACTTTCACCAGTGGGATATTGAAATCTATGGAAAACCAAATCTAGAATCCGAAGCTGAAATTATAGAATTAACCTCAAGACTATTTGATTCGCTACTACTCAAAGATATTACGATAGACATCAATCACAGAAATTTAGTAGAGTCATTTATCAATCAAATCTTTGATTCACAAGATCCCAAGCTAGTTGCAGATATGCTAAGGGCAATTGATAAAATACAAAAAAAATCAAAGCAAGAAATAATCAATGAATTCAAAGACAGGTATGACATTTCTAAACTAGAAAAGATTCTAGAGTTTTCACAAATCAAAGGAACCATACAAGAAATAGAATCAAAACTAGATACATCAAAATTGCAAGCATGGGCTGAGCTAAAACAGCTGCTAGACTCGCTAGAGAACAGAGGAATAGTAAATACACGCATAAATTTCGGCATTGTAAGAGGACTGGACTATTATTCCGGAATGGTCTTTGAGGTATTTGACAAAAATTCTACACTTGGTGCATTAGCTGGCGGAGGACGATATGATTCACTAACTAAAGCATTTGGAAGAGAAGACATTGGAGCTACAGGTGTTGCAGGTGGAGTAGAGAGAATCATATTAACAATGCAAGAGCAAAAAATAATTCCAGAAGCAAAACAAACCAGAGTTTCGGTTTTGTACATTAATGATGAGATGCAAAAAGTTGCAATGAGTATTGCATCTTTATTAAGACTAAACAACATCCCAACTGACATTGATCTCTCTGGAAAAAATCTAAAAAAACAAATCGAGCAAGCATCTGAATCAAAATACTGCATCATAGTAGCTCCAAAGGAACTAGAAAATAGCAAAGTTGTATTAAGAAACATGCAAGATGGAACTGAATCACAAATTGATATAGAACAGCTTACAGATGATCCAGAATCAATACTTAATTTAAAAATGCCCTAGTTAACATCATAATTTCAGGACCGCTAGTCATCGAACCAACCACTACCATCTTGTCATTTACCAAAATTCCAGACATGACATATGGGACTCCATTATTAATGGTAGTCTGCTCTATTTTGACTCCCATCACATTTGCAAATTCCTTCATGTCTTCCTCATTAGCTTCTGGGTGGATGGCAGCACCTGAATTGTTTGCAACCATCACTGCACCTACCTGATTAAACCCAGCAATTCTTTTCTGTAAAACTTCGACTCCCAATACCTGCTCTATGGTATTACAGTCTTCTTTTGATAGCCACGGTGATACAATAGCTCCTTTATCATTTGCACAAATCACATTTCCAAGAGCTGTGTATTTTGAATCCAATACCCCAACTTCCATCTTGGTCTCTTTTTTTAGAAATTCATATTCATCAATATATGCAGTCTTTGGAAGTAAGATTCCATTGTTATTCATGACCATTAATGCACCTAATAGGCGAGTGTTTGCAACGGAGCCATACACAACTTGTGCCTTTAGATAGTCTCCTAGTTTTTCTGCTTTGTTTTGGGCAAAACCCATAGGAAGCAAAACAAAATCATCATTTGTGTTAATGTAAATTCCTATGTTTGGTCCTCTGTAAACATCAAATTTGATAACATCCATTTGTTGTAATTGATTATTAATCGATATGAACGTAAGGAAATTTCAATTAATCTTTGAGCATAGTTCTTTTATTCTAGTAAAGTTTAGTCGAGACTAATTTTATCTAGCTTTAAATAATATCTGAGAGAAAGTTTGTCTATGCCAATAGCAGAAAATTTCCCAGAAGGTCTCAAACCAATTGGAAAAATTAGTACCAACGATGGGCAATTTCACTGGGTCTGGGGTCCTGGTAAAACAAAAAATACTGATGGTTCACAAGCCGAAGTATTTGCAGATAAAGATGTTGTAGCAGCTTATGCAGCTCGTGGAGAAAAACAAGTTCCACTAGGTGTTAGCGGTACAATGGTTGCAGTTGACTGGGATTCTTGTGTTTCAGATGGTGCATGTATTGAAGCATGTCCAGTTCAAGTATTTCAATGGTACAGAACTGAAAAAGACATTCCAAATACTGAAGCGCTAAATGCAACTTTTGCAGGAACCGGAAGTTCTGAAAAAGAGGGAAGAAAAGATTTGACTGACAAAGCAGATCCAATTCGAGAACATGATTGTATATGGTGTATGGCATGTGTATCAGTTTGTCCTCCACAAGCTATCAAAGTTGATCAATCAAACTTGGAAGCACATGAGAAAGCAGCAGGAACTTATGTAAAGATTGTAGCAAGTACTCCAAATCCACACTCCCACGATTAAAGAATTATTTTTTTAATTTTATTTATAATTATTACCTAAAACATACTGTAAATCCGGAATCTATTGTGATTTAGTCCCGACTAATTTTGTCTAGCTTTAAATAATATTCCAAAATAATCCCCTCATGGCAGATTTAGTAATACCAGAAGATTTTTGTCACGAACAAAAACCAGTCGGAAAAACTAGCCATGGTAATGGCGAAAACTTTCACTGGATTTGGGGCAAAGGAAGTACTGAAGGTGCAGCATTCTCAAATGATGACGTAAAAGCAGCATATGAAGAACGAGGAGAAAAACAAGTTCCTCTTGGTATTCATGGCACTACAGTCGCAGTCGATTGGGATTCTTGTATTGCAGCTGGTTCATGCATGAGTGTATGTCCAGTTCAAACATTTCAGTGGTACAGAACCGAACAAGATATTGCAGCTAAAGATGTAGTTGGTAAAGTCTTTGAAGGAACTGGAAAAACTGAACAAAACGAACGACTAGACTATACTGACAAATCACAACCAATCCGAGAACATGATTGTACTATTTGTATGGCTTGTCAGGAAATATGTCCTACAGGAGCTATTCGAATTGAACAAGCAAACTTGGAATGGCATGAGAAAGCAGCAGGTACCTTCGTCAAAATGACTGGTAGCGGCAACCCACACGCACACGATTAAAGAATTATTTTCTTTTTTCTTCTTTTTATAAAATTCCTTTTGTCTATCTCAACAAATTTTAATCACTGTCATCCATCATTTTTTGCAGAGGTCGCCTAGCTCGGTAGGGCGCGGGCCTTGAGAGCCTGTGTGCGCAAGCATTCGGGGGTTCAAATCCCTCTCTCTGCGTTTTTATTTCAAATTACCTAACTCAGCTAGCATAGCTGACAGCTGAATCTCTGGATTTGCACCAACTAAAATTCTATAATCATATTTTGCAATTATTTCTAAAATGTCTGATAACTTTTCATGCTTTGTTTTAAACACTGCAGAGTTTAGATATTTCAGAAAATCTGATTCTGACATTCCATAAACTTTGATTAGCTCAATTGTTTTTTCTCTGGCTTCTAGTACTTTTCCAGTTAATGCCATTTTTAGAACATCATCAACATCACTAGTTTTTGTCAGTCCAGCTGATGACTTTACATTAGCTTCTGAAATTTCTCCTATACTTGCAGTTGCCTGCATCAGATTAATGGCATGTCTTAGATCTCCTTCAGAATAATCATAAATTGCCTTTAGCCCTTTTTTGTCAGATTTTACTTTCTCTTTTTTGGCTATGTTTTCCAGATGATTGATCATGTCTTCTTCAGGAATTGATGTAAACTTGAAGGTGGCACATCTGCTTTGAATGGGGTCAATAATTTTTGAGACATTATTTGCAATTAGGATGAATCTGCAGTATTTTGCAGTGTCTTCTATTATTCGTCTGAGTGCGGTTTGTGCATCAGAGGTCATCTCATCGGCCTCATCTAAAATAATTATCTTAAATGGAACGTCTGTCATTCCTGCAAATCTTGAAAATTTCTTTACTTTTTCTCTGACCATGCCTATGCCTCTTTCATCTGATGCGTTTAGCTCAAGGGTATAGTCTCTAGAGTTCTCCCCAAGAATCTGTCTGGCTATGCATAAAGCAGTGGTTGTCTTGCCGACTCCCGCAGAGCCAGAAAACATTAGGTGCGGCATATCTGTTGGGTCTTTAATTAGAGCTGCCAGGCTGCCAATGACTTCTGTCTGATTAACAATCTCTGAGAGTTTTGTTGGGCGGTATTTTTCCACCCACATGCCTGTTGATAACATGTGATGTTCTAGTCTATCTCCCACTAATAAATCGAAATTAATAGGATCAATTGATCTCACAAGTTAGTGAACAGAATTGATCGATCCGATACATCAGGATCTTGTGGAGGAATAGTGATCTTACGATGGAAATTGATAGAATAGAAAAACTGCACTCTATTGGATATGGCCTAAAGGATGCCAAAGTTATCATAAATCATGATATCAAATTTAGTGTGGCAGGCCTCAAAATTAATGGCACCCAAGGCGAGGTCTTGAATTTACCTCAATGGATAGGCAAAATTCTATCCCAAAACAAACTTGCAACCTTAGAAACACCTGATATGATTACCGAATTAAAACAAGCATTATCAAAAGAAAAGATGGTTGGTGAATACCAAATGTCTACACTTGATCCTCACTTTTACATCAAACTAAAAGAGTCAATGAAAAATTTGAACCGTGATGATTTTGATCACGTAGAAAGCATCATGCTAGAATTATTTAGAATGAGACGAGGTAAACTTGTAAAGCTTGCAGATTCTTCAAAATTAAATTCTGAATTATACAGCAAACTAACAGTTGAAGAAAATATTTTCTTTAAAACAATTCATGATAATAGTAAAGAATTTGAAAAACAAGTAAGAGGAGATCTAAATGAGCAAAACTCAAACTAGTACTTTTACCGAGTCTGCATTATCTGATAGAGTAAAAGACTTTCTGATTCGATTCAAGGACAAGTCTGGCAGCTACAAGTATGTAGAGCAAATTGATGAGATGATGCCAAAGAGTGCAAAATATATCATTGTTGATTATAATGATCTTGTAGTAGAACCTGAAATAGAAATTATTTTCACAACAGATCCTGATAGAATTCTAAATGCATTTTCCAGGGCAATCAAAGAAGCACTTCAAACAAGATTTCCTGATTATGCAGAAAAAATAAAAGATGAAGTTCGTGTAAGACTGGTAAATTACCCACTACAACGAAGTCTCAGACAAATCAATGCTGAAACTATTGGAAATATTGCAAGTGTTTCAGGTATGGTAGTTAGAGCATCAGAAGTAAAACCATTAGCAAAAGAACTGGTATTTGTTTGTCCTGATGAACACCATACCAAAATAATTCAGCTAAGGGGAATGGATGTAAAAATTCCTATACTATGTGATAATCCAAGTTGCAAGCACAGAGATTTTGAATTAAAACCAGAAGCCAGCAAATTCATAGACTTTCAAATTCTTAGATTACAGGAACTTCCTGAAGACTTGCCGCCAGGCCAATTACCTCACTATATTGATGTGACAATTAGGCAGGATCTTGTAGATAACGCAAGACCAGGTGATAGGATAATTCTTACCGGAATAGTACGAGTAGAGCAAGAATCAATTGCAGGAATAACTAGAGGACACAGCGGATTATACAGATTACGAATTGAAGGAAATAATATTGAATTTTTGGGAGGAAGGGGTTCAAAGACCTCACGTAAAATAGTAAGAGAAGAAGTTTCTCCAGAAGACGAAAAAATGATCAAAACTCTCTCTGAAAGTCCCAATGTTTATCAGAGATTGATTGATTCTTTTGCACCTCACATCCAAGGACAGTCTCTGATCAAAGAAGCTATTTTGTTATTGATTGTAGGTTCAACTCAAAGATTGCTTGGTGATGGAAGCAAGATTAGAGGTGACATTAACGTATTTCTTGTCGGTGATCCTGGTACTGCAAAATCTGAGATGTTAAAATTTTGTGCAAGGATAGCACCAAGAGGATTATACACATCAGGTAGAGGTTCAACAGCAGCAGGTCTTACAGCAGCTGTAGTTCGTGATAAAACAGGAATTATGATGTTAGAGGCAGGTGCCGTAGTTTTAGGTGATCAAGGTCTTGTATGTATTGATGAGTTTGATAAGATGAAACCCGAAGACCGAAGTGCACTGCACGAAGTCATGGAACAACAATCTGCAAGTATTGCAAAAGGTGGTATTGTTGCCACACTAAATGCAAGGACATCAATTTTAGCAGCTGCAAACCCAATGTATGGAAAATATGATCCGTTCAAAAATATCACTGAAAATGTAAATTTACCAATTCCATTATTGACAAGATTTGACTTGATCTTTGTAGTACGTGATATTCCAGGAAGAGAAAAAGATGAAAAAATTGCAAGACACATAATTGAATTGCATACACCTCAGGGAACTGACAAACGTTCTGTAATTGACGTAGATACTCTAACCAAATATCTTTCATATGCAAAAAGATCTAGTCCTAATTTGACAAAAGAGGCAGAAGAAAAAATTCTGGAATATTATCTCCAAATGAGAAATGTAGAGTCTGAAGAAATGATCACAGTTACACCTAGACAACTGGAAGGTATTATTCGACTTTCAACTGCTAGAGCAAGATTGCTCATGAAAGATAAGGTAGAAGAAGAAGATGCAGAACGAGCCATATTTCTGATTCAAAGCATGCTCCAGGATGCAGGTGTTGATGTCAATACTGGTAAGGTAGACCTTGGAGTGTTACAAGGAAGACCAAGAAGCGAAGTATCAAAGATGCAGCTATTCATGGATATTTTAAAATCAATGGAAGGTGACAATAAAGTTGCAGTTGAAGAAAGATCATTTGTAAAAGAACTGATAAAGACAGAAAAATTCACTGAAGAAGAAGCGCGAAACTATATCAGAAGAATGCTCCGCGAAGCATCTATTTATGAATCAAAACCCGGTCATTATAACCGAGTATGAAAATAGAAAAACTAGATCTTTCCAAACCTGCAATTGATTTTTTATTGTCTGAAGGATTTTCTAAATTATATCCTCCTCAAGCTGATTGTATTGATGCTGGATTACTTGATGGAAAAAGTATTCTGGTTTCTGCACCTACTGCAAGTGGAAAAACCCTTACAGCAACACTTGCAATGATTAGTTATCTTTCAAAAAATGATGGCAAGGTTATCTACCTTAGTCCTTTACGGGCATTAGCTGCTGAAAAATTTACAGAATTTAAAAAACTAGAAAAAGTTGACTTGGGGAAAAAAATCAAAGTAGGTATCTCTACTGGTGATTTTGAAAATGTTGAAAAAAATCTCGAAAAAAATAATGTGCTAATTTTAACAAACGAAAAGATGGATTCTATAATCAGACATAGTGCTGAATGGATTGATGAAATTGGTCTAGTAATTGCAGATGAGATTCATCTTATTGGTGATGAAACTAGAGGACCGACATTGGAGATGATTTTAACAAAACTAAAATTATTAGCATCTAAACCGCAGATTGTAGGTCTTAGTGCTACCATAACAAATTCTGATGAATTAGCAAATTGGCTTGGTTGTGTATTGATAAAAAATGACTGGAGACCTGTACCTCTTTCAGAAGGAGTCTATGATGCAGGGCAAGTAACAATGAGTGATGGTAAAAAATTTGATGTTGAGCCTAGTCTTCGTGGAATTCCTATTGATTTAGGCGTACAATCAGTAAAAGATGGAGGACAATCCCTAGTTTTTGCAGAAACTAGGGCTCGTTCAAAAGCGCTTGCAACAAAGGCAGCTGATATTATTTCACAGTTTTTAGAAAAAAAAGAATCAGAAGAACTAGAAAAGATTTCAAAAAAAATTCTATCAAATAATGAACATACTGAATTGGTTAAGACTCTGGCAATATTGATAAAAAAAGGTGTTGCATTTCATCATGCTGGACTGAACCAAAACTGCAGACAAACAATAGAAACTGAATTTCGTAAAGGAACTATCAAGTTATTGTCTTCCACACCAACTTTGGCTGCTGGTGTAAATCTTCCTGCAAGAAGAGTAGTCATATCAAATATCAATAGGTATAATGCAAAAGTTGGTGGAAACAGACCAATTAGTATTTTGGAGTATAAACAACTTTGCGGCAGAGCTGGAAGACCACAATATGATAATTACGGAGAATCAATTATTGTTGGAAATGGAAACAGCGAAGATTTAATGGAATACTATATCCACGGAGAACCTGAACCAATTGTATCAAAAATTGCAGATGATAAATCACTGAGAACTCATGTATTAAGTGTAATTGTAACCACTCCTGGAATTAAAAAAGAAGATATTTTGGATTTCTTTTTGCAAACATTAGGTGGACTACAATCAAGAAAAGCAACAATAAAGTTTGCAATTGATATTTCATTGCGATTTCTAACAAGTGCATTTTTAATTATTAAAAAAGGTGAAAGGTATGCTGCAACAGAGTTTGGAAAAAAGACCTCAATGCTATACATTGATCCACTTACAGCAACTTACTTTAGAGATGCAATTGAAAATGTATCAAAAGAAAGAAAACACACTTTTGGATTTTTACATTTAATTTCAAATTGTGAAGAATTTTTCCCAAAATTCTCACTACGACAAAAAGATTATGCAACTGCAAGCTTGATGATAACGAATCATTCTTCTGAGCTTTTAGCTCCAATATCTGAATATGATTGCTCTAGGAGCTTACTTGCTTTACAGTCTTGGATTACAGAATCTTCAGAATTGACCCTTTCTGATAGTCTTGGAATTGAGTCTGGAGATATGCATAGAATGGTTGAGACTGGGGATTGGCTATCATACTGTCTTAGAGAAATTTCAAAGCATGTTGAGCGTGCAGATCTGCTTGATGAATTAGAGAATCTGCGAAGACGAATTATTTATGGCATTAGAGAAGAATTACTGGATTTAGTTAAAGTAAAGGGAATTGGTCGAATAAGGGCAAGAACACTGTATAAACATGGAATTAAAACCCTAGATGATTTGGCAAAGATTCCGGTGAATAAATTGTCAGAAATAGATAAAATTGGTTCAACCCTTGCAGATAACATAAAGTCAGAGTTACGTAAGGTTAGATAATTGGCTGAATTAATAATACCTGCAATAATTTCATGTTTAGTTGCATTTTTTACAGTATATGTAATTACTCCACCATTAATCCAATTTCTGCAAAAACGAAATCTTGCAGTCAAAGACATGAACAAAAAAGATCATATCATGGTAGTAAGACCAGGTGGTCCTTCAATTATTGCTGGAATTATTGCATCTGAGATTGTTTTGTATGGATTTTTCCAGCTCAATGAAATTCTTGCAATAATGATTACTAGTTTTATTGCATTTGTGATTGGTTATGTAGATGACAGAAAAGTTATGGGTGGATGGTTTAAACCAGTTGCTTTGGTAATTGCTGCAACACCAATAATTTTACTTGGCACATATGATTCTAATTTGTCATTTCCTTTATTTGGCACAGTCCAAATTCCTGCTCTTTATCTTGGATTAATAATTTTCATGATTCCAATTACAGGTAATACCATTAATTCTATTGATGTGTTAAATGGAGTAGCAAGCGGTTTTATGATAATTGCAAGTTTCTCACTAAGCATCGCATTATTTATTTTACAAAACTATGAAATGGTAATAATCAGTCTACCATTGGGATTTGTTTCATTGGCATTTTACAAATACCATAAAATTCCAAGCAAGATATTTCCTGGAGATTCGGGTGCTTTAACTTTGGGTGCCATGTATGGTGCAATTGCAATCGTGGGTCATGTGGAAATTATTGCAGCTGTTGCACTTTTACCGGCGATAATTAACTCATTTTTGTTTCTCTCAAGCATGAAACGAATTGTAGAGCACAGACAAATCAAAGGAAAACCAGTAGAGCATACTGAGGATTTCAAACTCAAAGCAACTAGTGATAAAACTGCGCCTATTACACTAGTGAGATTAATCCTTGCGGCTGGACCATTATCTGAAAAACAAGTTGGGTATGCAATTTTTAAGCTAGCAATTTTTTCAGGAATACTAGCAATAATTACTGCATTTATGATGGGGGTACCAATTTGAGGATAGGTCTTTTTGGATTTTTGTTTGTAATGTGGGTTTTGATTATTGCTGGAGGAGGAATTCTAGTGACAATTTTGGGCCCTTTTTCTATCTCTGGTTATGGTGATTTTGATTTGTTGTTGACTTCAATACTCAAAGCAATTATTGCAATAATTCTAGTAGTAGTTTGGGTTTTGGTTTTATCGAAATTAAAAAACTGGATATTTAAAAAAGAGATAAAGTCCTAACTTTCAATCCATTGTCTCTGTTTTTTATCATATTCTTTACGTGTGTATCTTATTGTTGCAGGAGATCCAATAACTACAGAATCTTCTGGAACATCTCTTGTTACTACTGCACCCATTGCAACAACACTATTTTTTCCAATGGTTACTCCTGCTTTAATGACAGCTCGCGCTCCAATTATCGCATTATCTTTTATTGTAACGCCAATCATTTTATCGCACATTGGGTATGGATCGTTTGTAAGTACAGCAGCAGGTCCTATGAACACATTTTTTCCAATTCTTGAAAGTGGTGGGATGTATGCTTGTCCTTCTATCTTTGTATTATCTCCGATTTTTACATCATAATCAATATGTACAAGCGAACCAATCTTTACGTTATTTCCTATTTCTACATTATCACCAATGTATGAAAAATGCCAAATCTTGACATTCTCACCAATTTTTGCTTTTTCTGAAATAAAATTAGTAACCAATTATATCACAAATGCCATGGGTTTGCCATAGTAATAATTTTTTCAGGCAAGTTTTTCTTGTTGCTTGTAAGAAATTCCATCTCTTGTTGCTTGTTTCTTAATTCATCTGGCAGCATTATTGGTATTTCCTCAATTATTGGATAAAATCTAGAGCATTTGGAACAAAATAATGCCCCTTCTGAAACAACATTATTTTTTTCTTTAATTTCGTATAATTCCAAAGGATAGTTTTTGTCTATAGGACATGCCAAAATATCCATCATTGTTTTGTTCATTTTAAATCCAGATAAATTGGAATTCCTTTTTGGCTAGATAAAAGTGCAGCTTCTGCAATTTTTGTTACATTTACTGCTTGCTGTGCTTTTACAACTATACTGTTTTTTCCTTCTATAGCTCCCAAGAAGCTTTGAATCTCTAATAATAGTGGCTCTTGTTTTTCATTGTGTATAATTTCAGGTTCTTCTTTTCTCTCTACTTTTACCTCTTGTGAGATAAAATCTGATGTAATTAACGCATCTGTACAAACTGCAGTAAATGTTCTAACTCTCTTTGGTGTAATCCAATTTGATGAAATGATTGCTACTCTATCATTTTTGTATCCTAACATTATACTTGCAAAATCTTCATGTTCATGATTTATTCTACCTGATCTTGCAAAAATTACTTGAGGCATATCATCAAAGAGCCAATTTGCAGTATCTATGTCGTGTACCGAAGTGTCATAAATTATTCCAACATCTTTGATGTGAAGTGGCATCCTATTTTCTCGATGAAATTCAAGCATTACCAGATCTCCAAACTTTTTTTCTTTGACAAATTTTTTCACAATATCTACTGCAGGATTAAAACGTTCAATATATCCACATGTTAAAATAACTTTGTTTTTTTCTGCCAACTCTGCAATTTTCTGACCGTCTTCTGATTTGTATGTCATTGGTTTTTCCACAAATACATGTTTTTTTGCCTCTAGTAATTTTGTAGCAATTTCTGTATGAGTTGATGTTGGTGTTACAACAAAAGCTCCGTCAAATTTTTCAGATTTAATCAAATCATCTAATGAACTATAATGATTGACTGAATATTTTTCACCATATTCCTTACTTCTTTGAGCGTCTGTATCACAAACTGCAGAGAGTACACCTAGTTGTGATAATATTCTAGTGTGATTTTTACCCCATCCACCAGTACCGATTTGAACAATTTTCATCTAATACACCGCAGTTAACCAATGAGAGTAGTCCTGGTTTTTGTTCATTACTATGTCTGTATACTCGTTTATCATTTTTTTGGTAATATCTCCAGGCTTGCCATTGCCAATTTTTTTACCATCCATTGCAATTATTGGTGTAATTTCAGCTGCTGTACCTGTAAGAAAAATCTCATCTGAAACAGTCAATTCCCTTCTTGCAATTTCAGTTTCTGTTATATCTATGTCAAGATCTCTTGCAATTTTTATGACAGCATCACGTGTAATTCCATTTAAAGCTGAAGATGATAATGGTGGTGTAATTAATTGACCTTCTCTTACAATGAAAATGTTTTCACCTGGTGCTTCGCTGACATTTCCATTATGATCTAGTAAAATTGCTTCATCAAATCCATTTCTTTTTGCTTCTTGCGTTGCTATGATTGAATTAAGATAATTACCGCCCATCTTTGCTTGAGTAGGTGTTGACATGTCTGAGAACTTTCTCCATGATACAACACCAGCAGTAATTCCGTCTTTGTTAAATAAATTACCAAATGGAAATGTAAAAATTGCAACATTAGTTGGTGCCTTTTCTGTTACATGTAGATTTATTCCATAATCGCCAATAAAGTAAAAAGGTCTAATATAACAGGACTTTTTTATTTTATTTTTTTTACAAATTCCAATTATTGCGTCACTGATGATTTTATCTGAAAAATTAAGTGAAATGTTATAAAATTGCCCTGATCTTCTAAATCGCTTAATATGCTCATCTAATCTAAAGACATAAAGATTTTTTCCATTCCAATATGCTCGTATTCCCTCAAAAACTGATGTTCCATAATGAATTGCATGTGTTGTTATTGGAACATTAGCCTTGTCTAATGTTACAAATTTCCCATCAAACCAAACATATTTTGAAAGAGGCAGATCCATAAAAAAATCTCTACCATATCAGTAATTAATCTATTCGGGAAACTATTCTTTGATATTTTCTCTAAAATCTTGACTTGGTACTGATTCTGATCATTTCATTTGATGAAACCACCAAAGTTTGAAGATGTTTTTGAATTATTCAAATTTTCATATGGTTTTTGATCCTGATAATTTCAATAATTTGAAAACAATAAAGATTTGAAGATCAAAATACTGAAAATATGGATCTGATTTTGATCTATTTTCATTTTTTCTTTTTCAAAATGTTTTAAAATTGTATTCTGAACATCACCCATTTTGTGTAATTTTTTTAATTTCACCTGTAGAAATCCAAGTAAATCATCGTTTCCATTATGGCAGCAAAGAAAAAAGCAGCAGC
The DNA here is from genome assembly GCA_046712755.1 of Nitrosarchaeum sp. Classification (GTDB taxonomy): domain Archaea; phylum Thermoproteota; class Nitrososphaeria; order Nitrososphaerales; family Nitrosopumilaceae; genus Nitrosarchaeum. The sequence goes on along the minus strand of JBKKCM010000060.1, from coordinate 23,158 downwards.
TAAAAAGACAACCAAAAAGGCTTCAAAAAAGAAATAGACTTTTGAAGCTTATTTCATTTTTTCTATTCTAATCTTTATTTTTCATATTTTTATTTTTCTAAAAATGATCATTTTCTAATTCTACTCAGACCATCCCTCTTTTGGAAATTTCATTCCCAAAACTCGAGTTGTTTTATCTTCTAAATCTGAAAATTTCTTAACTATGTCCCAATTTTCTTTAATAATTTTTTCAACACTTTCTGGAACATCGTTTTTCCAATTTGTTTCTCTCCCCAATGCTGAATCATAGAGACTTTCTTTTACAGCTGCTGCAGATAGTGTTTTTCTTTGTCCTACTTTGGGTTTTAATCTGTATAATTTGAGCATGTATCCTTCTGCTTTATCCCCTGTATATGAAAAGAAATCTCCTTGCACTCCTTTGAGTATTTGTTTTCGTAACTCCCAAGATCTGGATGATAATAACGGCGGCATGTATTTTTTAAAAGGAGCAAAAAACGCATAATCATCTGTCACTAAAACAGAATCACCAAAAATTGATGTAAGCATTTTTTTCCTAATCTCAAAATTAAATGGAAAACTTTTGCTGTTGATTTCTTTATCTCCTGATTTAAAAACAACAGGCATAACTTTTACCTTGTCTGCATTATTTTTTAATTCATTAATTATTTCAACATGTGCATTGGTTACAGGATTTAGATGTGCAAGATATAGTGCAGTTATCAACTATACTAACTAAAAAAATGTCATATTTCAATGATTGACTTTCTCAAAATATGGGGACGATGGGACTTGAACCCATGATCTCCAGCACCCGAGGCTGGCAGTATACCAAGCTAACCTACGTCCCCACAGATAAGAATAATTCGAAGATTTTATTTCTTTAAATTGATTAACCGTATGATTCGTATTTTACTTCAAAGCTTCCATCTGAACGCTTGTCATGTTCTGTAACGAAATCTTTTGGTTTTAAGAAATCCATCACACCGTCAATTGTTCCTTGCCAACCACAAACATAAAAAATTGTATTTTCTTTAGTGATTTTGTCCTCAATCAATTCTTCTAATGGTGAAATTCCATTGTCTCTTGGTCTAAGAAATGTCTCAACTCTTCCAACCTGACCTGCCCAAGATCTGTTAAACCATTCTTGTGGTCTACTAATAGCTGCCCTGTATTTGAAATTCCACTGATCTTTTCCTCTTGCTATGCTGTCATTTTCCAATTCTGTCAGTAATTCTTTGTAACTTAACTCATCAACATAACTTGCACCCTGTAGAACAATGATCTCTCTTTTATCTCCAATATCATGTAGGTGCTGTGCAAAACTTACAAATGGTGCAAGACCAGTTCCTCCACCAATACAAACAATTCGTCTATTGTCTTTTTCTCCGTTTGGAAGTGTCTCATTTATCAAAAGCGCTTTCCCTGTAGGTTTTAACCATAAAATTTCATCGCCTTCTTTTGCATTGAATAACTGTGTGGTCAATCTACCTGGAAGTGGTTTTCTTACCCATCTAATTACAAGCTCGATATACTTTTTATTTTCAGGATGTGATGCAATTGAATATGCTCTTCTGACAATTTTTCCACCTTCTACAGGATTTGGTAATCCTAATGTGATAAATTGACCAGGTTGATATTCTGGAACTGGACTATCTTTTGGTACTAGTCTAATAATTACAAGATCTTCTTTAAGTAACTGAACATATGTGATAGCTGCTTTGTTATCTACTACCATAACGTTACATCCATCCTAATTATGGTTAAATATCTTGTGTTAGATTATACTGGTTTTTTTCTTTAACCGCTAAACGTTAATAACCAATTTGAAAAACGTTATTAGATCAGTTTACTGATTATTGGGCCGATCGTCTAGTCTGGTAGGATGGGTGCATGGCATGCATCAGATCGAGGGTTCAAATCCCTTTCGGTCCACTCTCTTTACATTACCAAGTAGTCTATCTAATTCAAAATCTTTTTCCTTCGATATTTCTTTAATTTCATCTTCTGCTAATGAATATCCAAGATCAATAATTGCTTGTAGTGCACTCTTTCTAACTTCCAAATTAGAATCAAACAGACAACTGTGAATTACTTTTTTTGCTTCTTTTGCTTTGAGATGACCTAATGCTCCTAATGCACATGCTCTTACCATTGAACTTTGATCATATGTGAGCTTGATAATCGCTGGTATGGCGTTAGAGTCATTTCTATTTGATAATACCAAAGCTGCATATCCTCTGATATTCTTGTTTTGAGAACCTAAACTGTTTATCAATGAATCTGAAATTTTATTTTCATTTAATACCAGTGAGCTAAATGCTTCTCCTCTTACTTTAATATCAACATCATCTAATTTTGAAATTATTTTTTGTATGATTTCTATATTATCTGTAGAAGAAAGAGATTCGAGAATTTTGATTTTTTCTTCACTAGCCCCTAAATCTAAAATTTCTTTGATATTTTTCAAGTTATTCATTAAAATCACCAAATCTAGTTAATAATGGTTCAATATTTTTCATAAAATTTTCTCTAGAATCAAAAAATCTCTTTTAGCTTTAAATTATCGTTAAATACCGAATTTCTTATGTCAAACGAATCCAGAAACACCATATTCATTGGTAAGAAACCATTGATGGCATATGTAACATCAACGCTAATTCAATTGGCAAACTTACCAGCCGTCTACATCAAAGCTAGAGGTCTAAGCATCGGTCGTGCTGTGGATGTAGCTCAAATCATTGCAAGAAAAACAGAAAATGCTGGATACTCTATTGGAGAAATAAAAATAGGCTCCGAAGCATTAGAGTCACAAGACGGTAGAACCAGAAACGTTTCAACAATAGAAATTGAAGTAAAGAGAAACAGTTGATAACTGTACTTTACTTGAAATTTTTTATTTTATTCTCTTTTTGAAAACCCATACTTCTTTTCTAATTTTTGGAATTTGGGCAGTTCTACAAGATCATTGAACTGATCAAAATTTACGACTTTTTGTTTAAACTTTGCAGTTGTTCCTGTTTTCTTTAACTCTTTTAAAATATTCATCGTTGCAAAAGTGTTGGCAAACAATACTGAAAGTGGGTATAGAATTATTTTAAATCCTAATTTATGTAATATTTCTGCTGAACTAATTGGAGTTGCACCTCCCTCAATCATGTTTGCAACAAGTGGCGCATTGATTGCTTTTCCAATTATTTTCATTTCTTCTAATGATCTTGGTGCTTCAATAAATACAGCATCTGCACCAGTTTTTTTATTTTGTATCCCACGTTCTATTGCAGCATCTAATCCTTCGGTTGCCCTTGCATCAGTTCTTGCAACAATTATGAAATTTTTACTTTGTCTTGCATCTACTGCAGCACCCAATTTCTCTGTGTATTCTTCTTGTGTTATGACTTCTTTTCCCTTCATATGTCCACATCTTTTTGGCCATCTTTGATCTTCTAGAAAAATTCCAGAGGCTCCTGCTGATTCTAATTCTCTTACTAATTTCCAAACACTCAACGCATTACCATAACCTGTATCTGAATCAACTATCACTGGTACTGAAACCGCACGACAAATTCTTCTTGCATTATCAAGAGTTTCTGTTGCTCCAATAAATCCATAATCTGGCATTCCAAATAATGTAGCTGAAGTCCCATATCCTGTTTGAAACATGGCTTCAAATCCCACTTTTTCCGCAATTTTTGCTCCTATTGCATCATAGACTCCTGGAATGACAAGAGGTTTATCTGCCTTTAACATGGTTTTCAAATTTTTCATGACCTTACTTTTACAATGAATTATTTATGATTTTAAAAATATCTAAAATAAGACAAAAAATCTATTCTATCTTGATTTCTTTTCCCTTTTTAGCTGTTTTATTTTCATCTATTTTTTTTAGTTCTGACTCTAAGAATTTTCTATACCTCTGAGTTTCTTCATTTGTCATATTGGCAAAATTAGAGCTAAGAATTGAACCTATTGTAGACATCTTTTCTAACATATCCATTGCAACAAATCTCCCAACATTGCCTAATCTGAAAAGAACATCTAATTGTTTTCTAACAATGTCATTAACTTTGTCAACATCTTCTGCAGTTTCTGTTCCTTTTTTTGTAAGTTGATATTTTCCATCTTTGGTTTCTTCAATTAGACCCTCATCAAGTAATCTTCCCAATAACGGGTAGATCAAACCAGGTGAAGGTTTCCATATGCCGTTACTTTGCTCAACTGCATAATCTATAATCTCTTTTCCAGTATGTGCTTTCTTTTTTAGTAGTTCTAAAATGAAATATCTTGAAAATCCTCTCGGTATTGAACTTCCAACTCTCTGAAACCATTCTGAAATCATAACTAATAATATCACTAGTGATATATAATAATTTTTTTGAATTACATGCCTTATTACTACATATTTAACCCGCTTTCTAGGTAGTCAGTCTGACAAATGGTCGAATCTATTGAATTTGATTTGATAATATGTGGTTCTGGATTGGCAGGTCTAAGAGCCGCAATAGAGGCTGCTAGAAAGAATCCAAAAATCAAGATTGGAATAGTTTCAAAACTTCAAGTCATGCGTTCACATTCCGTATCTGCAGAAGGTGGAACAGCTGCTGTTCTTTTTGACGATGAAGGTGATAGCATTGAATCTCATATTTATGATACTGTGAAAGGCAGCGATTTTCTTGCTGACCAAGATGTTGCTGAAAGACTTTGTGTGGATATGCCAAAAGAAATTTACCAAATGGATCATTGGGGAATGCCTTGGTCTAGAAGAAAAGATGGAAGAATAGGACAAAGAAACTTTGGCGGTTATACTTTTCCAAGAGCAACTTATGCATCTGATAAAGTAGGTTTCTTTTTAATGCAAACTTTGTATGACACTTGTCAAAAATATGATAATATAGAATACCTCAATGAATGGTTTGCAACAGCTATTATTCATGATGGAAGACGATTTATGGGAATTACTGCAATTGAACTTTCATCTGGAAATTTTTATTCCATTAAAGGAAAAGCTTTGATTATTGCAACTGGTGGAGCTGGAAGACTGTATAGTTTTTCAACATATGCATTATCTTCAACTCCTGATGGTTTGGATATGGCATTACGTGCCGGTATGGCACTAAAAGATATGGAATTTGTACAATTTCATCCAACTGGAATTTTACCTTCTGGAATATTGATCACTGAAGGTGCTAGAGGAGAAGGAGGTTATCTTCTAAATAACAAAGGTGAAAGATTTATGAAAAACTATGCTGCTGAAAAAATGGAGCTAGCTCCACGTGATATTGTTTCGAGATCTATGATGACAGAAATGAGTGAAGGTCGTGGATTTCAACATGAAACAGGTGTTGATTGTATGAAACTTGACTTAAGACATCTTGGTGATGAGAAAATTAAAGAAAAGTTAGGTGGCATTAGAGAAATATCTATCAAATTTTCTGGATTAGATCCTGCCCAAGAACTTCTGGATGTGAGACCAGTAGCACATTATATGATGGGTGGGATTCATACTGATGTTGATGGAGCCACAGAACTACAGGGTGTTTGGGCTGCAGGTGAAGCAGCATGTAATAGTGTTCATGGCTCAAATCGACTCGGTGCAAATTCTACTTCCGAGTGTCTAGTTTGGGGAAAAATTACTGGTAATTTGGCAGTTGACTATATTGAAAAAGGTATTCCACCAACCCCTTGGCCACATCATTTAGTTGTAGCAGAGGAAAAAAGAATCTACGATGGAATTTTCCGAGGTAATGGTGATGCTAATCCATATGAAATAAGACAAGAACTAACTGATACCATGAATGATAAAGCATATGTTTTCAGAAATGAAAAAAATATGGTTGAAGGGCTAAAGAAAATTCGTCAATTAAAAGAGCAAACCTGGAAACATGTTGATGATCAAGCAAAAGAATACAATACGAACTTTTCAAATGTAATGGAACTTGATTCAATGTTTAGAGTTGCAGAAATAGTTTTGATTGGAGCTATTAACAGAAAAGAATCAAGAGGCGCACATGCAAGAACCGATTATCCAAAACGCGACGATGCAAACTTTTTACATCATACTTTGGCATACTATGATCCAAAAGAACCTATAATGAAAACACATCCTGTCACAATTACCAAATACCAGCCAGTGGAGAGAAAATACTAGATGACAAACCAAGACGAAAACAAAGAAGGTATTGGAGGAATGATTAATCCTCGGAGATATGGTATTGAGCGAGTTGCATATTTGTTAATGCGATTAAGTGGATTAGGATTGTTGGCATATTTTATAGGTCATATTTACGAAACCAGTTCAATTTTAAAAGGCCAAGTTGGATGGAATGAACTTCTTGCATTAACACAAACTAATGCAGGTCATGCTATTTTGGCAATAGTTATTGCAATGTGTGTTTTTCACACTGTCAATGGAATTAGAGTTATGCTTGGACATGGCGGAGTTGGCGTAGGAAAACCTACAAGACCTGATTATCCCTATATCCCAGCATCCCAAAATATTAGGCACAAAATGGGTATCTATTCTGCTATAATACTTGCCGCAATTGCAATGATGTACGGACTAGCAGTAATGTTTGGTGAATAAAATGAGAGAAAGCATTATCATGAAAATACACTATGGAACTGCCATAGCTGCTGTAGCACTTGTAGCGGTTCATATCTTGATGCGTCTTACGCAAGGATTTGCAGAATCTCTAGAATATGATAGTGTAATTGCAAACTACAAATTCCTACCATATGCTGGTATGCTTGAAATAATCCTAATTTTATTATCTATTCACGGCTTTAATGGATTAAGAGTTATTTTGCTTGAATTAAAACAAGGTAGAACATATGAAAAAGCAGTATCATATGGTTGTGTTGCAGCAATGATCGCATTAATTGCATATGGTTCACGAACAATAATAATGGTAAATACAGGGATGACATAAATGGCACAAACACCTACTCTAGCAGAAGAAAGCGGTTCAACACCACTTTCTTCCTCACAATCAATTACTCTACGTATTGCAAGATATAATCCCCAACATGATAGTGCCAAGTCATTCATGGAATTTCAAGTTCCATATGAAAAATGGACTACTGTATTGGAGGCAATTCTTGAAGTAAAGAAACATTTTGATCATTCTGTTGCAGTTCGTTATTCTTGTAGACAAGCTACATGTGGTTCATGTGGGATGATCATCAATGGCAAACCAAGACTTGCGTGTTTTACAAAAATCAGCGAATTGAATTCAAATGTTATAACAGTAGAACCAATGAATAACTTTCCAATTATTCGTGATCTTGCAGTTAAGTTTGAGAGATTATTTGATACACATCATAAAATAAAACCATACCTTATTCGTGACGATACTGACATTACAACTAACACAAAAGAATTCTTACAATCCCCAGAAGAATTAGAACAATACATCCAATTCTCTAATTGTATCAAATGTGGATTGTGTAATTCGGCATGTCCTACGATGGCAACCGATTCTTCATTTGTAGGACCCCAAGCATTAGCTCAAGCATATCGATATGTTGCTGATAGTAGAGACAAAGGAAAAGACACTAGACTAAAAATTATTGATGATTCTCACGGTATTTGGAGATGTCATTTTGCAGGTTCATGTAGTCAAGTATGCCCAAAAGGAGTAGATCCTGCTATGGGAATTCAATTACTACGAGGCTATATGTTAGGATTTAGAAGCTAAATCTTCTTTTTTGGATTAGGACTGTTGTTTACCTGATTGTTAATTTGCTCTGCCATAAAGTGGTTTGAGACATTTACTTTAACATCATCAATTCCATTTACTTTCAAAAGATTATCGTGAATGTCTTGACAGATTTTAAATCCGAAAACTGCAGGACAAAATGGACTAGTTAGATGCAAATCCACTTTTACATTACTGCTATTGATATCGACTTCGTCAATTAATTCTAAATCTGTAATTGATGTATTGATTTCAGGATCTACAATTTTTGATAATTCATCAAAAATTTTTACTCGAAGCTGTTTGATATCTAGACTCATGTCGGAAAAAGCGTCTATGCTATATATAACCATTCTAAAACCTTAGGTAATGTATCGTTCACGTCTTGGTACTGATTTGAGTGATATTACTTTAGATTATGTTTCATCAATAAATGACGATTCTCAAATAGCACTTTATGATATTCTGGGAAGTCAAGCTCACACTATTATGTTATATGAAAACACAATCATTACAAAAAATGATGCAAAAAAAATTCTTTCTGCGTTAGAATCTTTGAAAAATGAAAAACTCAATACTTCATCTAATGCAGAAGATATTCATGAATTAATTGAAACTCTTGTAATCAAAAAAGCAGGTATGGCAAGTGGTGGAAAAATGCACACTGCAAGATCACGAAACGATCAAGTTGCTTTAGATATTCGAATGAAAATTCGTGATGATATTAACATTATTTGTAATTGCTTACTTGATACAATTGAAGCACTTGTATCTTTGGCAAAAAATCATCAAAAAACAATAATGCCCCTTTATACACATCTGCAACAAGCTCAGGCAGGCTTGTTTTCACACTATCTATTAGCTCAGGCAGATGTGTTGTTTAGAGACTTTGATCGTCTTTATGCTGCATTTAGTCATGTTAATCAAAGTCCTCTAGGAGCAGGACCTGTTGGCGGAACTAGCATTGCAATTGATAGACATAGCACTGCAAAGATGTTGGGATTTGATGGAATAATTGAGAATTCCCTTGATGCCACAAGTACGCGTGATTTTGTTGCTGAATATGTTGCAATGATAGCAATACTGATGACTAATCTCAGTAGAATTTCTGAAGATTTTGTAATTTGGTCTACCTCTGAATTTTCCTTTATAGAATTAGCTGACGAATTTACCTCGCCATCAAGCGTAATGCCACAAAAGAAAAACCCTGATATCTTAGAATTAACAAGAGGAAAAACTGCAGAGGTAATTGGAAATCTTACTGCAATTCTAACTACCCTCAAAGGACTGGCTTCAGGATATGGACGTGATCTGCAACAAATCAAATCATCTATTTGGTCTATATCCAAAATTTCGATTAGTGCATTATTGATTTTAAAGTCTATTCTTCTTACATTGCATGTTAATGAAAAGGAAATGAAAAAGGCTGCCGAATCTAGTTATATTATTGCACTTGACATTGCAGAGAAATTAGTTCAAAATGGAATTCCATTTCGAACAACTCATAAAATTGCAGGAGGTTTAGTACAGATAGCACACCAATCCAATAAATCTATGAATAAACTTAGTATGAAAGAAATTTCAAAAATTGCTCAGGAAACAAAAACTAATCCAAAATTGATAATGGAAATTATTCAATCTACTACAATTACATCATCTCTAAAGGACCGCAAGTCCTTTGGTTCTTCCGGATATGACGAACAGAAGAGAATGATTGAAGACCGTATGCAAAAAATTAATAGTTATAGAATTAATGCAACAAAACGAGATAATGATATTTCAAAGGCATTAGATAATCTATCAAACAAAATTACTGAATTGATAAAATAGGAGCGGGTCTAGTGGGATTCGGACCCACGACAACCGGATTAAAAGTCCGGTGCGCTACCTGGCTGCGCCATAGACCCCTGACAAAAATGCTTGACGTGTATAATTTAGTCTTTTACAAAATTTTTTACTCTTACAGAAACTTTTAATCTGGCAATTTGTTTGAAACAATTCGTGCCCTTGTAGTATAGTCCGGTCTAGAATTCGACCCTGTCACGGTTGAGACGCGTGTTCAAATCCCGCCAAGGGCGCCTTTATCTTCTTAAATTATTATTATGATTTCATCTAATCGATCTGAATCTCTTGTATTTTGATCTAATGTTAAGAATTAACAAGCAGATAACTATCTACAATTGTTCTTAATTATGATAAGTTTGTCTCTTGAAAGTTAATCTTGGAAATTTCTCTTACAAGAATATTAAAATTCAGGCAATTTTAGTAAATTTTGATGTCTGAAGAGAATGCGGAATCTAAGGTAGAAACAAACTCTGAAGTTTCAGCATTAGAATCTACACCAAAAGATGTAGCGAAAATTGCGGAAGAAAAAGCGAAAGTAGCAGCAAAAGCCGCAGCTGCAGTAGCTAGTGCAGAAGCTGAAGTCGAAGTAGCCTTAGCAAAAGCCGCCGCTGCCAAAGCAGTTGCAGAAGCCGCCGCAGAGGAAGAATACAAAGCAATATCTGCAGAAGTCAAAGCCGCAGCAACCAAAGCACCAGCATTTACTAATCAACGTAGAGGCGAGGAAATATTTAGAAGAGAAATGGGTGAACCCGAATTTTTCTTAGCCAAAAAAGATAGATTTCCAAGACCTATTCTTTCATCCGAAGAACAAGATGAGCTCACAAGAAAAGTGGAGATTCCAACAGATAATACTCCAAAATATATTCCACAACATGTACTAAGTCCAGAATTTGGTGGCATGTCTAATTATGAATCTGGCGTAGAAAAATTCTTAGAAGAAACTAAGCAAAAACTTAAGAAACTAAAAAATGATTCTCGTGCATCTAAAAAAGATATAATCACAACACAACAAGAACTTGCATATTTAGAATCTATTTATGAAAATTATTACATTGGTATGAATGTTTTCCGTACTGCAAAAGGTGGAAGGAATAAACTTAGAGAATAAATGGTGATGATGTGAGCGAAATTAATTTCGATGTAATTAATGCAAGAGTCACTTTTAAAAATGTACCACATCATACATTATCAAGATTTAGATTTAAAGATCTCAAAATTGCATGTGAAACTTTTAAGAAAATCCCCGGCGTTGCAGAATGTGTAATAATTCAGACTGCTAGTAGAATTGAAATATTTACAGTAAGTAATCTGGAAACCGGAGATACTCCCGATGGAAGAAGAATTGAAGGAAAATCCCTTGTTTTAAATCAAATTAAAGAAACTTGGCAATCTCTATCAGAACTAGAACAAATTGATATTGATCACTTTGATCAAACTCTTGAAGTTTATAAGAGCACAGATGTCTACCTTCATCTTTTAAGATTAGCATGTGGTTTGGATTCTGTAGTTGTAGGAAAAGAAGAAATATTGAATGAAATTAAATCATCACTTTCACATGCAAAGCAGATTAATACATCTGGCAGCATTTTGAATAAACTATTTGAAAGTGTTATAAGAATTGCAACCCGTATTAGAGAAACAACTGGAATAAGTAAAGATGTACTTTCTCTTGGAGATGTGGCTGTTAAAATTGTAGATGAAAAAGCAGGGTTGGATGCTAAGAAACGTATTTTGTTAATAGGTACAGGCGAACCTGCTGCTATGGTTGCTAAAACTCTTAATAAAAGGGGATTTGCATTTGACGTCACAAGTAAAACCATTGAACGCTCAACTGGGTTTTCTAAAATATTGAGTGGCAAACCCGTTGCATTTGAAGAAGTTTTAGCTGGGTTTGATAAGTATGATATTATCTTTGTTGCCACAACTTCTGATTATTTCTTAATTACTTTTGACAGAATAAAATTGGTTATGGAAGAAAAAAAGAAAGGTACATTGATTTTAGATTTATCCGATCCAAGAACCGTTGATGAAGGAATAACTGCACTTCCAGGAATCAAATTATTATTTAGAGATCAGATTGCTGAGATATATGAAGAAAATGTAAAAGCTAGGGCTGGTATAGTGCCTGCTGTAGAAAAAATAACTGATAAAGAAGTTCCAATTCTTGAAGAAACAATGAAACGAATTTACATCTAATTTTTTGGTTAGTTATTTTATCTAGTTATAGAATAAAGAATTAATAAATATGAATAGATCTTATTTCTTTCTAAGGATAAATTGCATTAAAGCTTCTTTTGAATAATCTATTCCATGTACCTCTTCCGTATGTTTTCCAAATTCTTCGATTACTTGCTCTATTTGACCCTCAACTACAAATTCACACTCAAAACCATAATCAGCGCATTTTAGTTTAGTCATGTCCACCCTGCATATCTCTGGATATAAATATCAAAAGATAATATTCTCTCGTAAAAATAGAATAATCCGCTAATAGTTTAAAAAAGGAGTTTCCGTCACATTCATTGTTATAATACACTATTTTCCAAATTGTTTAATTGAATTTTTTATTTTTATATATGAATTTGATCCAAGTCTATCTGAGGATATCTACAATCAAAATTTAACAGAAATACATTTATCCAAAGTAGCGAAAATTACTTTATGGTAGTAGAACATAAGGCAAAAATTACTTACATGCAATTACTCAAAGAAGATCTTGTTGTCATTCGTTTAATCCCAAATAATGGCATGCCAAAATATACAACAGGTCAATTTCTTACCATAGGAGTACCAATACCATCTGAACAAAAGGTTGTTCGAAGAGCATACTCAATTGCATCACATCCTGAAAACCGAGATTATTTTGAATTTGTGATTAGATGGGTTAGAAAGCCTTTGCCCGGTCGTGTTACAACTGAATTATTTTATGCAAATGTTGGTGATGAAGTATATTTGGGAGATCCTACAGGTAACGCTTTATTAATTGACGATAAATTGCCAAACGGTCAACCTGATAATAGAAGAATTGTTTGTGTTGGCGGTGGAACTGGTCTTGCACCATTTATCGCTTTTGCTAAACATCTACATGATACTGGAGATAAACGAGAGATTATTGTTCTTCATGGCGCAAGTTATGTTGATGAGCTAAGTTACAAAGAATTACTGACAAACTTAGAGAACGAAAGTATTGAAAGAGGAAAAGATCAATGGAATTTCAAATATAGGGCAGCAATTAGTAGACCAAAAGAATTCTTTAACAGATCTTGGTCAGGTCATGTTGGTAGAGTTGAATCATTCTTCAAACCAAACAAAACTGGTATTTCACCCTTAGACGAAATGGTTGGAGAAGAAATCACAACTGCAAATACCAAAGTCTACATTTGTGGATATCAGGGTACGATTGATGGAGTTATTGAATACTTGGGACCAAAAGGATTTGTCACAAAAGAAGAAAAACGTAAAGATGGAAGTTATGAAATTAAGTACGAATCATACGGATAGCTAAAATTAGAACCATTTGTATTTGTTTTATTTAGATTTTTTTTGGGAGTATACATTAATTCATACTTATAGATAATTTTTATTTTTTTATTTGTAAAATAACTTCATCTATGATTTTCTGATTTGCTGCTGCAATGAACGAAATTCTTGTTTTGTAACTAAGATCTGCATCAAGTGGATTCAAATCTGCATCTAAAAGTAATCCGCCTGCTTCCTTTACTATTATGTATCCTGCGGCAATATCTTGTATCCTTATTTTATCTCTTAAATCTATAAAAATATCCATTAATCCTCTTGCAAACAAGGCCATTTCTAGTGCATTTGCACCAAAATGTCTTATGTGATTGTGTTGCTCAAATATTGGATGTAATCTCTTCATTAATTCAGATGTGGCACCTGAAGTGTTTATTCCAATAATTTTGTAAATTGGTTCTTTATCATGAACTTTAATTTTTAACTCATTCAAAAATGCCCCTCTGCCTTTTGATGCCCAATACATATCCCCATTTGATAGATTTGTTACTACTCCATCTGTAATGGAACTCAATTTATCTTCAGTTGCAAATGCTAATGAACTGCAGAAAAATGGAACTCCTCTTACAGCATTTGCAGAACCATCAATTGCATCCATAATGACAAATCCTTTAGGATTTTTAGACAATTCTACTCTACCACATTCTTCTCCTAAAACAACACAATCAAAATTAATTTCTTTAAGATAATCTAGTACTGTTTTTTCAGCAATAATGTCAATATTACGTGAAATATCGCCACCTGCACCTCTTCCAAAATCTCCTGCAGCATCATCTGTCCCTGCCAAATCTTTTACATTTTCATAAATCCGTTTTGAAACCTCGCGAAGAATTTCAATAACTTCCATCATTTTCTTTTTCATTCTTCGTAATTTAAGTGAAAGAAATTTTCTAGTTTTGAAAGCATAAATAACAATAAAGCAGCTCTTCGTATGTGAGTGGAAAAGATCAGTCTGTTGTAAGCAAAGAATCTTTGATGAGTACAAAACCTGGAAAACAAATTATGAAACAAGGATTATTCAAATCGAAAGGTTACAAATTATTTTCTCAATACAAAGAAGAAACAGAAAATGAATTTCCAAATTTTGCGGATAGATTTGCTAGAGATCTACTACATGAAATCAAGTCTGATCTTTCTCCAAATTCAACACAACAAGCATTTGGCAATGAAGTAGGTTCTACTGAAATCATTCTTCAGGCCTCTGAAATCAACAGTATAAAATCAAAATTAGAAAGTCCAGATGTAATTAAAGATAGAGTACTTCGTATTTTAAATTCAAATTTTGTAAAAATGACTTTTCCTGTATTTAATGCGTTATTTGACGGAGCGTCTAATTATACTGGAAAAAAAGATCCTCAGTTAAGACAAGATATTGTGGAAGGTCATATTTTAGCAATTGATCTTAGTGAACCAATGGATAGAATTGTAGACAAAGATGAAGACTTGGAATATCTTGATGATTACAAACTAATGAATCCATATATTTTGAAATTAGCTCGAGATAAAATTTCCAAAGGCGGCGATGAAGTTCTAAAAGAATTTGAAGAAGGATTCAAAGATGCACGAATAGGTCAATATCTTGATGAGAAATTAAAATCAAAGCCAACTAAGATTACAGAAGAAGAAATGAATCTATCTTACAAAAAATATCGATCTGTGATGGGAACAGCCGGCAGGAATATGGCTTTAGCAGAAAGACCTCTTGGAGAAATTTTCTATCTGGGAATGGCAAGAGCTGCTGAAGGTGTTGGATGTGGAAATGAAATTGAAGACTCTATCAAAAATGGATTTGTGAAAATACCCTCTTGGCCATTGTATTACACTTTATTATCTAATGATGTCAAAAAAGGATTTGAAATAACATTAGAAAAAAGCAATTTGTATCTACAAGATGCTCGTTTAGCACTTAAATTACTACCTGAAGAATTTTCACATACAGAATTTTTAGAATTTTTGTTTTTGACTGTTGAACACTATAATCAATATTGGTATAACCAATTACAAAAAGCAAACAAATGGTTAGAGTTTGAATCTAAACTCCCAAAGTGATTGAATTGATGTGGTCTGAAAAATATAGGCCTCAGAATATTTCTGACATGCTTGGTAATGAAGAATCTAGATCTTCGATAATTGAATGGTTCACAAAATGGAAAAAAGGTACAAAGCCCCTTCTGCTAGTTGGTCCACCTGGAATTGGAAAGACAACAATTGCATTTCTTACTGCAAAACAATTTGGATATGATATGATTGGTCTGAATGCAAGTGATGTGAGAAGTAAATCTCGACTTAATGAAATTCTTTCGCCTGTATTAGGCAATGTCAGCATTTTGGGGATTCCTATGATTTTCATTGACGAAGTTGATGGAATTCATGGTAGGGGGGATTATGGCGGTGCAGAAGCACTCATTGAAATCTTAAAGGAACCTACCGTACCAATTATACTCGCTGCAAATTCTGATATCTCCGATAAAATGAAAAGTATAAAAAAAGTTGTTAAAACTATATCTTTCAAGCCAATTCCTCCACGTCTTTTGAAAATATATCTTGAAAATATTTTGAAAAAAGAAAATATAAAACTCAGTCCTGGTTCTATGATAAAAGTAATTGATAGATCGCACGGTGACATTCGTTCTATGATTAATTTGACACAATCCCTTGTTACAGGATTTAATCCTCAAACCGAAATGTCATTTGAAAGCATAAATGTAGAAGATGGTGTTAATGCATTTTTTAAAGCAAATTCACTTGATGAGGCTAGAAGCGTTTTGTATTCTATGCAAATTGATCCAAAATTAAAAATCGATGCTTTTTACTCTAGTATTATTACCAGTAATTTAGATAATAATACGCTCGCAAAACTCTTGGAAATTATTTCTGAAGCTGATATACTTTATGGAAAAATTATGAAAACTCAAAATTGGCGATTACTACGCTATCTCAATGAAATTCTGATTGGATTATATCAAAATGATGAGCGAATAAGATACGCACAATACAACCTTTCATGGCCACTTTTAAATCGTATTAGATGGGATGGAAAAAAAATCAAAGCATTGTCTTCTATTATGGCAAAAAATTTACATCTATCATCAAGTACATTTGTTACAATATGTTTTCCATATGTATTATTTTGTATAAAAAATAAAAAATTAAAATTAGAATTAGAAGATACTTTTGATGATATTCTTGAAAAGGAGATTGAGTCAATTCGATGAGCTGGAGAAAAATTCCAATGAAGTTTTCAGGTACTTGTGTTGTTTGTAATGAAAAAATTGAAGTAAATGAAATTGGATTATGGGCAAAAGGATTAGGGGTAAAACATGAAAAATGTACCCAAATAAATGAACTTCAGTGTATCGTTTGTAGAGGATCAGCTGGATGCTCACAATGTGAATTTCGAGATACTTGTGATATTCAGAGAGTTTCTCAGTTATGTATATGCAAAAAATGTAGCGAAGAGAAAAATTCTTTTGATTCTTATCAAAAATCTGTAAAAAAGAATTTTTCACTCTTGAATCTTACTTCATAAATTAACGGTTATTCAAAATCATCAGATTTGAATGAATGTCTTTAGAATAATACATCATGTTCTAATAAATTCTAAAAAAACCAAACTAAATTAATATAGGAAGATTTCTTTTCTACAATATCAGATGCACTTTGAAAAAATTGAGGAATATTCTAAGAGAAATAAAATATCATTACAAGGTGGAGGACAAGATAAAATCAAAGATCAGCATGATAAAGGTAAATTAACAGCTCGAGAGAGAATTGATCTTTTATTGGATGCTGGTACTTTTACTGAAATTGATCCACTCACAACTCATCATTATTATGAATATGATATGCAGAAAAAGAAATTCTACACCGATGGTGTTGTTGGTGGCTATGGAACAGTAAACGATAGACAAATCTTTGTCTTTGCTTATGATTTCACTGTACTTGGTGGCACACTAAGTCACATGGGAGCTAAAAAAATTACAAAACTGATGGATCATGCAGTTAAGACAGGTTGTCCTATAATTGGAATAATGGATTCAGGAGGGGCAAGAATTCAAGAAGGAATTATGAGTCTTGATGGATTTGCTGATATTTTTTATCATAATCAATTGGCTTCTGGTGTTATTCCACAAATCACTGCAAGTATTGGTCCATCAGCTGGAGGTGCTGTATATTCCCCCGCAATGACTGATTTTGTTATTATGGTTGACAAAGTAGGAACTATGTTTGTAACTGGACCTGATGTAGTAAAGACTGTTTTGGGAGAAGAAATTTCATTTGATGATTTAGGTGGTGCAATGACACATGGAATAAAAAGTGGTGTTGCACATTTTGTTGTAAAGAACGAATACGAATGCATGGATTGTATAAAAAATTTAATCTCTTTTCTCCCACAAAATAATACAGAAGAACCACCAAAAATAAAAAATGATGATGATCCAAATAGACTTGATCATAATATAATCAATATTATTCCTGATAATCCTTTACAACCATATGACATGAAGGAAATCATTAAATCTGTTATTGATAATCATAAATTCTTTGAGATTCATGAATTATTTGCACCAAACATTGTTGTTGGTTATGGTAGATTAAATGGTAAAGTAGTAGGTATTGTTGCTAATCAACCATTACATCTTGCTGGTGCACTTGATATTGACTCATCAAACAAAGCAGCTAGGTTCATTAGATTTTGTGATGCATTCAATATTCCAATTATTACATTTGTAGATACTCCTGGTTACATGCCCGGTTCTAATCAAGAGCATAATGGTATCATTAGACATGGTAGCAAACTTCTCTATGCTTATTGTGAGGCAACTGTTCCTAGAATTACACTTGTAATAGGAAAGGCATATGGTGGTGCATACATTGCCATGGGGAGTAAAAATCTAAGAACTGATGTGAATTATGCGTGGCCAACTGCACGATGTGCCGTATTAGGTGCTGAAGCTGCTGTAAAAATTATGTATAGAAAAGAGCTATCAAGTGCAAATGATCCTGAAACTCTTAAAAAACAACTAATCAGTGAATTCTCAGAAAAATTTGAAAATCCTTACGTTGCAGCATCTCATGGTACTATCGATAATGTAATTGATCCAGCTGAAACAAGGCCTATGTTGATCAAAGCATTAGAGATGCTCGCAAATAAAAGAGAAAAACAACTTCCAAGAAAACATGGAAATATCAATCTGTGATTAAGCATGATTGAGAAAGTTCTTATCGCAAATAGAGGAGAAATTGCTTTACGTGTAATTAAAACATGCAAAGCACTTGGAATCAAAACTGTAGCAGTATATTCAGATGAAGATTACAATTCTTTACATGTCAAACAAGCTACAGAAGCATATCATATTGGCGAAGCTGCTCCAGCAAAATCTTATCTGAATCAAGAAAAAATTATTGAGACTATATTATCTTCCGGTGCAGATGCTATACATCCTGGTTATGGCTTTCTTTCAGAAAATTCTGACTTTGCAAGTAAATGTGAAAAAAATAAAATAAACTTTATTGGTCCAACCGCTGCATCTATGGATCTTTGCGGTGATAAGATGCAATGTAAATCTGCTATGTTAAAAGCAAAAGTTCCAACTGTACCAGGAAGTCCCGGTCTTGTAAAAGATGTTGAAGAGGCATTAAAAATTGCCAATGATATTT
The DNA here is from genome assembly GCA_046712755.1 of Nitrosarchaeum sp. Taxonomy (GTDB): domain Archaea; phylum Thermoproteota; class Nitrososphaeria; order Nitrososphaerales; family Nitrosopumilaceae; genus Nitrosarchaeum. Next base: position 4,424 of record JBKKCM010000060.1, on the reverse strand, counting down.
CATATCCTGTACTGTTAAAATCCGTTTTTGGTGGTGGTGGTCGTGGAATTAGATTAGTAAATAATGATAAAGAACTACGAGAAGGTTTTGAAACAGTTACAAGCGAATCAATTTCTGCAGTTGGAAAATCTGCAATAATCGTTGAAAAATTTCTTCAAAAAACTAGACATATTGAATATCAAATGGCAAGAGACAAACATGGTAACGCCGTTCATATATTTGAAAGAGAATGTTCAATTCAAAGACGTAATCAAAAACTTATTGAACAAACACCTTCGCCCATAGTTGATCAAGAAACAAGAGATAGAATTGGCGAATTGGTTGTTAAAGCATCTAAGGCAGTTGATTATACTAATCTTGGTACTGCAGAATTTCTTCGAGCAGATAATGGTGAATTCTATTTTATAGAAATCAATGCTAGACTGCAAGTAGAGCATCCAATTACTGAATTTGTATCTGGATTAGATCTTGTTAAACTACAAATAGATATTGCAAATGGTGAACCACTTCCATTCAAACAAAAAGATCTCAAAATGAATGGCTATGCAATTGAATGTAGAATAAACGCAGAAGACACATTCTTAGATTTTGCCCCTTCTACTGGTCCTGTACCTGATGTGACTATTCCGTCAGGACCAAGTGTTAGATGCGATACCTATCTTTATTCTGGTTGTACTGTGTCTCCATTTTATGATTCTTTGATGGCCAAACTTTGCACATGGGGTCAAACATTTGAAGAATCAAGAACCAGAATGCTAAATGCATTAAATGATTTTTACATTCAAGGTGTTGAAACATCAATACCACTTTATAAAACAATTCTTAACACTGATGAATACAAAAATGGACATCTTACAACAGATTTCCTAAAGCGCTATAATATTATTGATAGATTAAAAGAAGATCTTAAAACAGAAAAAATTGAAAAAAGTGAGGCTGCTTTAGCAGCTGCAATTGTTTATTCTGAATATTTTAAGAGTAGAGTACAAAATTCCACTCCTAATAATTCTACTTGGAAAAATAAAATGAATTGATGATCAATGAATTATAAAATAAAAGATATTGAAAAAACATTTGATGGTGAAATAACTGAAACTCTTGGTAACAACGAATATGTAATTCAAATCAACACTGTTAAACATCAAATAAAAATTCTAAAAATGGATTCAAAAGGAATTGAATTTGTACTGGACCAAAAATATCACCGAGCAAAATATCTTGAAAATTCTACAAATGAAATGAGTCTCATCATTGATAATGTGCCTATTACTCTTAACATGCACACTGATCTTGATAAAATTGTCTTCAAAAATTCTGGAGGTAGTAGTTCTTCTAATACTCAACTAACATTAAAAAGTCAAATTCCAGGTAAGGTTGTTTCCATTGCTGTTCAAGAAGGTGACTCTGTAAAACAAGGAGATGTGATTTGTACTTTGGAATCTATGAAAATGCAAGTTGCTGTTAAATCTCATAAAAATGGTTCCATAAAATCCATCAAAATTAAAGTAGGCGGAACCGTAGCTAAAAACGATATTGTTGCAGAAATAGATTAGTCAATTTTTTCCTTATTTTAGGAATTTTTTAATTTCTTCATAGTTCGGTTCGTTTAATGGACTCTCAGATACCCACTTGTATCCAATCTTTCCATCTTCCATTATTATGAACACAGAACGTTTTGCAGCATTGTAATCTTTGATGTGGAGCAGATGGGGCATTAAAACATCGTAATCACGAATTGTTTTACTGTTGTAATCTGCTAGTATTGGAAAATTAAAGTTGTGTTTTTGTGCAAATGCTTTGTTAGCAAATGGTCCGTCATTACTTATTGCAACTACTTTGGCACCAAGATTTGATAATTCACTCCAAGAATCTCTAAACTTACACAGCTCATTTTCACAAACTGGAGAGCTTGCAGCAACAAAAAATGACAGTATAATTTTCCCCCCTCTAAATTCATCCATAGTCCTCATTTTGAGATCTATGTCTGGAAGTTCAAAGTTAGGAGCAATATCGCCAATATTCAATGTCATGATCGCATTTGATGATTATCCTATTAAGTACTTTTCAAAAACTGCTTTTCTAAAAGTTTTCGGTCCACCCATTTTATTCCTATAATTACACAAAAACTGTGTAATAGCCTGTGTAATAAGAAAATTTTTCAATCTGTATGAAACTTTTTCATACGTTTGTGTCTACCATTTTATTACAAATGAATTTTCATACAAATTTTTGTACAATAAAAAAATGAGACTTTTTGTAGAGCGTAGGTAATACACTTTGATACATACAGCATTTTGTATGATTTGTCAGGCGTAAAGCGTATGAAAACAAGGAGTTTTGTCACGCCTACGGAATGAAACATACCGTTTTTTGTCATATAGTTCATACAAAATAGATTAAGCAAAACAATACACTGTTGGTTTTACTGAGAAAGTAGATTATTTGTATCAATGATTTCAGATTAGTGACAAATTCGTCCATAATGTAGACATAATTGTAAGTATTGCTTAATTAGCTACCGATAAAATCAACCAATAATAAATATGAAACAAATCATAATACTTCCTGTACTAGTTATAATTTCTCTTCTAGTTTTTTCTGCCCAAAATGCAATGACAATGACTTTAGTATTTGACAAACTATCATGTCAATCATATGAGATGATATCATAACTTGCCTAGACAAGGATACAAAACCATTACCGTAAATTTAAAAACTTTTATGAGATTTTCAAAACGTGTAAAAAATGCACAAAAAAAAGATTCGAAAGTGAGCAATAGTAGCTTCATTGAATATCTTCTTGATCTTTAATCTGTGTGATTTGTCAGGCATAAAATTTAATCAGTAATTCCAAATAACATACATATGGTAATGTATAAAAATTTACAAAATTTTGCGTGATACTTTCACAACAAAAGCGACCTATTGGGATAACAATACTTGGTGTTCTCTCAGTCATTGCAGGAGTTATTTTTATTTTCTCTGGAATAGCTATAGTATTGCTTGGCATGACTGTACCTTTCATTTTGAGTGAGGAATCTATCATGGAAATTGAATTGCTAACTGGAATGCCAATAGAATTGTCTGGAATAATAGCTTCAATGATGGGATTTGTTTCCATAGGAATTGGAGTTTTTAGCTTGATTGTTGGAATTGGACTTTTGAAAGGAAAGAAATGGGCTTGGAAACTAGAAGTTATTTCAATTTTTATCAGTTTAGGTATAGGAGTATTTTACTTGATTGATGATATTGCCTCAGGAATTGCGACTCTAGTAATTAGTGCAATAATATTATACTATCTCTACAGACCAAATGTTAAGGCATACTTTGGAAAAAGTACTTTGAAAACTACAACATAATAATTGATAGAAAATGGAAGGGGATAAAACAATTAGATCTGATATTGAGAAATTTCTAAGAGAAAATATTACTAAAATCTACTTCCAACTGTCTTTACCTAGAGCATGATAAAGTCTAGGTGCTTCATTTACTATTTTTGAAACTTCGTCTAGAATTCTTTGATATTCTTGAGACATATTGTATTATGGTTGATACATATTAAAAAACATACACGCCATTAACACATTTTAACAATGGTGGATTGTTAATTTAGTATTCATAAATCCTTAAGTCAATACAAAATGTATGATTTGTTGGAAAGTTAATTTCTCAGATAAGATAATTGTATTTATGCAAAACAAAAATCTACAAAGTTACGGTATAATTTACAAATCATTGATATTCTTTCTTATTTTATATCTGCCAGTTTTGTACGCCCACGAAATAGGACATGCTTTGATATGTGTATTTGAAGGCGGTCAAGCTGAAACGCCGTCTGTATCATGGACAGGTGAAGGTTACACCAATTGCATTCCTGAACCAAACAATCAATTTTTATACCATATATCAGGAGGAGGTTTTGCTAGTGTATTATCAGCCACACTGCTAATCTTATGGAAAACAATTCCAAATTATGTCAAGATAGTTTCAATAACATTTGCAACAAGTCAAGGCATAAACGCAATAATTGAGACCTTTGCATATGCTAGTTACATCAGTGATTCTTCTATGCGATATATCGTATTAAACGCAATTACTTTTGCATTATTTACAGGTCTTCTGCTTTTGTACATCAGACAACCATCTATTCAGAGTAATTCAAATTTTAGCAATAATATTGGAACTAAGATTCATGGATTATGTTCAAAGTGTGGTAACAACAATCCAAAAGAATCTGCATTTTGTAACAAGTGTGGATTCACTTTACAATAATCTTGGATTCTAATCTCCTTTTGTTTTCCTAAATCCTTAAGTTCGTACAAAATTTAGAAAATTGTGGCTAAAACTTCCTCACAGATGAAGAACATAGTTGAAGATTATATCAAAATTACAAAGGCACAGATGAAAGATTCTACAGTAGAGAT
>JBKKCM010000059.1:0-84221 GCA_046712755.1 Nitrosarchaeum sp. | reverse complement strand
AAATTAAACAGTGTATTGAGTACCTGATACGGTCTTGACATTAACTCGTCAGTACTGAAACTAAGTGGCTCTATTGGACTTGCCTTCCAGATAAAATAAAATCTAATCAAATCCACTGGATACTTTTCAAGTAATTCTGCACCATCTATTACATTTCCTAAACTTTTGCTCATCTTACCTCCCTTCTCATCAAGTACATGACCTTGGAACAAAAATGACTTGAATGGTGAAATTGGACCGTTGTTTAAAATTACATTTTCTATCAACAGTGTATATGCCCAACCTCTTGTTTGATCAATGCCTTCTGTGAAAAACGGTGCAGGTATTCCTTTGGAATATTCTTCATCTGTTAATGATGAATATGGGGCTGAACCGCTATTGTGCCATGTATCTAAAACATATTCTTCTCTTTTTGTATTTGTACTGCTACATTGTTTGCATTTTATTGTGATATTATCAATCCATGGGCGATGTAATTCAAAATTTGGACCATCTGGTAATTTTACTGCTGAATCTATGATTTCTTTTCTTGTAAAGAACCAGTTTTGTTTTTTGCAATCATTGCATATCCAAACTGGCAACGGGCATCCCCAAATTCTTTCTCTAGATATACACCATGGGTGTCTTTCTTTAATAATTCCTAAAAATCTATTTTTTGGCTGCTCAAAAAAGTATTCTACACTCTCTGCTGCATTAATTGCCTTGTCTTCTAATCTATCTAGTTTGTAAAACCAACCTTTTCGTGCAAGCCATACAATTGGATGATGAGATCTCCAACATAATGGATATTTATGCTTGATTTTTCCAATTTTTACCAGCGCATTACGTTCTTTGAGATCTTCGACAATTATTTTATCTGCATCTCTGACAAACATTCCTTCATATTTTCCAGCTAAATTGGTAAACTTTACCTGATCATTAATGGGGCTGAATACTTTGACTTTTCTTTTGTTTGCAATTTTAATGTCTTCTTCACCATTTGCAGGAGACAAATGAACTAGACCGCTACCTGTTGTGATTTCTACAAACTCTTCTGATACTGCAACATGAAAGTTATTTTCTTTTGCACACTCATCTAATCCTGGAATTAAATCCAAAAGTGGGTGGATGTACTTTTTCCCCTCAAATTCTGAACCTTTTACAGTCTTTACAATTTCATATTTTTCGATGTTTACTTCTTTGAAAAATTCTTCCAGTCTTGTTTTTCCCACAACACATGTTTCATTTTCTACTTTGACATATGCATAATCCTCATCTGGATTCAATCCTACCATTGCATCTGTAACCAAAGTAAATGGCATTGTGGTCCAAACAATCAGATATACATCTTCGTCTCTGAGTTTAACTTTATAGTATAATGATGGATCTTTTACTTCTTCATATCCTTGATTAACTTCGGCATGACTAAGTGATGTTTGGCAACTTGGGCAATATGCAATTACTGTAAAGTCTTCTTCTAATATTCCATTTTCATGTGCTTTTTTGAGAATCTGCCACTCTCTTTCAATAAATTCATCTCGATAAGTCCAATATGCTTTGTTATGATTAAATGACATTCCAAGTAATTCATCTACTTCAATCCATTTGATATTGAATTTTTTTACAATACGTTTGCATTCCTCAACTAGTTTTTCAATGCCAACTTTTTCTATGACTTCTGATTTACCGCCCGTTACTCCAAGTTCTTTTTCTGCTTGTAGCTCCACTGGAAGTCCTTGTGTATCCCATCCACCATTAAACACAATTTTTTTTCCTTGTAATGTATTGAATCTGTACCATAGATCTTTAATCACACGTCCTCTAAGATGCCCTGCGTGTGGAACCCCATTCATAGTGGGTGGACCTTCGATAAACATTATCTTCTCAGGCTTGTCGGATTCAAAGATTAATTTTTCAACATCAATTGATTTGACGTATTCTTTTATCTCAGATTCAATTGCCTTTGCATCGAATTTTGATGAAAGTTTCATCTTAGATTTTGATATGGGAGTGGCATTATATAATTGAGTGAAAGATAATTTTTATTGGTTAATGTTTTAGTTATCGGTTCTGGTGGACGCGAACATGCCTTATCTTGGAAATTATCTCAAAGCTCTAAAGTTGACAAAGTTTTCACAGCTCCTGGAAATGGCGGAACAGAAAATAACATTCCAATTGATATTAATGATTTGAATGCACTAGTAGAATTTGCACAAAAAAATAATTGCTTTACTATAGTTGGTCCCGAGGCTCCTCTTGCAGCAGGAATCGTAGATAAATTTAACGAAATAAATCTCAAAATTTTTGGTCCCTCTCAAAAAGCTGCACAACTAGAATCCAGTAAAATTTGGGCAAAAAATTTCATGAAGAGAAATGGTATACAAACTGCAAGATTTGAAATCTTTGAGGATCACAAAAAGGCAGAAGAATATGTCAAATCACTTGATTACAATGTTGTAGTCAAGGCAGACGGTCTAGCTTCTGGAAAGGGAGTGATTGTTTGTAATAATGCTGATGAGGCAATTGCTGCAATTAATACAATATTGGTAAAAAAGACGTTTGGCGATGCTGGTAATCGCATTATTGTAGAAGAGAGAATTGATGGAATTGAAGCATCTTACATTGCATTATGTGATGGTGTGATTGCAATACCTATGGCATCAAGCCAAGATCACAAAAGAATTTTTGATGATGATAAAGGCCCTAATACAGGTGGAATGGGCGCATATTCTCCAACTCCTGTTATCGACGATGTTCTTTCTGAAAAAATCCAAAACAAAATCATCAATAAAACAATACAATCATTGAAAAATGAAGGTATTGTCTTCAAAGGATTTCTATATGCTGGAGTGATGATTAAGGACAACGAACCATATGTCTTAGAGTATAACGTACGAATGGGTGATCCCGAATGTCAACCAATTACAATGAGGATGGATTTTGATTTGTATGATTATTTTGTTGCAAGCGTAGATGGTACTCTCTCTATGATGCCCAAAATCACTTGGAAAAATCAATCTGCAGTTTGTATTGTCTTGGCATCTGAAGGTTATCCTGAATCATATCCACAAAATGAAGAGATTATTGGCTTTGATTTAATTCCTAAAAATGCTATGGTCTTTCATGCAGGAACAAAAAAACAAGATGGAAAAATCATATCCAACGGTGGAAGAGTTTTAGGAGTTACTGCACTTGGTGATACTTTGGCCTCTGCAATTTCAAATGCATACATTGCCGCAGAAAAAATTTCTTGGTCTCACAAATACTATAGAAAAGACATCGGTAAAAAAGGACTATCTTATCTTTGATGTATCAATTATTCTATCTTCAGTAACGATCCAATTTATAATTACATCATGTTCTGACCGTGGAATATTTTTTACAATCTGTTTTTCAAATGTTAATGATATTGTCTTGATTTTGTTCTCAGCTAAAAATCTATCATAAAATCCATGACCGTATCCCAGTCTTACTCCTTTTGGAGATATTCCTACTGTCGGAACAAGTATCACATCCAGATTATTATCAACAGGACATTCATTACGAGGCTCCATTATGTCAAAACTACCATTTTCTAGATTGCTCAAATTCACAATTTTTCTAAATTCTATGTTTTTTCCTACCACTTTGGGCAAAAATATCTCCTTTCCCTCACTTAGGGCTTCTTGCATGATGTCTTGTGTCAATATTTCACTGCCTATTGGATAGTATGCACCTATTTTTTGTGCATTTCTAAATACTTCAATTTTTTTTAGCTTTTTTAGTATTGATTTGCTTGCAATTTTCATTAAATCAAAAGATGTCACATCTCTTTTCTCAAGGAGTAATTTTCGTAATGATGTTTTCTCAGAATTATCTTTCAATTTGACTACTCAATGATGCAGCTGTTATTGTATTTTTCAATAACATTGCAACTGTCATGGGACCAACTCCTCCTGGAACCGGCGTTGCATAAGATGCTTTTTGGATAATCTGATCATAATCTGTATCCCCTACAAGTTTTTCTTTATTTTTTGATATTGCAACATCAATTACGATTGCATCTTTTTTTATCATATCTGGTGTTAATGTAAATTTGCTTCTATCACCAACTGCTGTAATTATGATGTCTGCTAGCTGACACAACTCATTGATATCTTTTGTTTTAGAATGACATGTAATTACTGTTGCATCTCTTGCCAAAAGTAAATGGTATAGTGGTTTTCCTACTAAATTACTTCGATTTATCAGAACGATGTTTTTTCCTTTCAACTCTATGTTATGATAATCAAACATTTCCATTACGCCAAGTGGTGTGCAAGCAACAAGTGCTGCTTTTTTCATTGCAAGCAAACCTACATTGTATGGTGTAAGACCATCCACGTCTTTTAGTGGGGAAATTCTAGATGTTATGGTAAATTCATCTAATTGATTAGGTAATGGTAATTGAACTAAGATTCCATGAATTGTTCTATCCTTATTTAATTCATCAATTATTTTATTTAATTCTGATTGTGTGATATTTGATGCTAGCTTGAAGTCCTTGGTGATAATCCCTACTTCTTCGCATGCTTTGTGTTTATTTTTAACATACATGGCAGATGCTTGATTATCTCCAACTAGAATAGTTGCCAAACACGGGTTAACCCCCCGATTCTTTAATTCTTCGACAGCTTTTCTGACTCTGTCTTTTACGGTTTGGGCAATCTTTATTCCGTCTATTTTGATGCCTGTCATTAAAAATATTTCTGACTTGTAGATATTTAATCCTTGAAACACATTAATCTGAATTTGAAAATCTGAGAAACAAAATTATGTGAGCATTTGAAGATGATATCATGTTTGTAGTGATATCTGATATTCAAATAAAACCCGATTCTGTTGCTAACTTTAAAAAATGGTTTTCTGAATCAAACAAAATCGTATCAAAATTTGATGGGTTTGTAAATAGGCGCCTTTTGGAAACTAAAGACGGTAAACATCGTGTGTTAGTTGAATTTGAGAATCTTGAAAAATTTAGTAAAATGCATCAAAGCCCAGAACACGAAAAACTTCACTCTATGGCTACATCATACATGGAAAAACTACCAGAGCCAAAATTTTACACTGTATCTTCACAATAACATGAAATTAGTTTTTAACGTAAACGAATACATCGAAAAAATAAAAAAAAGCAATAATTATTTTCACACTTTTATCAATAATGAAAATCTGGCTGCCGGTGTGTTGGTATTGCAACCTGGAGAAAAAGATACACAAGAACCTCATGATAGTGATGAAGTATATTTTGTTCTCAAGGGTGATGGGTTTTTAAAAATTAAAGATATGGATTATCCTATTTCTGAAAATAAAATGTATTTTGTAGGAAAAAAAGTAGAACATTTTTTTCATGGAAATTCCAAAGAACTAACTGTATTGTATTTTTTTGGCGGACCGGACTCTTAGCTAATTATTGTTTTTCTACCCGAAGTTTTTATTTTCTTTTCTGCAAATAACCTGATGGCTTCAGGATATGCTTGATGTTCTTTTTCCAAAATACGTTTAGATAATGTTTTTTCTGTGTCGCCTTTTCTTATTTTGACTATTGATTGCAAAATTATTGGTCCTGTATCAACACCTGAATCTACAAAATGTACTGTGCATCCTGAATATTTTGAACCGTACTCTATTGCCTGTTTTTGTGCATCAAGTCCTGGAAAAGCTGGAAGTAAAGCTGGATGAATATTGATAATTCTATTTTTGTATTTTTTCACAAATTCGGGACTAATTATCCTCATAAATCCTGCTAAACATACCAGTCCATTTTTTGGTGTGACTCCATACTTTTCTAGTACTGATATTATTTTTTTGTCGTATTCCAATCTACTTCCTTTGAAATCTTTACTTTCAATTACTTCTGTTTTAATCCCTAGTCTCTGTGCGATCTTCAAGCCTTTGGCATCTGATTTGTTTGATATGATGATAGCTGGATTTATGGGAATTTTTTTACGTTTAATTGATTTTAAAATAGCTTCCATATTGCTCCCGCGACCTGAAATTAAAATTCCCAGATTTAGCAACTAGTCAATAGTAGATCAAACCTGCAATTTATATCAAATCTAATTATTTTGTTTGACAATGCCTCGTTCTATTAAGATGACAAAAAATGGTATCCTATGTGAGATTAATGGGAGAAGGGTATACTTGGATCCAAAAAACCCTGATTCTGCTGGAGTGAATTTTGTATCCCATGCACACTCTGATCATCTCCCATCAAAAAATGGCGGTACAATACTTTCGTCACTTGAGACCAGTGAAATTGCTAATCTTAGAGGCTTTAAAATGGAAAATCACCTCCAAAGTATTGATAATTTTTCATTAATTGACAGTGGTCATATTTTAGGTGCAAGGGGTTTACTCTTTGATGATATTTTCTACACTGGAGATATTTGTACCCGAAGTCGTGGATTTCTAAAAGGCGCAATTATTCCAAAATGTAAAACACTGATCACAGAGTGTACGTTTGGTTTACCTGAATTCGTCTTTCCAAAATTAGAAGAAATACAAAAACAAGTAAATGAATTAATTTCAGAATTTTATGGAAAAGGTATTCCTGTCATATTATTGGGGTATCAGCTAGGAAAAGCTCAAACCATTACTCAACTCTTTGGACATTGGGGTCCTCTTTACTTTCATGATTCTGTAAAACAAATGAACACACTTCATCAACGACTTGGAGTCTCTTTACATGATGGAATTAGTCATTCTGAAGCAGAAGAAAATGGACTATTATCCAAAAAACCGTGGGTAATGGTAGCACCAATGATGTCTGAAAAGAATCAATTTCTCAAAGACATGAAATCAAAATATGGTGCAGTCACTATTGGTTTTAGTGGTTGGGCGCAATCTACTAGATTTGCATTTGGAAGACGGTCTGATTATTCAATTCCTATGAGTGATCACTGTGATTTTAATGAGTTAGTAGATATGGTGGTACGTTCAGGGGCAGAGCAAGTTTATACCATTCATGGATTTGTTGAGGAATTTGCTGAACACCTAAGGAAAATTGGGATCAGTGCACAACCATTACGTGAAAATTCTCTGGATAATTTTATCTAATTTGAAAATTTTCCACAATCACAATCTAAAACTAAACATGTTTCCGAATTTCTAATATGATCATGTGAGAAATGTTTGCACTTTTCATTTTTACATATTCTTCTTTGCACTTCTCTTTGTACTACTATCTGTGCAATTGAATTTGCCTTATCCTTTGAATATCCTTTTTTATCCATGTAATAATGTACAATTCCATTATACAGTAAATCTGGATTAAATGGTTTTTCTAACAATTACTTGCCCCCCTGTGATGGAATATAATGCAAGGTTATAGTTGAACGAATTTTTTGAATCTTTCTAATTTTATTGGTAATTACTTGATCTAGTATTTCTTTAGTGTCTGATTGTACCTTGCAAAAAACATCATAGATTCCATATGTTCCTCTTACTTCTTTTATCTCTGGAATCTTCATAATTTCCCTAATGATTTGTTCTTCTGAACCTAAATCACACTGTATCAAGATATATGCTATTTCCATGTCTTACCCTCTTATCCTTCTTCTTCTATGATCTATTTCTTCATGACATTTACATATGCAGGATGGCTCTTCACATTTACTCATGCTTTTTTTATTCATAGTATAATATGCTCATTATGATATTTCAAGCAACCTATTTTCAATTAAAAATTTATTCATTTTCTAGAATATATTTTAAACATTCATAATAAAATTTCAGAGTAACACTTCAAAATTTTCATTCATTGTTTAAGTATATGTAAGATATTCTTTTGGTATGTGCGAAACTCTTAACGAAATTCATGATGCACAATTGGCTGCAGTTATCGCTAGAATGAGAAAAGAAAAGGCAAAAACCGAAAAACAAGTTTTGTGCAACTAAAAATTCATTTCAGTATTACACCTATGTCCATCAGATTTGTGTGAGTGGAATCTGTTCTGATGTTGCTTTTTTGTTTTTGAAAAAATCTTCCAGAGTCACTGTTTTTTAAGAATTCTTTTATTATTGATTCATCTACTTTGATGTTCTCTGTTATAGCTCCTGCAAAAAATGTATTTCCATCTATTCCATCTGTTCCCATTGATGAAATTATCATTTTTTTCAAATTTTGTGAATTCTTTAAAATTCTTAAAACTAATTCTTGACTTCTTCCACCTGATCCTTTTCCAATGACTTCAACTGTAGTTTCACCGCCAAAAATGAGGCAACTTTTTTGCTCCTCTGGTATGTTTTCCATAATTGTTTGTGTCGCATCTTTTATGTTGCCAAACACTTGTATTGTTTTTACTTTATATCCGAGTTCTTTGGCTTTGGTTTCCATTGCTTTTAGGCAATCTTTGTTGTTTGCAATGATGTAATTTTCTATCTTTGCTTTTTTTGGGGTTTCAGGAATTTTTCCTTTAAACCCATCTTCAAGTATTTGTAGAATTTCTAATGGGATTTTGCTTTTTAATTTGTATTTGTTGATTATATTTAGTGCATCTAGAAAAGTGGTATTATCCATGTATGTTGTCCCTGATGCAATAGATGAAAGATCATCTCCTTCAACATCTGACATCACAAGTCCAATTCCATGGCATTTGATTTTTTCAACTAGTCTACCTCCTTTTATTTTTGACAAATGCTTTCTAATGCAATTAAATTCTTGAATATTGGCTCCTGATTTTAACAATAGATTGGTTACATAGATTTTATCATCTAATGTTATGTCATCTGGAATGGCAAGTAATGACGATCCTCCGCCTGACACCAGAAAAATTACCAATTCACCATCTCTTCTATTTTGAAGAAATTTTATCACCTCTTTTGCAGCTTTTATGCTTGTTTGATCTGGTTTTGGATGTCCTGAATTAAAAATCTGGAATTTTTTGCCTTTTATTTTTGATTTGGATCCTTTTGGAATTACTATGATCCCATTTTTAATTGGAATAATTGCATTTAATGCTCTTGTCATAGAATCTCCGGCTTTTCCAAATGCTACTGTGTAAATGTTTGAAAAGCCTTGTAGTTTGAGAATTTTTCCATCAATTTTAATTTCTTCTGGAGTGACAAATTTTGGTATGATGTTCTCTGGTTCTGCAGCTTTTAATCCTGCCTCCAAAATATCTAAACATTCTCTTTTTCTCTCTGATGTTGCTAAATCTTCATAATTCTGAATAATCATTGCTAATTTTCTCTTATTGCAAGATATAATAATAATCAATGATGCCTCTGATTCATGTACACAGTACGTATTCCAAAAGTTATCCATTTTGGAAAAAATGCACTTGGTGAAGCAGAATATCCAAAAAATGCCCTAGTTGTTACAACTGTCCCTCCAGAACTTTCTGACAAATGGCTTGCCAAAATGGGAATTAAGGACTATATGCTGTATGATCAAGTAAAACCTGAACCATCAATTGATGATGTCAACGCTGTGATTTCACAATTCAAAGACAAGAATCCATCTGTTCTAATCGGATTGGGTGGAGGAAGTTCAATGGATGTAGTAAAATATGCTGCACCAGAGATGAAAAAAGAAAAAATCTTAATTCCAACTACCTTTGGAACTGGAGCTGAAATGACAACATATTGCGTTTTGAAATTTGATGGAAAAAAGAAACTGTTACGAGAAGATAGATTTCTTGCTGACATGGCAGTAGTGGATTCCTATTTTATGGATGGTACACCAGAGCAAGTCATAAAAAATTCTGTCTGTGATGCATGTGCTCAAGCAACAGAAGGTTATGACAGCAAACTTGGAAATGACTTTACAAGAACCTTATGTAAACAAGCATTTGAGATTCTATATGATGCAATAATGAATAATAAACCAGAAAACTATCCATATGGTTCAATGTTATCTGGTATTGGATTTGGTAACTGTTCAACTACACTTGGACATGCGCTATCATATGTTTTCTCAAATGAAGGAGTACCACATGGCTATTCTTTGTCTTCTTGTACTACAGTTGCACACAAGCATAACAAATCCATCTTCTATGATCGATTCAAGGAAGCCATGAAAAAGCTAGGCTTTGACAAACTTGATCTAAAAACTGATGTTTCAATTGCGGCAGATACTGTAATGACTGACCGAGGACATTTGGATCCAAACCCAATTTCAATCTCCAAAGAAGATGTCATCAAGTGTCTACAAGATATTAAATCAGGTAATCTGTAAAAAATTCCTATATTTTACATTTTTTCTATTTTATTAATAAACTACAGAATTGGCTGCTTTGACTAAACTTATTTATGCTGATATTGTTGTTTCAGTGTATGATTACTGAAAAACCATTAAAATTCGGTATTCAAAATGGATTAAATGTTGCTCGAGCAGGATACACTGAAGATCAAATTTTAACTGCTTGCATGCTTGCCGATAAAACAGGTTATGATTCTATTTTCTATATGGATCACACAAATGTTCCACAATGGAAAAACGCAATTGTTTTAGATCCTTGGGTAATGTTATCTGCAATTGCAGCAGTTACAAATAATGTTGAATTAGGAACCTGTGTAACTGATGCAATTAGAAGACATCCATCAAATATTGCACTAGCTGTAATTACACTTGATAGAGTTTCAAAAGGAAGAGCAATTTTAGGAATTGGTGCAGGCGAGGCTCAAAATCTAAAAGAATTTTGTATTCCATTTGAAAAACCGGTTTCTAAATGGGAAGAACAAATTCAAGTTATCAAAATTTTGTATGGTTCTACTCCTGATCACACTGTAAATTATAATGGTAAATATTACAAATTAGAAGGTGCATGTCTTCAAGCACCACCAATTAGAAAACCTCATCCACCAACATACATGGCATCAGGTGGTACACGTACTTTGGAACTTACCGGAAAACTTGGAGAGGGATGGCTGCCAATCGGTTACACACCAGAGTTGTTTGAAGATCATGCAAAACAAATTCAAACATCTATGAATAAACATAACAGAACTCAAAAAGAAAAGGATACCTTTCAATATGCATTAGATATTGATGTTTACTTTTCAGAAGATGCAGAAGAATCTTGGGCAAAAATGAAAGAAGCAGTAAAGGTAAGTTTGTTCAAACCAGAAGTGTTACGTGTTCATGGTATTAAAGAAATTGAAGGATTTGATTTTGTAAAATACTTTACAGAATATTCAATGTCTGATCAATCTTGGATTGTCAAAATGAGAGAGGCAGCAACAAAAATTCCTGATAAAATTGCTCGTTCATCAACTGCTGTTGGTACGCCAGATGATATTATTCCAACATTTGAGCGATTCATGAAAGCTGGTGTAAATCACTTTGTAATTAGATTCTGGGGTAAAAACTACTTTGGCTCCATTGACAAATTTGCAAGCCATGTCATGCCTTATCTGCGAGAAAAACTACAAAAATAAGTCGGTTTGTACATCGAAAATCATTTACTATGCTAATTCTAGATGATATCAATGGATGATGAACTTCCTGAAGCAATAAAAAAATGCCTAAAAATTCTAGAAGAAAATATCGATATTTTATCTAATGTTGAGTTGGACTTGGAAGACCAAAAAGAGGATGAAATATCTTCTGGTTTGGAGCTCCATGATCTATATGATATGACTGATGACGTAGCAGAATCTGCAAAACTAAAACGCGCCGAATTTAGTCTTATGCGTAGAAAAGTAGATCCATGATCCCGATTAATTTATGATTTATGTGGTCGTCTGTTTCTGCTTTTCATTCTAGTGTATGATTTTACTTGTCGTCTTTTTTGTTGTTTTTCTAATCTTTTTCTTGTACGTGCTGTAGAGTTGGTTTCGCCTTGTATTACTTTGACTTTGCTTCCGTCTCTGAGCATTATCGGTTTTCCTTTAAATCTAAATTCTATATCGTGACATTTTGTATAGTATTTTCTTAGGCAAAAAAATATTCTGTTATTTGTACCGTGCATCTCTTTGACTTCTTTTGATTTTTTCAAATCATTAAGAATATTTCTTAGTAATCCTTTGTCAATATCTGTAATTCTATGTAATTCTCTAAACCAAATGAATCTTGAACTAGTTCCCCATTCTTCTAGAACTTTAAGTGCCAAATTTGTTGCCCTTGATCGTGCTTCTTCTCTTTCGTCCAACTCTCTTGCTCTACATTTATCCTATATTTTAGGAGTTTTGGTTACTATTGGAAAGTCTTTTTCGATTTGCTCTTTTCTTTTAATCTTGATTTTGTTACTTTGACTAACTGTCTTTGATTTTTTTCCATATCTTTTGCGATACTGTCTATTTTTTTTATAATTTTTGATTGTTCTTCAGATGAATTTGATTTTAAGAGATTTTTCTTTAATATTTTTAGTTCTGTTGAATATTTTCTGAACTCGTTTTTTAGGTCGTTTAGATAAGGATCATCCATGATTTTTCTTTAACCAACCCGTATTTTAGAGATTTAGGATCTGGATTTATAATATTATTGATGAAAATAACCTTGTTGCAACTAGTTGGAATTTTACAAATCAAGTCATCTCAAAAAATTCAAGAATTTTTGAACCAAGAGCACATTGGACGAATTTCCAGTATTGATGAGAATGGATACCCTCAGATAATCCCGATGAATTTTGTTTTTCTAAATGGTTCCATATACATGCATTCTCATACCAAAGGTGAAAAAATTGATAATATCAATCGAAATAACAAAGTCGGTTTTGAAGTTGATAGAGAACTAGAGTTTCTGCCTTCCTACTTTGAGGATCCAAAAGATGCATCACTTGCAGATACATTATACATCAGTATTGTAATCAAGGGCAACGCATCACTAGTGATAGATAGAGAAGAAAAAACACTTGCACTAAATGGTCTTATGAAAAAGTATCAGCCCGAGGGAGGATATGATCCAATCCAATCTACTATGAGAGTTTTAGATAGTGTTGCAATAATCAAAGTCATTCCTGACACACTTCATGGAAAATACAAAATTGGACAACACATGCGTACAGAAAGTAGAATGGATTTGGCAGAAAAAATATTGAAGAGAAATTCTTCTACTGCCCAAGAAACTTTGAAAATTATGGGATTTGAGATAACTGAAAACGGATTACAAATGGTTGATGAACCAGTATGGTAACTTCTGATATCCTCATTGCTTAGATTAATTTTCTGTTCACCTAAGGTTTTTTACTCAACAATCGTTAGCTATAAGTTCAGTTTTAAATTATTGTAACTGTTGCAACAAATTCATAAATTTGAACTAGTGTCCGAGTTTGAACCTACTGGTGATCAGCCCCAAGCAATTGATGCCCTAGTTGAAGGTGTAAAAAAGAAAACAATTCAAACATTACTTGGCGTAACTGGCAGTGGAAAAACATTTTCTATTGCAAATGTTATTGCAAGAACTGGAAAAAACACGCTGGTCATATCTCATAACAAAACTTTGGCTGCCCAACTATATTCTGAATTAAAGCAGTTTTTTCCAAAAAATAATGTAGGCTATTTTGTATCATACTATGATTATTATCAGCCTGAAAGCTATATGCCTCAAACAGATACCTATATTGAAAAAGACACTCAAATCAATGAAAAAATTGAAAAATTACGATTAGAGGCAACTGCAATGCTACTGTCTGGAGATCCAACGATTATTATCTCAACAGTATCTTGCATCTATTCACTTGGCAATCCTCAGGATTGGGACAATTTGGCAATTACAATTAATGCTGGTGATGTAATAAAAAGAAATGAACTAATAAAAAAATTCATTGATGCAAGATATGAAAGAAATGACACTGAAGTATCTCCTGGTAATTTCAGAGTAAGGGGTGATACGATAGATATCATACCGGCATATTCTGAAGATATTGTGCGAATTTCAATGTTTGGCGATGATGTAGAAAAAATTACATTACTTGATAATATCTCGCTTAAAGAAAAACGTAAAGTCACTCAGATGAAAATTTTTCCTGCAAAACACTATTTGATTGCAAAAGATGTTAGAGAAAAGGCTGTACTTTCAATTAAAGACGAGCTGGAAAAACGACTACCAGAACTAAATGAATTAGAAAAACAAAGACTGGAAATGAGAACAAAATATGATCTGGAGATGATAGAAGAGTTGGGTTATTGCTCAGGAATTGAAAATTATTCAAGGCATTTTGATGGAAGACAACCAGGTGAGAAAGCATTTTGTTTGATGGATTTTTTTGGAGATGATTATCTACTTGTAATTGATGAATCACATGTTACTTTGCCACAACTACATGGAATGTACAAGGGTGACTATTCAAGAAAAAAGGAACTAGTGACATATGGTTTTCGTCTGCCAAGTACATATGATAACAGACCATTAAAATTTGAAGAATTTGAAGGTTATCTGAAAAACACAATTTTTGTATCTGCAACTCCAAGTGAATATGAGAAAAAAATATCCTCTCAAATAGCAGAGCAACTAGTAAGACCTACAGGATTACTTGATCCAGCAGTAGAGATTAGGTCCACAAAGAACCAAATGGATGATTTAATTCAAGAAATTGCCAAAAGAGCAGCCAAAAATGAGCGTGTTTTAGTCACCACTCTGACAAAGCGGATGGCTGAAGATCTTGCTGAATATCTCTCAAAAAAACAGGTGAAGGTGAGATACATGCACTCTGAAATAGAAGGATTGCAAAGAACAGAATTAATTCGACAATTACGATTAGGAGAATTTGATGTTCTAGTTGGAATCAATTTGTTAAGGGAGGGCTTGGATATTCCTGAAGTTTCACTAGTTGCAATTTTAGATGCAGACAAGGAAGGATTTCTGAGAAACTTTACTAGCTTGATTCAAACATTTGGAAGAGCTGCAAGAAATGTAAACGGTTCTGTAATTATGTATGCCGATAACATTACAAAATCAATGTCTCATGCCATAGATGAAACAAAAAGACGTAAAGAAAAACAAATACAGTACAACAAAGAGCATAACATAACTCCACAGACAATTATAAAATCAGTTCCCGAGCAAGTTACAACATTAGATGAATCTAAACTAAAATCAATACACGATCTTGCTACTGATATTATTGAACTAGAATCTCAGATGAAAACATATTCAGAAGAATTAGATTTTGAGCATGCAATTGAATGCCGAGATAGAATAAAAAGACTGGAAAAGGAGATTAAATTCAAAGATGGCAGAAAATAAATTAAAAATTCGTGGTGCCCGACATCACAATCTAAAAAATATTGATGTTGATATTCCAAAAAATAAACTAGTTGTGATTAGTGGACTATCCGGCTCTGGAAAATCCACTTTAGCTTTTGATACAATTTATGCTGAAGGACAGAGACGTTACGTGGAATCACTTTCTGCTTATGCAAGACAGTTCCTTGAATTAATGGACAAACCTGACGTTGACTCTATAGAAGGACTTTCTCCTGCAATATCTATTCAACAAAAAACTACAAATAAAAATCCCCGTTCTACTGTTGGAACAACTACTGAAATCTATGATTACATGAGATTACTTTATGCAAGAATCGGAATTCCTTACTGTACAAATTGTGCTAGAAAAATATCTACTCAATCAGTTGAAACTATTTGTGATTCTATTCTCAAGGACTTTGCTGGCCAAAAAATCCTAATTTTATCTCCAATTATTCAGAGAAAAAAAGGAACATACGAGAAATTATTTGAACAGATAAAAAAAGATGGATACTCTAGAATACGCCTAAATGGGGAGATTTTGAGCCTAGATGAACAGTTTCCGACACTTGACAGACAGAAATGGCACAATATTGAGATTGTAGTAGATAGAATACAGACAGAAAAATCTGAAAGATCTCGATTATTTGAGGCAATACAAACTGCAATCAAGGCATCAAAAGGAGACGTCATGATTTCGTCTGAAAAATTAGAAAAAATTTTTTCACAAAACAATGCATGCCCTTACTGTGGATTGACAATTGGTGAGCTAGAGCCTAGGACTTTCTCATTTAATTCTCCATTTGGAATGTGTAAGGCATGTAATGGATTGGGTGTAAAGATGGAATTTGATGCAGAACTTGTAATTCCTGATAAGAGTAAATCAATTTTAGATGGTGCGATTGTTCCATGGAGTGGAAGATTTTCTGCATTTAGAAAACAAGCATTAAGGGCTGTTGGGAAAAAGTTTGGTTTTGATTTGATGACACCTATTGAAAAAATATTACCCAAACATCTTCGAATTATTTTACATGGGTCTGATGACTTGATTGATTTTAAATATCGTTCTAAATCTGGTGATTCATCTTGGCAATATACTAATGCATTTGAAGGAGTGTTAGTTAACCTTCAACGCTCTTTTATGGAAACTGATTCCGAATCAAAACGTGAATGGCTAAAACAATTCATGCGAGATACCCCATGTACTGTATGTAATGGAAAGAAATTAAAACCAGAATCATTGGCAGTCAAAGTTAACGATAAGGGAATTATGGATGTTTGTGATTTGTCAATTGATCATTGCTATGATTTTTTTTCCACCTTAAAGTTAACTGAAAATGAACAATACATTGCACGAGACGTCCTTAAAGAAATTAAAGCAAGATTAGAATTTTTAATGAATGTGGGATTAAACTATCTTACTCTGAATAGATTAAGCTCTACTTTATCTGGCGGTGAATCTCAAAGAATTAGATTAGCAACTCAGATTGGCTCTAATCTTACTGGGGTTTTGTATGTTCTTGATGAGCCTACAATTGGCTTACATCAACGTGATAATGAGCGTCTCATTAAAACGCTAACAAAGCTGCGAGATCTTGGAAATACAGTAATTGTAGTGGAGCATGACGAAGAAGTTATACGAAATTCAGACTGGATTGTGGATTTGGGTCCGGGTGCAGGAGTACATGGAGGAAATATAGTCTTTGAAGGAACCGTCAACCAAATTCTTAATGGCCATAAATCTGTGACTGGAAATTATTTGAAAAATAATTCATTGATAAAACTTGACGAGAAGATACGTAATCGCTCTGGTTCCTTAATTATCAAAGGAGCGTCTGAAAATAATCTAAAAAACATTGATGTGGAAATTCCATTAGGTCTTTTTGTCTCTGTAACGGGTGTGTCTGGTTCTGGAAAATCTACTTTGATAAATGGTATTTTATTAAAATCTCTTGAAAATCATTTTTACAAGTCTAATGTGAAATCTGGAAGTCACAGTGAAATTTTAGGTCTTGAAAATATTGATAAGGTGATTGCAATTGATCAATCGCCAATTGGACGAACCCCACGCTCTAATCCTACAACATACATTGGCGCATTTACTCCTATACGAGAATTATATGCAAACACAGAATTATCAAAAGAAAGAGGCTATTCCCTAGGACAATTTTCCTTTAATGTAGCTAATGGAAGATGTTTTGCTTGTGAAGGTGACGGTGTAAAACAAATTGAGATGCAATTTTTATCTGATGTTTATGTAAAGTGTGATGAATGCAAAGGAAAACGATACAACTCTGAAACTCTTTCAGTTTTATATAAAGGAAAAAATATTTCAGATGTATTGGATATGACTGTTTATGAGGCACTACAATTTTTTGAAAACATCCCTTCAATTAGAAGAAAATTACAAACCGTTTTTGATGTTGGATTGGGATACATCAAGCTAGGGCAATCATCTACTACTTTGTCTGGTGGAGAAGCACAAAGAGTAAAACTTGCATCTGAATTATCCAAAAGAGGAACAGGAAAAACCTTTTACATTCTTGATGAACCTACTACGGGGTTGCATTTTGCAGATGTTCAAAAACTTCTTGATGTGCTAAACAGACTGGTGAATCTAGGAAATACCGTATTGGTAATTGAGCACAACATGGATGTAATCAAAAACTCTGATTGGTTAATTGATTTGGGACCTGAGGGCGGTGATGAGGGTGGCAAAATAGTTGCTGTAGGCACACCTGATCAAGTTGCCAAAGCACCTGGAAGCTATACTGGAAAATATCTCAAAAAATTACTAAAACAATGACTTTTGATATCTCGAAAACCAACATCCCATCAAATCCTGGTATCTATTTGATGAAGGATTCTGATAAAAAAATTATCTATATTGGTAAGGCAAAGAATCTAAAAAATAGAGTAAGGTCATATTTTTTAAAAAACCAAAATTACAAAACACAAAAGCTTGTAGAACACATTTCTGATATTGAATTTGTTTTAACTGATAATGAAAGCGAAGCATTTCTTTTAGAATCCAATATGATAAAAAAACATAGGCCAAAATTTAACATAGAATTAAAAGATCAACAACGTTATACCTATCTTAGAATATCAAACGAGAAATATCCTAGACTACTTGTTGCAAGACGAACACACGATGGAAAGTTTCTAGGTGGCGGAAAAATTTTTGGCCCATTTATGCAAGGTAGCTCAAAGCTACTTACAATCGGAACTCTACGAAAAGCATTTCAAATTAGAATCTGTAAACAATTACCAAAAAAAGTATGCCTGGAATACCATTTGGGGAACTGTGAAGGTCCATGCGAATTCAAAGATGCTCAAGACAAATACGTGCAACATGTATCTGCCTTAGAAGAAGTACTAAAAGGAAAAAATCAGACCCAAATTTTTACAAAAAAATTAAAAGAAGAAATGGCACAAGCTGCAGAATCACAACAATTTGAACGTGCAAAGGATATTCGTGATACTTTGATTCGATTGGGTAGTCTTCAAACAAAACAAAAAATGGAATATATTAAAAATTCTGATGAGGAATACTTTGGAATTAAGGATAAAGATCAAACTGTAACTGTAATGAATTTCAGAATGATTAATGGTGTAATGCGGGACAGCGACAAATTCTTTTTTGATCTTGTTGGGGATAATAATTTTTCAAATTTTCTTTTTCAGTATTACACTAGCCACAAAATCCCAAAATTTATCTTTGTTAGTGAACTTCCTGAAAATAAAATACTTTTAGAATCCCTACTTTCTGAACAGGCAGGCTTCTCAGTTGAAATTATTTGTCCACAACGTGGTAAAAGAATGGATATAATTAATTTGATTTTGAAGAATATCTCATTGATTCATTCCAAGGGCGGTAACCTTGGTTTGATAGAACTAAAAGAGATATTCCATCTCTCTGCAATTCCTAACATCATTGAATGTTTTGATATTTCTAACCATGGGGATGATTTTGCAGTTGGGTCGATGTCTAGATTTGTAGATGGTAAACCAAACAAATCTGGATATCGAAAATTCAAAATTAAAACAGTTTCTGGTAGAGATGACTTTGCAATGATCAGCGAGATCATCAAACGAAGATATCTTAGATTATTGGAAGAAAATTCCCAGTTACCTGATTTGATATTGATTGATGGTGGAAAAGGGCAGCTGAACGCTGCACTAAAATCATTACAATCACTTGGATTGCATCTTGATTGTATTTCACTTGCTAAAGAAAATGAGGAGATATTTGTTCCTAACCAAAAAAATTCCATTGTAATTTCAAAAGATAGATCTTCATTGAAAATTTTACAATATGCTAGAGATGAGACTCATAAATTTGGGGTGACATACAATAGAACAATACGTAAAAATCAAATAAAATAATAAAAAAGAGAAAAATTTTAGTTAGTTCACTTGAATGTCTCCAACCATCCATGGATGTACCATGCAGAAGTAATCATAGCTTCCTGCTTCATCAAATGTGTTTTCAAATGATGCGCCTCCCATGACTAAACTACTATCAAATACACCGGATGGGCCATTAGCTGGACTGCCACCTGTTACTGTGTGTGCAGCTGTGTCTACATTTATCCATTCTACAGTATCACCTACATTGATTGTAAGTGATGCTGGTGAAAAACATGCATTAGATGTTTCACAGCCTGGAGATGCAGTTCCTTTTGGAATTTTCACACTAACTGTTTTTGGTTTAGATGATTCTTCAACTGGTGCAGTTGATTCTTCAACCATTACCCCTTCTTTCATTTCTTGTGTTGTAGATTCTGCGTCTTGCCTTACCTTATCTGCTATGTCTGCAAATGGGTCTGCTTGTGTTTTTGACTCCACTGTTTTTGTCATTACTGGAGCAGAAACAGCTGGAGCATTCTCTTGAACGCTACCAGCATAAGCTGCAAATCCTACGCCAACAGCTACGATTGCAATAGAAAATGCAATTGCTGCTTTATCTATACTTGTCATAATTAATCCAAAGATTTCCTCAAGCTAAATAAATCTAATCTTTACTATTACGTTCACAATTTAAAATAATTGGAAAATTTAGAAAATTATGTCCTATCTGAATCTCTGCATCTCAATTTGAAATTTGGCTATATGTGTAATTTCTGATTTTCTTCAAAAATTTACACAAATCTAAAAAAACTGTTGAAAATCTCACATGATCGCTTTAATTGATTTGAACTATGGTCAATCATGTTGAACAACTCTTTCTTTTATGATTCATTTTTCTAGTACAATTACAAAATGCATCGGGGCTGTCACCAAGTAACTCTTGTTTTTGGTCTTAAGCACCTTTGCATTATATTTTTTTAGTAGCCAAGTTTTTGTCTGCTGTTATCAATTCATAATGAACTTTTAATTTTCTTTGTTCAATTAACTGTTTGATAAAACAAGTTCTTTTTTCAATAAATTCGTCATGGCTTTTTTGGTTTGTTGATAGATGCTTAAACATTGAATTATCATCTATTGCTACTTTTACAATATCTTGGTTTTTTATGATAAATGTGCCAATACACCAAAACAACCCAACATGTAATCCGATGTATTTTGATTGTTGATTCGTTACTTTATCTAAGTAAATATCGACATGTTCTCTTTTTTGCTCTATAACTGAACTGTTTGTTTGAATTACCCAAGATATTCTCTTTGTATTTCCATCAAAAAATAAAACATGCTCCAATTGTCAACCAAAAAGCGGTTTTTTGTCTATATATTTTGAATCCCGCCCTTATGATCAAAGATTAAAAGAGCAACATATGCTAGAGTCACAAACATTCTTTTCAAAAATGGTCGATGAACTCGTAGAATTTTCAGAATATGATCCTGAATTGGCTGATGGAATTCGTTGGCTAGATGATCAGGCACAAAAAAAAGGTATCACATTTTATGATATGGTTTTTGAAGTATTGTACAAACATGACGTAAACTCTAAAGCTAAAGAGTGGCTTAACACAAGAAATTAAAAATTATTTTCTCAAGTCTAGACCTTTGTATTCACAACCTTCTGGTCCACAATATTTTCCAACATAGACTGCTTCTGGTCTGTACAATGCAGGCTTTGGTGCTGCTTCTGCAAATTTTTCTTCAATTATGTGTGCTGCCCATCCGGCAACCCTTGATATTGCAAAAATTGGTGTATTAAGATCCATTGGAATTTTTAGCATATAGTAAATTGAAGCACTGTACAAATCGACATTTGGATAGATCTCTTTTCCTTTTTGCATTTTTATTTCTGCAATTGTAGTTGTTTCTACCTTTTCTGTAATATCATACCATGGTTCACCTGTTTTTGCGGCAAGTTTTCTTGATAATTCTTTTAAAACTTGTGCTCTAGGATCATATGTTTTATACACCGCATGACCCATTCCCATGATTCTCTCACCCTTGCTCATTTTTTCCTTAATCCATGGAACAACATTGTCTATCGTACCTATGTCTAAAAGCATCTTCATTACCTCTGTGTTTGCTCCCCCATGTAGTTCTCCACTTAATGCACCAATTGCTGCACTTGTTGCTGAATACATATGTGCTCTAGTTGATGCAACTTGTCTTGCAACAAATGTAGATGCGTTAAATGTGTGTTCGGCATGAAGAATTAAACATGTATCAAAAATCTTTTCAATTTCTTTATCTGGTTTTTCTCCAAACATCATGTAGAGAAAATTTGCCGCATGATCTAAATTTGGGTCAGGATCTACTATTTCTAACCCATCTCTGACTCTTTGCCAACTTGCAATTATTGTAGGTACTTTGGCGATTAGGTTAATTGCTTTATCATAGCTTGCTTCTTTGGTTGCAAATTCTTCATCATAATATCCTGCTAGTGCTGCAACAAATGCTTGTAGCATGTCCATTGGATCTGCATCTTTTCTCCAATTTCCCATGTTGATTTGCATTCTTTTTGGAATCCATCTTGCCTCATTTAGTTTGGATTTGAACTCTGATAGTTGTTCTTTGGTTGGTAATTCATCATGTAATAACAAATATGCTGTTTCTTCATAGTTTGATTTTTTTGTAAGTTCTAAGATGTCATAACCACGATAAATCAGCTTGCCTTTTTCTCCATCAATATTTGAGATTCTTGTATCTGCAACCTGAATCCCACGCAAACCTGTGTTTTTTGTCTCCACGCACATCCTTTGAGAAATCTTTTATTATATTTTCGCAAGAAATCATGTCTGTGAAGTTTAGTAATTAGTCTAATATGTCAACTCTGGCTCATAAATGATTATTTTTACTTAAAAATTAAATGACTCCAGCTGAACGACAACTTTTAGAAAAACTTGATAATCTGGTCTTAACTGCGTCTGGAGATAAGTTACGCAAAATTCAAGAAATTGATATTCAAACTCAGATGAATGGATTGTCATTTTATGATGCGTTTGTAAATTCCACATCTTTGATAAATCAAAGCACAAAACAAGAATCTCAGAAATCAAAACAATAACTCATTCTTGATTTAAATGAGGGTATGCAAGTGAATCGACAATAATGGTCGCATCTAAAATAAAGAAAACAACAAAGACTGTTAAGAAAAAAACTATAACAAAACCAAATACACCTCAACAACAAAGAACTAAAATTGTTTGTATTTCACATAAAGAAGATGCTGACGGTGTAAGCTCTGCAGCTTTGATCAGACAGGCGTTTGGTGGTGATTCTATACTGGTTGATTATCCAGGACAGATGGAAGCTATACAGAAAGTATGTGCAGATGAAAAATTAAAGTCATTATATATTTGCGATTTGGGTCTTAGTAAAAAGAATCAAGATGAATTTGTTGATCTTTTGAGAATTTTAAAAAAGAATCATGTTTTAGTAACATACATTGATCATCATGATATTGATCCAAAAATTACCAAAGAATTAGAAAAAATTAAAGTTAAAATGATTCATGATATCAACGAATGCACAACTGTTCAGGTCTATAATGCCTTCAAATCAAAACTTTCTGATCATGCTCCCTTCATTGCAGCATGTGCTGCTATTACTGATTATATGGAGGATAGACCAATTGGTTCTAAATTACTACAAATCTACGATAGACAATTTGCTTTGATTAATGCAACTGTTCTTACTTACAATATAGTTGGACATCAAAAAGATCCTGACTATTTATTGTATTTAGTAGAAGAATTGGCTGATTCAAAATTCCCACACGAAATTCCAAATACATTTGAATTTGCACAAATTCAAGTTGAGAAACTTGCACTAATGATTGCCAAAGTCAAAAAAGGCATGAAGACTATGAAAAACATTGGATATATGGAAATTCTAGATTCTGGAGCAAGCGGTGCAGTTAATTTTGTTTTAGGATTGTCTGGAAAAGATGTAGGTGTTGCCTACAAAGAAAGAGTTGATCATGGTATCTATGCTGTATCTGTCAGAGGATCAAAATCTTGTAAAATCCATTTGGGTAAAATTGTTAATATTCTTGCAACTGAACTTGGTGGCTCCGGTGGTGGACATGATAAAGCATGTGGGGCTGTTATCCCAAAACCAAAAATTCAAACATTCCTTAAAGAATTTAATAAAAAATTAAATTAAATAAATTCAAAATTGGTATTTCACAATCTTATTTCTACTATGGCATCAATTTCTGTCATTGAATTTAACGGCAAACTTGATACTCCTACTGCAATTCTGGAGTGTTTTCCACACTCTCCAAATATTTCATAAAACAAATCTGATGCTGCATTGATTACTTTTGGCTGCTGTGTAAATTCAGGATCAGAATTTACAAACCCAGACAATCTAACAATTTTAGAAATCTTTTCTAAATCTCCTAATTCTTTTTTGAGTTGAGCAAGTATGTTAATTGCACAAATTCTTGCTGATTTTTGTGCCGTTTCAATATTTGCATCTGAAACTTTTCCAGTAAATGCCACTTTACCGTCTTCCATTGGGATTTGACCTGAAACATATAGTAAATTACTTGATTTTACTACTGGAATATAAGATCCAGCAGGATTTGGTGGAGTGGGTAGTTTAATTCCAATTAATTTTATTTTTTCTTCAATCACGATTGAGGGTATCTGCCATCTGATTTTAGTTTTTACTTATTTTGATGAGGACTTTTTCGCCTTTACTTGAATTGTTTTGATATACTGTTCTTGTTTTGTACCCTTGTTTTTGTAAACATCCATCTAAAATGGATACCCATGGTAATGAATGGCCGCTATTCAATTTTGATTCTATTGTTATGTTTTTAGTGTTAGCGTCAAAATTCACATGACCAGAACACATGATTTGTAGTACGGCATCCATGATCTCAATTATTTCATCAAGTGATTTATTTTTCAAATTAATTCCATTCTTTTCAAGTAATTTGAGCATATCCAACTCAGGTTTTTTTGAAACCATTGTTGAATTTAGAATATGCGTTAATCCATTTTCATTAATGATGCGAATAATTTTGTAAACTTCTTGGGCTTCATTTTTTGTCATGTCTGCAAATGATTCTGTTTTAATTGAATTTCTCCATATGTCTGCAAATATCTTATTTTGATTTACTCCTAACACATCTGTTGATGAGAATATTGCTCCCTTACCGTTTTCATTGTTTATCATCAATACTTCTGTTTCATCAAAAACAAAACAATTTTGTATTATGTCTGAGATTCTGATTTTTACCTCATTTGGAATTGCTCTGTATGATTCTGAACAAATTTGTGTTGATGGTAACAATAATTTAACTTCTAAATTCCTACGAAGTACTGATAGTAACTGCTCTTTACATTCTTCTAATAACCCCAACCCCCATTGATCTGCCATAATATTGATTGAAGATTTTGAACATTCAATCATTGTTCTTAGCTGTTCTAGAACATTATTTGCACTAACATGAAAATACCTTTTTTCTTCTGAACCTCTGGACTTTCTGCTCTCTTCACTTGCTTTTTTTAGATTTGAAACCAAGGTGTTCATTGCATTTACTTTGTTAATTTGTTCATGAATAACTGAGTCAAAGGCATCTTCAGGTGCAATTGCCGTGCACATGATTGGCTTGCTTTTTGAAATTATTGCCAATTTCTTGTTTTCCAGCTTTAATAATGTGGGATATATTTTGGTTCTTGGAAGATCTGAATAATATGCAAGTTCACCTGCAGATATTGTTCCTTTTGATATAAGGGCTACATATGCCTGAGCCTCATATTTGCTCAAGCCAAATTCTTCAAGACTAACAGTTAGTGCATACTCGTTTACCATGATTCTAATTCACACATGATTAGGTAACACTGAGAGCTAAATTCCTTTATACAAATACTCAAAAAAATTTAAAATTGTCACTCTGGTGAGGTGTTACTGCAGTTACTGATAAAATTGTGACACTGTCCTGAAATATCAAATCTCTGCTGATAAATTGGCATTATGTGTAACTCAAATTTGGTCAGAATAGAATGTGTCAACGTATCTCAAACCGTCACTATTGTTCCAAGACTTGAATATTCAAACGATTTACTAAACAATATCGTGGATATATTAAAACAAAAAAAAATTGAACTAAAAAAACTAAACCGCAATTTCTTAGAACTAGATGATGATGATCATACTTATGTAAAAACACTTGATTTTGAGAGAACAATTGCATTTTCATTAGAAATTCTCTCTAAAATTCAAAAGAGAATTAATTCCATCTCTGGAATAAACAGTATCACCAAACTCTTACCTTTGACAATTCCTATGATCAGAACGGTGAGTGCTCAGCTTTTTAACTTACTTCCTACTTGCAGTCAAAGCCTTTCTGAGTTATCCGTACATTTAGGCAGTATTATCTTAGATTCTGCAATTCTTACTGAGGCTAGATTTGATTTTAGTCAATCCAACATTGAGTCATCATCAGTACTAAATGAAGTAAAATTGATGGTAGACTCTAAAATAAGTAAGCAGTACCCTAATCTTGATTTTTCTAAAGCATGCAATACTTGAATTTTATTAACTCCAAACGTGATTTTTCAAAAGATATAGATCATATCCAATCTTTATCTGCAAAAATTGAAAAAAAACTATCTGCCTCTAATGCCCCAGATGTTAAAATTGATAAATTATCTCTGGAGGAATTACAGGACATAAATAAAATTGTAGGATTGGCTAATTTTATGCTCTTTAAATACGAAGATAAAAAAGAGACCCGTTTGATTTTACAACATTTTGTTTCGATTATCACAGAATCTGCCCAATCAATAGAATGCATTGACGATGAAATATCTGAATTAATTCTGTCTGCTGAGGATTCTATTAATAAAGTCAAAAACATGCACTCAAAAATTTCAGAAAAATCTGACCTTGAAAAATCATATCTAGATGACTCTACTGACAATGAACCTAAAACTGGTTCAATTAATTTAACCAATTTTACTACAGCGGTTAACCCCTCTGAATACCAACAAAATTCTCAAGGGAGTACTGTACAAGTGATATAGATGAGTTTAGCACCGCAAGAATTAGAAAATAATGCAAGCAAGTATGCTTCAGAAGCAATCAAGTTTGATTCTCAAGGAGCGCGAGGTATGGCCATCACACATTATCAGCGTGCAATTGATTCACTTGTAAAACTATTACAACTTTATCCAACAAGCAAACTTAATCCTATTTACAAAGACCGATGCAATTCTTATCATAACAGAATAACTGCACTTCAAGAATCACGCGGAGTGGAACCTGCAGTGGATCCAAACGCCTCTCCTAAAGAACAACAAGCTTCTGTACAAAGACAAACTGATGAAAATGATTTTGAAGACCTTGTAATGAAAGAAAAACCCAATATCAGTTGGAGTGAAGTAATTGGATTAGATGATGCAAAGAACGCATTACGTGAATCAATAGTTTATCCTACCAAAAGACCTGATCTGTTTCCTTTGGGTTGGCCAAAAGGAATGTTACTTTATGGTCCACCAGGAACTGGAAAAACTATGTTGGCAGCTGCTACTGCAAATGAAATGGATGGATATTTTATCAACGTGGATGCCGCATCCATGATGAGTAAATGGTTAGGTGAGGCTGAAAAAAATGTTTCAAAATTATTTGCCATGGCAAGAAAATATGCTGAAAAAGAAGGAAAGCCTGTCATTCTTTTTGTAGATGAGGTTGATTCTCTTTTAGGTTCTAGAAATAGTGAAGTTGGAGGAGAGGTAAGAACAAAAAATCAATTCTTGACAGAAATGGATGGTGTTAATGGTAAAGGTAAAGATTTGATGCTTTATGTTATTGGTGCTACTAACAAGCCATGGAGTCTTGATTGGCCTTTTCTTAGAAGATTCCAAAAAAGAATTTATGTTTCACTTCCAACGCAAGAAGCAAGAGAGAAATTATTTGAGCAATATACTGCTCCCTTAAAAAAAGATATTCGAGTTAACATAACAGAACTTGCAAAATTATTTGATGGCTATAGTGCAAGTGATATCAAAGACGTTTGCCAAGCAGCACAAATTAAGGCAGTTCATGAAATTTTCAATGCCCCTGATTATCATGAACCAGTATCTGGTGAATCCCCAATACAACCACGTGAACTTACCACATCTGATTTTAAGACAATCATGGAAAGAAGAAAACCAAGCGTTTCACTTGAAATGATCCGTGCATATCACAAGTGGAGCGAAGAATTCCGGGCACTATGAGAAATTTTCAATTTCATTTTGCGATCAACTTTCAAAAAACTTAAATTTATAATCAAAAGTACTCGTCGAGGGTCACAATTACTACAAAGAAATCAATCCACGCAAACAAGTTTGGGAAGCTGATTCTTGATGATGGCACTGTCCTTGACGGGATGGGATTTGGTTATTCTACAACCGTTTTTGGTGAACTTGTTTTTAATACTGGGATGGTGGGTTATCCTGAAACTCTTACTGATCCATCGTATAGTGGACAAATTCTTACACTTACCTATCCTCTTGTAGGAAACTATGGTGTGCCGGATCCATCCATTAAAGATCAAGATGGAATCTCAAAGTTCTTTGAATCTAACAAAATTCAACTAAGAGGACTAGTTGTTCATGAACTGTCTCTAACTGCCAGTCATTGGAATCTCTCTATGACTCTGGATGAGTGGTTATATAATGAAAAAATCCCTGGAATTTCCGGAATTGATACAAGAGCACTAACAAAAAATCTTCGTACCGGAGGAGTGATGATGGCTGCTTTAGTAGTATCTGACACTGAAATTAATGTAGATGAAATAAAAAAACAACTTGCATCTGCTCCTAATTACAACTCTGAACAATTTATGGATACAGTATCTACCAAAGAAGCAGTGATGTATGGGTCTGAAGAAAAATCCGTTGTTGTAATTGATACTGGTACAAAAAATGCAATACTAAGAAACATTCGTGATCTTGGGTACAAAGTAATAAAATTACCTTGGAACACATCTTTTGAAAAAATTATGTCATATCATCCAAAAGGCGTTGTAATTAGCAATGGTCCTGGTGATCCTCAAAAATGTCCTGATACTATTGAAACTGCACGAAAACTAATTAAAAATAATATCCCAACACTTGGAATTTGTTTAGGTGCGCAAATCATTGGTCTTGCTGGGAACACTCAAACTTACAAATTAAAGTATGGTCATAGAGGACAAAACAAACCATGTGTTAATTTAGAAAATAATCAAGTTTATGTTACAAGTCAGAATCATGGTTATGGAATAACTCCTGAATCTTTGAATGCATCTGAATTTAATTTATGGTTTACAAACGCAGACGATAAAACAGTCGAAGGAATAAAACACAAAAAACAAAATTGTATTGCTGTCCAGTTTCATCCCGAAGCTGCACCAGGACCTTATGATTGTAAATTCGTCTTTGAAGAACTCAAACACCTTATGGAGGAAGGTAAATCTGCCGAAGGATGAGTCGATAAAAAAAATTCTTGTACTTGGTAGTGGGGCAATAAAAATCGGAGAAGCCGGCGAAAGTCGCTAAAACGACCGTCAATTTGACTACTCCGGAAGCCAATGCCTCAAAGCAATACACGAAGATGGACTGAAAAGTATCTTAATCAATCCAAACATTGCAACAATTCAGACAGATACTAGATTTGCAAATAAAGTGTATTTGTTGCCTGTGAATGTAGAGTATGTAGAATCTATTATCGAAAAGGAGAGACCTGATGGTATAATGCTAGCATATGGAGGTCAAACTGCTTTGAACTGCGGTGTTAATCTTGCACAGGCAGGCATACTTGAAAAGTATGGCGTACGTGTTTTAGGCACACAAATTTCTGGAATTCAAAGAACTGAGGATCGACAACTCTTCAAAGATTCTATGGATCAATGTAATGTTCCAATTCTAAAAAGTAGAACCGTTACAAATTTTATAGACGCAAAAGAAATTGCTCAAGAATTAGGATATCCTGTAATTATTCGAGTAGCGTATACACTTGGCGGTAAGGGTGGTGGAGTTGCTTACAATGAAATTGAATTACATGAAATTGTTGAACGAGGACTAAGGGCAAGTCTTGTAGGGCAAGTCTTAATTGAGGAATACATTGGACATTGGAAGCAAATAGAATATGAAGTAATGCAAGATTATGATGGAAACAATGTGATTGTTTGTAATATGGAAAATGTTCTTTCAATGAAAGTTCATACTGGTGATAATATTGTTGTTGCCCCTTCTCAAACAATTGATAATCATGAATATCACATGCTTCGCTCTGCAGCTTTACGTGCAACAAAACA
Organism: Nitrosarchaeum sp.; assembly: GCA_046712755.1. Lineage (GTDB taxonomy): Archaea > Thermoproteota > Nitrososphaeria > Nitrososphaerales > Nitrosopumilaceae > Nitrosarchaeum. Next base: position 54,393 of record JBKKCM010000059.1, on the reverse strand, counting down.
TGTTGGAATTGTAGGCGAATGTAATATACAATATGGATTAGATCCTGATTCTGATAGATACGTTGCAATCGAAATCAATCCTAGACTATCACGTTCTTCTGCACTTGCAAGCAAAGCAACTGGTTATCCACTTGCATACATGTCTGCAAAAATTGGATTGGGATATACCTTACCGGAATTAGAAAACAGAATTACAAAAACTACCACTGCTTGTTTTGAGCCTTCTTTGGATTATATTGTATGTAAGCATCCTAGATGGGATTTTGCAAAATTTGATCTTGTAAAGCGAAAACTTGGTCCTACAATGAAATCAGTTGGTGAAGTTATGGCAATTGGAAGAAGTTTTGAGGAATCATTACAAAAATCAATACGTATGCTTGATATTGGAAATGACGGTCTTGTTCTAAATCGAGCAAATATGGAATCATATAACGAAGAGCAAATAGAAGACCACCTTTCTCACCCTGATGATTTGATTTTATATTTTGTGGCTGCTGCTCTTAAGATGGGAATCTCAGTTGAGAAAATCTATAAACTTTCTGCAATTGATCCTTGGTTTATTGAAAAGATCAAAAATATTGTTGATGTTGAATCCAAATTAAAACAAGAACAACTTACCACTTCTTTACTTTGGGAGTCAAAAAAGATGGGATTTTCTGATAAGCAAATCGCTCGTGCAAAAGATAAATCTGCTGAAGAAATACGTGAAATACGTAAAAAAGCAGGTGTTTTGCCTTCTGTAAAGCAAATTGATACTTTGGCAGCTGAATGGCCTGCAGTTACCAATTATCTCTATCTAACATATGGTGGTAATCAAAATGATATTGAAATTACATCTGATGAAAAAGGGATCATTGTACTTGGTGCAGGTCCTTATCGTATTGGCAGTAGCGTGGAATTTGATTGGGGTACTGTAAACATGGTTTGGGGTTTGCAAGAAAATGGCGAAAAAAATGTTTCAGTTGTAAACTGTAATCCTGAAACTGTTTCTACTGATTATGATATTTGTAGCAGACTATACTTTGAAGAATTAACTTTGGAAAGGATTTTAGATATTGCAGAATTTGAAAATCCAAAAGGCATAGTTACTTGTGTTGGAGGTCAAACCGCAAATAATTTGACATTAAGTCTTGCAAAAAATGGTATTAACATAATGGGTACTGCGGCAGATGATGTTGATAGAGCAGAAGACCGTTCCAAATTCAGTGCTGAATTAGATAAATTGCATATTCAACAGCCTCGATGGCAAGCATTTTCAAATATTACTGAGGCAAAAAGTTTTGCACAAGATGTGGGGTTCCCAGTAATTGTTAGGCCCTCATATGTGTTATCTGGTGCTGCAATGAAAGTTGTATGGTCTCAAGATGAATTAAAAAAATATGTTAAAGAAGCAACAGACGTATCTCCTGATCACCCTGTTGTTATCTCAAAATTCATGCTAAATTCACTAGAAGTTGATGTTGATGGTGTTAGTAATGGAACTGATGTTATAATTGGAGCCATAGTTGAACACATTGAAAGTGCAGGTGTTCACTCTGGTGACGCTATGATGTGTATTCCACCATGGCGACTCAACAACAAAACTATTGAAACTATAACTGAATACTCTACAAAGATTGCAAAAACGTTTAATGTTAAAGGACCCTTTAATCTTCAATTTTTGATCCATGATGATCATGTCTATGTAATTGAATTAAATATTAGGGCATCTCGTTCCATGCCTTTTGTATCAAAACTTGTTAAGACAAATCTTATCTCCCTAGCAGCAAAGGCAATCTTGGGTAAACCTCTACCTAAATTACCTGAAAACAAATGGCAAAAAATTCACAATTTTGGAATCAAGGTACCCCAATTCTCATTTATGCAACTAGAGGGGGCAGATATTAGGCTAGGAGTGGAAATGCAATCTACTGGCGAAGTTGCATGCTTTGGCACAAGCTTTTACGATGCGTTAGCTAAAGGGCTTACTTCTGCAGGATACACTCTCCCAAGTACAGGTACAGCACTTGTTACCGTAGGTGGATCTCAAAATAAAGAAAAGTTATTGCAACCAATCGCACGATTGAAAAGTCTTGGATTTAAAATACTTGCGACTGAGCATACTGCAGAATTTTTTGAAGAAAAGATTGGTGATATTGAAGTAGTTCACAAAATTTCGGAACCTACACGAAAACCTAACATTGCAGATTTACTCTATGAACGAAAGATAGACTTTATCATAAATATTCCCAGCACATCAACACTTGAAAAATATGTTGGAATGCTTGATGATGAATATCAAATTAGAAGAAAATCCATTGAATTGGGAATTCCTGTTCTTACAACTATTGAACTAGCCGATTCTTTTGTAAAGACTCTGGAATGGCTCAAAGACAATAAAACAACAAAAGACCCTATTGACCCCTATGATAAAATAGAATAATGTCTCCTCACTGTAATCCTAAGTACCATTTTTAAAAAACATAAACATTTGTTACAAAAATTATTATTGATTTGAATTCTACTATAACACTTGATCAATTATTGATTCATCTCCAATAATTGTTCCATCTAATGTAATTATTCTAGCAGATGATACTTGTTTGATTTTTTCTATTATTGGGGAAATTGATTTTTTATATTTTTTTTTGTGTGTTGCATAAAAATACCTATTAAATGATGGCATAATAGTTATTTCCATATCTCCTGATTTATTTGGGAAAATATTTTGTTTTTCTGTCTTTATTGAAATCCATACTCTTTGTCCATTTAGTACTGAATCTTCTTGAAAAAATACAGGATGTACATGACCCATGATGATTTTATCTACATGGGAAAAATTTTCTGAAGGCATTGTATGTCCATGTGTAAGCAAGATATTTTCTTCCACCATTCCAATTGAACTAATCATTGAGATATTTTCTGGAACTAGTCTCTGTATGTTTGCATCATGATTTCCAGGAATTAATATTATATCGCATTTTTGTTTAATTCTATTAAAAAATAATGGAACTTCATCCCATTCACTTTTTGAGATGTTTTTGATGCTAGATTTTATGTCTCCTAATAAAATGAGCGAGTCTGGTTTTTCTGAATCAATAACATTTGATAATTCTTCTATTGTTTCATTAATTGACGTATTTTTTCCAATAAAGATTTCATTTGATGCAAGTGTACTTTCAAATCCGATATGAATGTCTGTAACTATGAGGCTCTTTTTTTCTCCCTCTAAGACCATTATTGGTTTTGATGGAATTATTCTTGTTTTGAGCATCAAAGATATACAATAGACAATGGATTAAATTCTTGTGAACAAAGATTCTGAAAGAATCGAATCTGTAGTTTCTGAAAAACGCGTTAAATTACATCTTTTTGAACCCAGTCAAAAAAAAATTTGGACTGTAGTTGGAAAAGGTAAAGAGCACTGGTTAGATCCTGATGCTGAATATTGTTCTTGTCCTGGATATTATTTTGGTAGATTAAATGGAAAAACAATCTGCTATCATTTAGAATCTGCATACTTGGCAAAAAAAGAAAATAAAATAGAAACAATTAGATTTTCTGATGAAGAATACGGTGATTTTCTTGCAGGATTAATTTCAGATTTATAAAATTCTATTATTAGAACTTGTTAATAACTAGAAATAATACAAAATTATTGTGGATGAAAATCAATACAATTCCCTAATTGAAAAAATTGCAACAATGATGGAAAAAGATGGATTGTCTGTTGATGAACAAAATACTCAGAAATTACAAAAATATACAGACCAAGTAAAATCTAACTCCAATCTCAACGATGAGGACACAACAAAGTTAATCTATGAATCATTGCTTTACTTAAAATTAAAAAATTTAGATTCTGGTGACCCTCTTCAAAAGGGTGATGAGTTTGGTGCTGGATTCAGCTAGTTCTATCCTAACGGAATAGTTTCAATGTCCTCTTTTGAAACACCTTTCCAAAGTCCAGTCATTCCTTCTGGTTTTACTTCTTCAACTTTGGTTATGTGCTGAATTTTTATGTGATCTGGGGTAGGTGGCATCCAAAGCATTGCCATATAATCGCCAACATTTCCAACTTTACTTGGTAATGCCATGACGATTTTCTCCTTTGAGAATCCTTTTGAGACTAGGATACTTACTGCTTTTTCTTGTAGATCCATTCTTCCATGCGTGAATAGGTAGACATTTTTTTGACTGTCAATTTTTACCATAATTTACTTTGATATCTTAAACTAAATCAATCTTTCCTGATCTAATCCCTCCAAAAAGGGTTAAATTAGAATAAACAAAATTTTGATCTGTGAAAATATTCACCGTAGGAAGCAAATCCTTTGTTACAAGCTTCCAATTAGCAGGAGTGCATGGAATAATCTCAGATACACCTAAAAAAACATTAGATGAAATTAAGAAACTAACTGATGATTCTGAGGTTGGATTAATTTTGGTAAGTGATGATATGACTGAATCTATTAGTGATGATCTAACTGCACTTCGAGCAGCAAAATCTACTCTGGTTTTTGCATTACCTTCAGTGGGGAGTGAAAAATCTGAGGTTGATTATAGATTGATGCTCAAAAAGATCCTTGGTGTATAATTTAATCTACTTATATTCAATCTTCTAAAGTTTTGATATGAAGGCCGCATCTGTCAAAGAACCATCTATTATCTCAATTAGCGAAACAGAAAACCCGACGTTGAGTTCTGGAGATATTTTGGTACAAATGTATGCATGTGGTATATGTGGGTCTGATTTGGAAAAAGTATTTGGAGAATATGGACAACCTTCGATGCGATTAGGTCATGAACCTGCCGGAGTAATTATTGATGTTAGCTCTGGTGTAACTGCATTTAAAAAAGGTGATAGAGTATTTACTCATCATCACGTTCCATGTTATTCTTGTCACTTGTGTAAGCATGGTAATGAAACAATGTGTCCAAAATATCATGAAACAAATCTTTCCCCATGTGGTCTATCTGAAGAATATATTGTACCGAAATGGAGTGTAGATCATGGAGGGGTGCTTAAGATTCCTGATTCTATGAGTTTTGAAGAAGCTGCAATGATTGAACCCTTAGCATGTTGTGTTAGAGCATGGACAAAATACTCTTATCAAGAAGGAGATTCGGTTGCAATTTTTGGTGTTGGTCCTACTGGCATGATGCATGTAATGCTTGCGCAATCTAAAAAATTCTCAAAGATTTTCTGTTTTGATGTAAATGACTTTAGATTAGGGTTTGCAAAAAAATTTAACATTACAGATTCTATTAATTCTTTAGATGAAAACAGAAAACAAAGAATTTTGGATCACACTGAAGGAAAAGGAGTAGATGTGGCAATAGTTGCAACAAGCAATCTCAACGCATTAGAAGATGCAATTGATATGGTACGAAAAGGTGGGGCTGTCATGATGTTTGGTGTTCCTTCAAAGGATGCAAAAATTGTTTTGAATATGAGCAAAATATATTCTAAAGAAATTACATTGGTGACCAGTTATGCTGCATCTGACAATGATACCAAAGAAGCTCTTAGATTGATTGAATTCTCTCAAATAGATGTTAAACAATTAGTGACTCATACATATCCTATTCAAGACTCTCAAAAAGCATTTGATCATGCTAGAAGTGGTGATAATGCAATGAAAATAATTATTACAAAATAAGAAAGGCTTAAGAAAGGTATCTCTATTATTTCAAAATCGAAGAGATATGGATTGGGGATTAAAAAATAGACTATCACAAATTATCAAACCGCAAAATAATCGTGCATTAATGTTAGCAATTGATCATGGATATTTTTTAGGCCCTACTGAAAAATTAGAAAATCCAAAAAAAGTAATTGCACCATTATTGAAGTACTGTGATTCTTTGATGCTTACACGAGGTGTACAAAGAACCTCGGTTCCAACTTTTACTAATGTACCTATGGTTTTACGAGTATCTGGAGGTTCAAGTATTATCGGCGAAGATTTATCGCGAGAAGAAATTACTGTTAGTATCAAAGATGCAATTAGACTAAATGCCAGCGCACTTGCAATGTCTATTTTTGTTGGCTCAAAATATGAACATCAAACTATTGTAAATCTCGGAAAATTAGTTAATGAGGCAGAAGAATATGGAATTCCAGTACTTGCAGTAACTGCAGTTGGTAAAGAACTTGGAAAAGATGCTCGATATCTTTCATTAGCATGCAGAATAGCTGCTGAACAAGGTGCTCATATTGTTAAGACCTATTATTGCGATAATTTTGATAAAGTCGTTCAATCTTGCCCTGTTCCAATAATTGTTGCAGGTGGAAAAAAGATTCCAGAGCTAGATGCATTACAATTAACATACAATTCAATCAAAGGTGGTGCAGTAGGTGTTGATATGGGTAGAAACATCTGGCAATCTGAAAATCCAGTAGCAATGATCAGGGCTGTTAGATCTATTGTTCATGGAAATGCAACTGTTGATCAGGCATTCAAATTATACCAAACACTACGTAATGAAAAGCTACCACAAACCAAACCTCAAACTAAACCACAACATCAATCAAACCAACCTACTCAAACTAAACCACAACATCAATCAAACCAATCTACTCAAACTAAACCACAACAAACCAAACCTCAAACTAAACCACAACAAACCAAACCTCAAACTAAAACACACCACCCTAAACCACAAACCAAACCTCAAACTAAAACACACCACCCTAAACCACAAACCAAACCAGTGGGAAATAAAAAATAACTTTTAGTTTTTTATTTTAGATAGATGGATGTGTACAATTTTCCATGTTGGTTGTTTAACTAACACAAAAGTTGCTCTACCTTCAATTGAAATATGTTCACCTGTGTATGCTTTGTTATCTACTAACATTCCTTTTTGATTTAATTCCAAAGCTACAACAGCTGCATTTCCAAATACACTTATTTTTGGATTTTTAATTTGATAGTCATAATCAGAAATACTTATGAATTTTAATTCCTCTAATTCAACGGTAGTTTGAAAATCTTTTAGATCGTATGGTGGTAAATCACTGAAACTTGAAAATCTAGAATCATTGAGATGAATGTCTCTAAGTGATGAAAAATCCTTTGTCTTTCCTGATTCAAACAGTGTTTCAATTATCCTAATAATTTCCTCATTTTCAGACAAAATCGTTATTCAAAATATGAAAAATTATCAGTTTAAGTCTTCTGGACTAAGCACGTCAAAAAACACTAGTAATTTTCTGAGAATCTTTATTAATTATCAGTTGTATATTACATTTGAATTTCAATGAGCACAACGATAACTAGTAAATTGGATGTCTTATTACTAGTTGATCTAGTACTGTAAAAAGTGCTCCGAGTTTTAACACTTAAAATTATGGAGATAGATTTGATTGAATAAAATGGAAACTATGACAGGTGCAAGAGCATTGATGGTTGCTATGGAAAAAGAAGGTGTCAAAGAAGTATTTGGCTTACCCGGAGGTGCAAACCTTCCAATGTATGATGAATTTGCTAGATGTAACATTCGACATATCTTGGTTAGACATGAGCAATCTGCAGCACATATGGCAGATGGATTTGGACGAGTTAGCAGAAAACCTGGCGTATGTTTTGCTACATCTGGACCTGGTGCCACCAACATTCTAACTGGAATTGCTACTGCGCAAGCTGACTCTTCTCCTATGATTGCAGTTACTGGTCAAGTTCCAGTGGCAATGATTGGAAAAGATGCATTTCAGGAAAGTGATATTATCGGAATGGCAAATCCTGCTGTAAAATATGCATTTCAACCTAGATCTCCTGATGAAATTCCCATGGTAGTTAGAAAAGGATTTTACATTGCAGAAACTGGTAGACCTGGACCTGTTCTTATTGATATTCCAAAAGATGTACAACAAAAAGAAGCATCTATGACTTTTCCCGATGAATTCAAAATTCGCGGTTATCATCCATGGACTAATCCTGATATTGCAAATGTTGAAAGAGCACTTGAGATGTTACTTAGTGCAGAAAGACCCATTATCTTAGCTGGTGGGGGAACAATCATCTCATCTGCCTTTGCAGAACTTCAATCTATAGCTGAATTACTTATGATTCCAGTAGTTACTACTTTCAAAGGAAAAGGTGCATTTCCAGAAAATCACCCATTATCATTGGGACCAATTGGAATGCATGGTCACGCAGAGGCAAACAAAATGATGATTGAAGCTGATTGTGTATTGGCAATAGGTACAAGATTTTCTGATAGATCTGTTGGAACCTTTGAAGCATTTGAAAAGAGACTGAAAATTATTCATATGGATGTAGATCCAGCTGAAATTGGTAAAAATCAAACTACATCAGTTGCAGTAGTTGGTGATGTCCGTGCATCACTTAGAATTATGGTAAAGATGCTTATGCAAAAAGCAATCAAAAGAACTGAAGAAAATACTTGGATTAAACATGTAAAAGAAACCAAAGAGTATTGGAAAGAAAATTTGAAACTACATCCAGGTGAAATGGGCGCCGCAAAAATCTTGAGAAAGCTCAGAGAAGTATTGCCTCATGAATCTATTGTAACTACTGAAGTAGGCCAACATCAAATGTGGGCATCCCTTTTTTATGATGTAATACAACCTGGCACTTTCTTTAGTTCTACTGGACTTGGAACTATGGGGTGGGGATTTCCTGCAGCCATTGGTGCCAAAGTAGCCAAACCTGATGTTCCTGTAGTGGACATTGCAGGAGATGGTAGTTTTAGCATGACAGAAAACTCTCTTGCAACTGCAGTACTGGAAGATATCCCGGTGATTGTATTTCTCTTAAATAATTTTACGTTGGGAATGGTTGCACAATGGCAACGAACTTTCTATAATAGAAGAATGATAGGAGTTGATCAAGGAAAATGTCCTGATTATGTAAAACTAGCTGAATCATATGGAGCTCAAGGAATACGTGCACAGTCAATGGATGAACTTGATAAGGCCATCAAAACAGCATTGAAAAGTGATGTTGCAACAGTAATTGATATTCCAATTGATCCTGAAGAAGATGTATTGCCATTTGTAGCACCAGGAACTTCTCTTGCGGATATGATTTTACCTTCATAGTGATTATCATGTGGGCTATTCTTACTCTTTTAGTTGAAAATAAACCTGGAATATTGTTTAAGGTTACTCATCTTTTCAGATCCAGAAATTTTAATATTGATAGCATTTCTGTGGGCGTAACTGACAATCCCGAATACTCAAGGATGACTATTACAACATATGGTGATGAAAAACAAGTTGAACAAATAGTAAAGCAACTTGATAAAATGATTGATACCATAGAAGTAAAGCACTTGGATGAACACAAAACAGTATATCGAGAACTAAGTATTTTTAAGATTAAGCTAAGTAATGCTAATGATAGCATGGAGGTAAATAAATTAGCAAATGCATATGGCGGAAAAATACATGATGTACGAAAGGATTCAATAATGGTAGAGTTGACTGCCACTCCTGATCAAATTAGAGCCTTTGAGGAATTGGCAAAACCATTTGGAATCCTTGAAGTTGCAAGAACAGGGGTTGCGGCTTTGCAGAGGAGCGGAGCATGAGAATTAGAATTTTTGATACAACATTAAGAGATGGCGAGCAAACACCTGGTATTTCACTATCTCCAGATCAAAAACTTGCCATTGCAAAAAAACTCGACATCCTTGGTGTTGATGCAATTGAAGCTGGATTTCCAGTAATCTCTGAAGGTGAATTCAAAGCTGTAAAGATGATTGCAAGTGAAGGTTTGTCTTCTGATATCTGTGGTTTGGCTAGAACTAATAAAAAAGACATTGATGCTGTAGTTGATGCAGGATTAAACTACATTCACACCTTTATTGCAACTTCTGATATTCATTTAGAGTATAAACTCAAAATGACACGAGAACAAGCACTTGAAAAAGCAATAGATGCAGTAGAATACAGTAAATCTCGAGGACTACAAGTGGAGTTTTCTGCAGAAGATGCAACAAGAACTGACAGAAATTTTCTTAAACATGTATTTGGTGAAGTTGCAAAAGCGGGTGCTGACAGAATCGACATTCCTGATACTGTTGGTTATGCAACTCCTGAATTTATGGCAGAAATCACTAAAGATGCAATTGAAGCTACAAAACTTCCAATCAGTGTTCATTGTCATAATGACTTTGGGTTGGCTGTAGCCAATGCATTATCTGGAATAAGAGCAGGTGCTCAATGTGCTCATGTCACAATTAATGGAATTGGTGAAAGAGCAGGCAATGCATCATTAGAAGAATTTGTTATGGCCTTGAAGTGCTTACCTTATGATCAAAAATATGAAACTGGAATTAAATCTGAATTACTCTATGAGACATCTAGGTTTATCTCAAAAACTGTAGGTGTTCAAGTTCAACCAAACAAGGCAATTGTTGGAGATAATGCATTTGGTCATGAGTCTGGAATACATACCCATGGCATATTGAATAATCCATTAACCTATGAGCCAATAAGTCCTGAATTAGTTGGGCGAAAGAGATGGCTTCAAGTTGGAAAACATGCAGGAATTCATGGTATGAACGCAATGCTTGCTGAATATGGTATACACCCAACAGATGATCAGGCAAAACAAATTCTTGATAAAATAAAAATTATTGGTGACCAAGGAAAACAAATTACAGATGTTGAGCTACTTTCTATTGCAAGTAATATTCTAGGAGAAAAAGGAATCAAACGAATTGTCCAATTGACTGGATTTTCAGTATCTACTGGAATTGGAACAATGCCTTATGCATTTGTTAAATTGAACATTGATGGCAAGGACTTTATAGGAACTGATTATGGTGTTGGTCCAGTAGATGCTGCCTTAAATGCCATTCAAAAAATCACCGGACAAATATCTGAACTTAGAATCAAAGACTATGGCTTGGCATCAATATCTGGCGGTTCTACTGCATTATGTGAAGTAACAATCAGAGTTGAAGATGCGCAAGGAAATAGTGTCTCTGCAAAATCTATCGGTGAAGACATTGTTACTACCAGCGTTCAAGCAGTGATTGACGGCATTAACAGAATAATGCTCAAAAAAATGTTTAATGAAAAACAAATTGGGCACTAAATTTTATTATGATAACGCCTTTTCATCTATATCTCCATTTCTGATTTTCACTAATTTGTTTATTTTGTAAACATATACAATTCCGTCTCCTTTTTCACCTGTTCTGGCGGTATCTTGAATTATTTTGACTATTTCATCTCCTGTATTATCTGGACACAGAATCTCCAGCTTTGATTTTGGAATAAAATCACTTGTTTTATTTCTCAAACTTTTATGTGCTTTATGCACTCCTGTTATCTGTACTTGATACACTGAAAAAGTTGGTATTCCATTTTTTGCTAATATTACTTGAATATCTTGCAACATTGAACTCCTAACTATTGCTTCTATTTTTAACATCTTTTACCGCTTTTTATCCACAAAACATAAACCTTCCTGACTTTGCACTATATTTTTTAAGCAATCATTTAAAATTCCCATTTACATTATTTTTGATTATGTATAAAATCTCATTAATCACTGGTGATGGAATCGGACCTGAACTCTCTAATTCTGCGGTATCTGTATTGAGTACAATTCATGATAAACTTGATTTAAAATTTGATATTACAAAATTACATGCAGGCGATGCTGCATTAAAAGAAACTGGAAAAGCACTACCTGATGAAACTATATTCACAATTAAAAAATCTGATGCTTGTTTAAAGGCACCAGTTGGTGAAAGCGCAGCTGATGTAATTGTTGTATTAAGACGTATTCTTGATCTTTATGCCAATATTCGCCCCGCAAAATCATACCCTCACATGCCTGCATTAAGAGATGATATTGACATGGTAATTGTTAGAGAGAATACTGAGGATCTTTACACTGGTAAAGAATTCAGCTTGGGGGACTCGGCTGTTGCATTGAGAATAATTTCAGAATATGCTTCAAAGAGAATTGCAAAATATGCATTTGAAACTGCAAAACAACGTAACTCTATGAAAAAAGTTACATGTGTTCATAAATCCAATGTAATGCGACTTACTGATGGATTATTTGCAAAATCTTGTAGTGAAGTAGCAAAAAACTATCCTGATATTTTATTTGAACAAATGTATGTTGATGCATGTGCTATGAATCTTATTCGCCAACCAGAACAATTTGATGTCATAGTAACTACCAATTTGTTTGGTGATATTTTATCTGATGAATCCTCTCAAGTTGTAGGTGGATTAGGTATGGCACCAGCTGCTAATATTGGTGATAATTTTGCATTGTTTGAACCAGTTCATGGTGCCGCATTTGATATTGCAGGAAAAAACATTGCAAATCCTTCATCCTTTCTCTTATCCATCAAAATGATGCTTGACTGGCTTGGAGCAAAACATAATGATTCAAAATGTATTGCAGTTGGTCAAAAACTGGAATCTACAATTTTTGATTTGGTAAAAAGGGGTGTCAAAACTAAAGACATTGGCGGAGACAAATCCACATCTGAATTTACTCAAGAAATTACCGATAGGCTCTAAAAATTAAGAAATTCTTTCAATGTATTCTTCATGGATTCTTTTTTGTGTTTTTACCATCCACAAAAATGCCTGATAGTTTTCATCCATGGAACATAATTGCATTTTTAATTATCCTCTCAAATGTGTAAATAATTTGATCATATGGTTGGCATTTTTTTTAAAATACTCGTTTGATTTAGGCGTAGTTTTTTTACCTGTCTTGTCTCTAAATGATAATTTAATAAAAATAACCTAATTGTCATGTCTCTGAATTTACCCATTTTAGAAGAAATTACCAATTTTTATAAATTGTACATTCTAGAGTCTACTTATGGTTGTTTGTAGCATTTGTAAAATAAATCAGAGTACATTAAAAATTACAGACGGTAATCCAAAATACAAGGGAAAGCCCATTTGTAAGGAATGCCACGAATATAGAAAACTCTTAAAAGAAACCAAGTAGGTTATTTTGATTCTTTACTTTTATTTTTATTTGCCCACTCTTCATACATTTTGATTAGTTCATCTACATCATTTCCACTTTCCGAATAAGTGACTATTACGCCAAATGTCCCTTTTTTGTCATGCCCTCTTGCAAAATACCCCCAAAAAGAATCTGGTAACTTTTGAAAGCTATTGGAATCATGTGATACCCCAATCAGATTGTTTCCTATTACTTCTACTACTTTTTTTGCATCTGTTTGTTCTATCATGTAATGTTGTTATTTCCTTTGCAATAAAAATCTGAATTGATTATGGACTTAATCTATCGGGATCTCTTGGATAAAGTACAACTTCCCTTACATTGTCTATTCCAATAAGCGTAGTCATTAGTCTGTCTAATCCCATTCCCCAACCAGAGTGAGGTGGCATTCCCCAATCAAATGTCTGAAGATGGTCTGCAAATTGTGTTGGATCCAAACCCTGTTCTTTGAGTCTGGCTTTTAACATCTCTGGGTTATGCAATCTAGTTCCTCCAGATGCCAGCTCTAGATATCCAAATTGAAGATCAAATGAGCGTGATAATTTTGGGTCTTCATCTTTTTCTCTTATGTAAAATGGTTTTAATTTCATTGGCCAGTCAGTGAGGAAATAAAATCCAGGATGGTTCTTTCCAATTATTCTTAAATGTGAATCAAGCAAGTCATCTCCAAATTCTATTTTTTCACCCACTTTTTTTAGCTCATCAATTACTTGGGTGTATGTTATTCTTTCAAAAGGAGATATTGGAATTTCAATTATATGACCTATATTTTCTTGTTCTTTCTTACACTTTTCTGATGTATCTTTGTAAACTTCTACTACTAGTGATTCTAAAATATTCATTACATCATTATAGTCCATAAATGCAGCTTCGATATCTATGCTAGTAAATTCACTAAGATGACGACCTGTATGTGAATTCTCTGCTCTATAGAAATTAGAAATTTCATAAACTCTCTCAAGTCCTATTGTCATTTGTTCTTTGTATAATTGTGGACTTTGAGCAAGATATGCAGTCTTGCCAAAATAATCTAATGAAAATAGATTTGCTCCTCCTTCACTTGCACTACCAATTATTTTTGGTGTTGTAATCTCGATAAATTTTTTTGATGCCAATGTTTTACGTAATGTTTCTAATACATAATGTCGTAATTTGAAAATTGATGCAGTTTTCTGGTTTCGCATATCTAATGCACGGTGATTTAATCTTGTATCGATATTGCTTTCTACTCTTCCAATTGGATCAATTGGTAATGGATGTACTGCCTTTGCTAACACCTCTATTTCATCTGCTTTTATCTCAAAATCAAAATCTCGTGCTTTTGTTTCTTGTACAATACCTCTTACACTAATTACACTTTGACGGTTTATTTCTCCTAGATTGTCATTTAACTCCCCTTTTACTATTATTTGAGAAATTCCTGAAGCGTCACGTAATGTGATAAATGTCATCTTTCCTAATTTTCTGAGATCTTCAATCCACCCTCCTAATACAACCTCTTTTCCAATAATGTCTGCGTTTAATTCTGCAATATTGTGAGTTTTGACAAATCCCAATCCATTTTCACGCTCTTTTTCACTCAAATTCTATCTCAATGTCAAGGTTTCGGGCATTTTTGACAATTTGAGTGACCTTGTTTGTGTCAATTGGGAATCTAGGCGTACATTTTCCAGATACAACCGCCTTTGTTTTTTGTACTGGAGCCCAGACCAAATTAATTGGCAAAATTTTTGTTGGAAAGAATAAATCTTCTATGAATTTCTTATCGTTTTCGTCAGCTTCTGCTAGCCATATTTTACCTTGAAATTGATCTTGAAGTAATCTGTATAGTACACGACTTTGCTTAATTATCATAATGTCATTTTTAGCTAAAGACAACACAAAGTTTCCATTAAATTCTTTACATGAATAGAGTATAAATTTGTCAATTATTTGATTTGACTTGGCCAATTGTGCTAGTTTGGGTGATGCATCAATGTCTGCCTTTGCAATGTTTCCTGATTCTACCTTGCTCTCACACTTTGGATAAAGTACCGTATTTTTTGCATCAAAATTACATATTGGCAGTTTCATTTGAATCAATTTTTTACATTCTGTCAAATTGTTTATATCCCTAGTGCAAAACAAAAATCCTAGTTTGGTTCTACTGTATACATGGTCTTAATTGTAAATGGGCTTTCTGCTCAATACCATACATCAAAGGGTTCGGTATATGCAGTAGATGATGTAGACTTTGATTTGGTCGATGGCGAATCAATAGGTATTGCAGGAGAAAGTGCATGTGGTAAAAGCACTTTGGGTCTTTCTATTATTAGGATGCTTTTGGGAGGTACAATAAATGGAGAGATCCTTTTTGATGGTAATTCACTACTGAGTATTTCAGAATCAGAATTTACTGAGAGATTTCGATGGAAAAAAATCGCAATGATATTTCAGGGAGCGATGAATTCTCTTGATCCTGTATTTACCATAAAAGAACAATTCATTGAAATTCTAAAGCAACACCACTTCAATGGTAATTTAGATGAGACAATTGTAAATGCAATTCATTCTGTAAGTTTGAATGATGTTGTTTTAAAGAAATATCCTCACGAGCTCAGTGGCGGAATGAAACAAAGAGTGATAATTGCTATGGCATTATTACTAAAGCCAAAATTTGTTATTGCAGATGAGCCTACAACTGCCCTTGATGTTTTAATCCAGGCTCAAATTATCAATCTCTTAAAAAAACTCAAAAAAGATGGCATGTCCTTTATGCTAATTACCCATGATCTAGCAGTTTTATCTGAAATTGCTGATAAAATTGGAATAATGTATGGTGGACATATGGTTGAATTTGGTTCTTCTCATGAAATTTACCAAAACCCAAAACATCCTTACACCCAAGGACTCTTAGAGTCAATCCCAAAATTAAAAGGAAATGCTCCTAAATACATCAAAGGTGTACCTCCTAGTCTTTTAGAATCTCCAACTCGATGTCGTTTCATTGAAAGATGTCCACTTGCAATAGAAAAATGCAAAACAGTCCCACCGAAATTTAAAACTAAAACTGGATATGTTCGATGTTGGTTGTATGACAATCTGTAGTTTATTTTTTATTTGATTTGAGATATTCTTTTTCAATTTTTTTTAGATAAACTTCTTGAATTTTTAATATTTCTCTTTCTGTAGTATTTTTACAAATTATCTTTGCATATTTTATAAAGTCCTGTTGTCCTTCTTTTACTTCAAATTCTTCAATCCTTTGAAATGATTCTTGTTGAAATTTTATAGCTTCTCTAATCTCTGTACTTAGTTCTTCAATTTTCATTTTTTGATACTCTTTTGAATTAGAATATCTTGTGTTTATCATATCAACAAAATTCTGAATTTCCTCCATCTCTTCCATGATTCTCTTAGAGTAATTGTTTTAAAAAAGTTAAGGATTGCTCTGATTTTTTATATTATGAAATATATTTTAATCCATTTATGCCTGAGCGTATTTTTTTACAATTGGTAAGCAAGAATCAATTATTCTTAGCATTTCTGAGCGAATTACTTTTTTATCAATTGATATCCAAACACGAACTTTTTTAATTGCAAATGATATTGTTTGAACTTTCTTTCTTTCTTCCCAAACAAATTCAATTTCCCCAAGACTCTTATCAAAGAATCCCTCGAGATCTGTTTTTATGGCAATATGTGAAAATTGGTACTGCGTATTTTTTGCATTCAAAAGTGGGTTTAAATCTGGCCTTCTTTTGTATGCTAAAAGTTCTCCTCCCTGTCCAATTATCCCTACAAATCTGATATATGGGCTAATTCCTGTTATTCCATCACAAATTTTTGGGTATTCTTTTTTGATCATCTGTTTTGGTTGTAAAAAGATGATATTTTAATGATTATGAAGATAATCTTTTGCCAAATCATCCTGTATCGTGTTCGCTTTTGTTAAATAATGCTTGATGGCTGGGTGATTTGTGGATTTTTCTGCATTGTTTCCATTTGCTCCAGAAGTGGGATATCTTGGTTTAGGTCTTGTTAATTTTTTTGGTTCTTTAATTCCATTTATTCCATTACCTGGTTTTATTTTACTTGCTTCGATGTCTGTAGGTGATCAATTTAATCTACATGTTCTGGCATTACTCTCTGCATTAACTGCAACTGTTGCAAAACAAATTATTTTTTATGTGAGTTATGAAGGACGGCATATTCTAAATGAAAAAACTAGAAAGAGAATGCGACCATTTGAAAGATTAGTAAAACGATATGGTGCAGCTGCTGCATTTGTTGCTGCCGCAACACCAATTCCGGATGATTTAATCTACATCCCACTAGGACTGGCAAAATATAACCCAAAAAGATTTTTCATTGCTACACTTACTGGCAAAATTGTTCTTAGTTATTCCATTGTTCTTATCTCTCATAATCTTGGTCTCTCTTTGGTAGAGCCATTTCTTGAAAATGTAACTGATGTAACTACTGTGTATGTTGGAATCATAATCTTTGGTGCGATGATGACTGCTATCATTATTTTGCTTTTAAGATTAGATTGGCAAAGAATCTTAGGAAGATTTGCACCATGGACATTAGATGAAAACAATGACAAATAGATTTAGTTTTCTTTTATTGACATCTTAAAATTCCACAATCTGTCTGTCGCATTTTTTATTCCGATTCTGGGGCCTGCAATTATCTTTCCCTGTTTTTTTACTCCTTCGATAATGAATAATTTTGAATCTGTAGTCAAGTCTACTCCATAGTGTTCTTTTGTAATCCCCAATGCCTGCGTTAACTTAGCAGGACCATCAGTAAGTTTTTTCCTGTCCTTTGTGCCTCTGTTTTTCACCATTACCTCTATTCCTTTTTCAGGTATGATTGCACGAATTAAAACTGCACCTGCCTCAAACTTTGAATTTCTTGCAACTACATTAAAGCAATAATGCATTCCATATGTAAAATAGACATATGCTTTTCCTACTTCGTCAAACATTACTTTGTTTCGCTCAGTAATTTTTCTAAATGCGTGACTTGCTGGATCATCTTTATGTCTGTATGCTTCTGTCTCTATGATTATTCCTGAAATCTCATGTTTGCCTATCTTTCGTACTATTTTTTTTCCTAGTAGACTTTTTGCAACTGTAACAGTGTCACGTGAATAAAACGTTCTAGGCAGAATAGTCAATGTCTGCTGAAATTTGTTTGCCATTTTTTAACTCTCTGATCAAATCAAATAATTTGGCAATATCTTCTTTTAGAACTGTGATTAATTCTTGATTGTAAATTGTAGCCGCTGGATGGACTGTCAAAAAATAAAACTGCTTGTCTTTTTTTACAATTTTACCTCTGTATTTTGTAATTTCGGATCCACCTAAAATTGAATTAAATGCCGTATTTCCCAAAATGCATATTATTTTTGGTTTTATTATGGAAATTTCTTTTTGAAGATAATCTTGGCATGTGTTTCTCTCAGAAATTGTTGGAACTCTGTTGTTTGGCGGTCTACACTTTACAACATTTGTAATGTATATTGATTCTCTTGACACTCCTGCATTTTCTAATGCAAGGCTAAGTCTTTGTCCAGCAATTCCCACAAACGGCTCTCCATTTTTATCCTCATTTCTACCAGGTGCTTCTCCGACAAAAATCACATCAGATTGAAAATTTCCTTTACCTGGAACTGCATTTGTTCTAGTCTTGGAAAGTTCACACTTGGTGCATTCTATTATCTTTTGTCTTGTTGTTTCTAATTCAGAATCCATGTTTTCATTTACACTGCTATTGTATTTTCTCTAATTGATGGTTCGTAAGTCTTTTGTTTGCTTTACTGATTTGATATTGCAGGCATGGTAAAGTAGTATTCATCCTCAAAATTATAGTCACTGTATCCTTTTTTACGCAGGAATTCAAAATATGTAGCACAGTTTGCGTAAAACTCTGTATTTTTATCATTTTCTTGACTCATTAATGATCATTGCAAAAAATCCATTTTTTCAAGAGTGTGAGTGATTTTAGTTAAAAAAGTTTGTTTTCTTTAAGCAAGTCCAATTGGGGATTTTCCTGACTCTGCTTTTTTTGGCAGTGTAAAAGTAAATATTGTTTCTATTTTTGGTATGCTCTTTACAGTAATTGCCCCCCCGTGATTTTCAATTATTCCTTTACATATTGATAATCCCAAGCCGCTTCCACCTTTTTCTCTTGTTAGCGTTGCATCCACCTGATAAAATTTCTTGAACAGATTACCTTGTTTGTCTATTGGAATGCCAATCCCATTATCTTTTACGCTAATTTGAATCTCTTGTGGAAGATCTTTCATTGATATCTCTATTTTTCCTTTTTCTGGCTCTATTACCATCAAACTATTCTTGATTAGGTTTGTTATCACTTGTTTTATTCTCTCTGGATCATGTTCTATTGAAAGATCATGTACGTTTGAAATGATCTCTATTTTGTTTTTCTGTGCTTGTGGCAAAAATAATTCTATTGTATTTGTAACTGTGTCTTTTATGTTAGCATTTTCTTTTCTAATTTTAAGCTGACCTAATTCTAATTTTTGAGCATCAAGTAAATCTGATATTAATGCCAGTAATGTTTCTGAACTGGATTTTATTATGCTTATTCTCTCTTTTTGTTTGTCTGTCAATTTTCCTAAATGCTCACTCAGTAAAATATCTGCATATCCTTGAATAGGAACTAGTGGAGTTTTTAATTCATGAGTAATCATTGCCAGAAATTCATCTTTTGCAATTTCTGTTTTCTTGGCTTGTTCTTCTTTTTCTTTAATTGTATCTGACATTATGTTAAATGTATTTGCTAATTTTCCCACCTCATCTGCTTTTGTGTATTTTATTTTTTCACCATATGCCCCTTCTTTAATTTCTGAAAGTGCATCTGTGATTAATTTTAGAGGTAAAAGAGACTGTCTAATGACATAAAGTACTACAAAGAATATCGCGATATCTATTATTAATAAAATCTGAATGATTAATTGCTTTTGATTGCCTTCTTTTGCCATTTGAGCATTCCATGAATTTAATAAATTATCGATCTCTGAAAATAAAATTAATTTTTCAATATTCATCTCATTTTTTGCTAAATTAAAATTTGGAGATAGTAATGCCCTTTCTTCAAGAATGCCAATTTTGGGTTGAAGTGCTTCCCACAATGGATCTAGTTTTCGTAATTCATTTGAATTTTCTCTTGGAATTTGGATTAATTCTTCATGTTTTTGCCCTATACTTTCTACATCTAGCTCTTTTGTTGATATACCCAATAATTTTCGTATGCCTACTTCAAATGCTATTCTTTCTTTTTTCAATTTTTCTTGTGCCATTTCTTCTTCACCAATTGAAATTAACAAGGTTAATTGCCCAATTTCTTTTGCAGACTTTTCTAACTCGTTGGCAATTTCTTTATGTCTGTTGTAGTCTCTTCCTAAATCTGATAATTCTTTAGATAGCGAATTTGTTGTTAAAATTAGCTCGCTATTTTTTTGTAGTACATAATTCATCGCGTTTGTTGCTTCTTTATCAAAAACTGATGTTTTTTCTACGTTCAATGCTTTTTCTTTATATACATTCCATGATGTTATCACTTTATTATAATCTGATGTTATTGAAGGCGGAATTTTTTGCATTGTTTGTCCTTTAATTACTCCGCCATTTTTTAACATGATGAGAAAGGAATTTGTGTTTTCTATCTCTTCATCTAAATTATCTTTATCTTCCACATGCCCGTTTGCCACAGATACAGCTAATCCTGAAATAGATTCTGTCTGTACTTTAAGATCTCCTGTTTTGATGATGGAATGTGATTGGGAGTTATCTATTTGTTCTGACTGATAAAGTAATGTCAAATTGATGACTGCAGCTACAATTAGAATTGCCACTAGTAGGTACGTCTTATTGATAATCTTCACAGTATCTAAAACCTAGCACAGGGTATAAAAATAATGGGTGAATTTTATTAAATTAGTCTGCATGTCTGATGAATTTCTCAAAGTTGCAACCGCTGAAATTAATAATGAAATCTCCGAAATTCAAAATATTCTAAATTCCTGTCAGAGCAGTCTTGATGTGTCTGCAAATGCAGCAAAAATTCAAAAATCTACTCATAAAATTAAAGGACTGGCCCCAATGATGGGAAAAGAAGATTTAGGGAATCTGTCCTCCTTACTTGACTCTCTGTTAAAAAAAATCATGAATGATATTATTGCCGATGAAATACTTGAACTACTAATAATTGCAGTAGATGAAATGAAAAAATCTATGACTTGTTCAGATTATAATTTGGATAAAATAAAACAAAGGATTTCCAACCTGTCTTCTGCTCTTTCTTGATACATATTTTTAATTATATGGAATCATACGATGATTTGTTGGGAAACATTATGATTGCAGATGATTCTGATGCTATTAGACTAGTTCTAAAAGATATTTTGACTATTGGTGATCATACTATAGTAGGAGAAGCAAAAGACGGTGCAGAAGCTGTGGAACTATTTCTGCAATTACATCCTGATTTGTTACTTTTAGATTTGGCAATGCCTAAAAAAGATGGTCTTGCTGTTGTCAAAGAAATCATTGCGCAAAACCCGGATGCCAAGATAATACTGATTACTGCCAGCGATGATCAAAAAATAATCCAACAATGTTTGGATTCTGGTGCTTCTTCTTTTATCTCAAAACCATTTGACTTTAACAATGTCTTGAAAGCCATTTCTAATATTTTGGCAAAGTAATTTAGGGTCTAGATTCATTTAAAAATTGATAGAAAATTTGTCAAAGATTGTTGTTGATACAAGTATCATAATTAATGGACAATTGATTGCCCAGATTGAATCTGGACACATTCAAAATTCTGAAATTATAATACCCCAGGCAGTTTTTGATGAATTACAATCTCAAGCATCTCAGAAAAAGGAACAGGGATTTATCGGACTAGAGGGGATAAAAAAACTCAAAGAAATATCAAATAATTTTGGTTTGGTTATAACAATCCATGGTGCTCATCCTACCTCTGAGGATATTCGTATGGCAAGTGCCGGCAGGATTGACACAATAATTAAAGATGTAGCAAAACAAAATCAGGCTATTCTTTACACCTCAGATCATGTCCAACATTTAGTGGCACAGGCAGAAGGACTGGAATCAGTATTTGTAAAACCAATTTCTAAAAATCTTGTTTTGGAATTTTTAAAATTTTTTGATTCTGAAACAATGAGCGTGCATCTCAAAGAAAACATGCCTCCAATGGCAAAAAAAGGAAAGCCTGGTTCTTTTAATCTGACAAAACTAGGTGATGAAATTCTTACCAAAGAATATTTGCAATTCATATCATCTCAAATCTTAGAGACTACGACTTTTGATTCAAGCACTGTAGAGATCTCAAAGACTGGTGCATCTGTAATTCAGTACAATGATTATCGAATTGCCATTACTTACCCCCCATTTTCTGAAGCATTTGAAATCACAATAGTTCATCCTATTGTGAAATTAACCCTAGACGATTATGAGATATCTGCAGAGTTGATGAAGAGATTTTCTGATAGGGCAGAGGGAATTATAATCTCTGGTCCTCCCGGGTCTGGAAAAAGTACTCTGGCATCCAGTCTGGCTAATTTTTATCACCATACAGGAAAGATTGTAAAAACATTTGAATCTCCGCGTGATCTGCAAGTGGATCCTGGAGTTACACAATACACAAAACTAGATGGAAGTTTTGATAACAGTGCTGATATTTTATTATTGGTTCGTCCTGATTATACCATTTTTGATGAAGTGCGAAGACGAGAAGACTTTCGCACATTTGCTGATCTAAGACTTACTGGTGTGGGGATGGTCGGCGTTGTACATGCAAACTCTCCTTTGGATGCAATACAACGTTTTATTGGAAAAATTGAACTAGGAATAATCCCAAATGTTATAGATACTGTAGTTTTTGTCAAAGACGGGCACATTGGTAAAATCTATGACTTGGAGCTTGTAGTAAAAGTTCCCACCGGCATGACCGAGTCTGACTTGGCAAGACCTGTAATTGAGATTAGGAATTTTGCCGATAATGTACTTGAGCATGAGATCTATACTTTTGGTGAAGAAAATGTCATAGTTCCAGTCTCAAAAAAAGCGCCAAAAGTTGGAATTGAGAAACTCGCAGAAGACAAAATACGAGACATCTTTAGGAAATTCGATCCTAGGGTAGAAGTTGAGATATTATCTGATAATAAAGTGAAGGTTCTAGTTGACAAGCAATACATGTCATCCATTATTGGTAAAGGTGGGTCCAACATAAACGAGATTGAAAAATTACTCAAAATTCACATCGATGTCGTTGAAAAAAATTCTCATTCTGCCAATACATCTGGTGATCTGCCATTTACTTTTTCAGAATCCAAAACTGCGTTATTGCTAACTGTCGGCAGAGAATATTCCTCAATGCATGCTGATATCTATATCCATGACAAATATGTGACATCTGTCAGAATTGGCAAAAAAGGTGAGATACTAATTCCTAAACGCTCTGAGGCTTCAAGAACTCTTATGAAACTTGCATCATCTCAAAGCGACATTCAAATATTTCTCAAGGATTTTTAAAATTATCTAAAACTTTTGGGTTTGATTTTAGAAATGTAATGAATTTTCTTAATTGCTTTATTGTTTTTGGATTCAAATGATGTTCAATTCCCTCTGTATCTTTATTTGCAGTTTCATGATTTACACCTAAAATCTCAAAAAACTCCAACAAAATTCCGTGATTTTGTCTTATCTCATAAGCTATCTGCATGCCCCTGGATGTCAGATTAATTCCATGATATTTTTCATACTCTAATAACTTGTTTTCTTCTAATCTCTGCAGCATCTTTGTAACACTTGGTGCACTTACATTCATGTATCGTGAAATATCCAATGTCGTGGCATACCCTTTTAATTCTACCAGCTCTGAAATTACCTCTAGATAATCTTCCATTCTTGTACTATAGCTTGCTCTTCCTGATTGGTGAGCTGCCTTGATTGACTCTAATCTCTTGGAATTTTTTGTCTTCAATGTATCTTTGTATCTAATTTGAATCTAGTATAATTGAATATATTTTGATCCTAGCCACATACTAGGCAAAAAACTCTAAAAATTCACTTTCCAAAAAACTCCCCCCACTGACTTCCTAGTTTCTCTATTATTCTAAATGCCAATCTGTCAATGTTCACGTGCGGCTCTGCCGCTATCATTACTACTTTTTCATAAATTGGAAAACTCATTATTACAACATGCTCTCTTCTAGATGCCGAATACTTTACACGTCCCAACTCCGTGTCATATTTTTTTCTTTTTGCAACTCTGCTTGCCACTTCTTTACTCACTGCATCATGTTGCTCTTCTGTCAATCTGGGGCTGATATTTTGTTTGTATCCTCCAGCTAATAATTTTCCAAATTCGTCTAAGAGTCCTGCAAATCTCACTTCTTCATCTTCAAGTATTTCTTGGCATCTTTTTTCATAATCTTTGACATTGATTTCTGTCATGCCTTATTCTATTTGATCAGTTGTTTCTCTATTTCTACCATGTGTATGTGACTTTTTTTATTTTAAAATCTAAGCCTATATACAACTAGATTGGAAATATTTTATTGAGTTTAACTGTAGCTCAGAAAAAAATTGCCATCGGTTCATTTCTTGGATGGTCCTTGGATGGATACGATATTGTGTTGATGCTTTTAGTCGTTCCTTCGATTAGCCAATTGTTTTTCCCATCTCAGGATCCTGTGTTTAGTATACTTGCAACATTTGCATCATACACAGTCACACTAATAATGAGGCCACTTGGTTCTGTGATTTTTGGAATTTATGGAGATAAGTTTGGTAGAAAAAAATCTATGGTTATCACAATACTAGGATTTTCAGTTGCAACATTTGCCGTTGGACTGTTGCCCACGTATGCAGTTGTTGGAGTATTGGCGCCAATTCTTTTGATAATGGTTCGTCTAATTCAAGGAATCTTTGCTGGTGGTGAATGGGGCAGTGGCGCTGTACTGACAATTGAAAGCATTCCAAAACAGAAAAGAGGTTTGTTGTCTGGATTTTTACAAAGCGGATTCTCATTTGGCTTTCTCTTGGCTGCAATCTCATTTCAAATCATAACTATTATTTTTCCAGGGCATCTCTTTGAGGAGTTTGGTTGGCGAATCCTCTTTTTTACAGGCATAATTCCGGGCTTTGTTGCACTTTTTGTAAGACTCAGCATGGACGAATCCCCATTATGGATAAAAAAGAGCAAAGAAAATGGGCTTGAAAAGACCCCACTGCGAAGCATTGTTTTTGGAATACATCGAAAAGAGTTTTTGCTTTGTGCCGCAATAATGACTGGTCTTGTCTATATGTATCATGGGTCAATTAGCATCTTGCCTACATATTTAGAACAGTTTGGTAATTTTCAAAAAGAGCAAATAGCACTAATTATGATTTGTGCTACTGCATCGTCTTGGGTTGGGATGATTCTTACTGGTTGGCTATCGCAAAAAATTGGACGAAAAAAATCAATGCTTATTTTTGTATTTGCATCTATATTGATTTCAATTCCTTTGGCAAATGCAATCTTGGATAATGTATATGGATTGGTATTGTATGTTATAGTATTTGCATTTGTCATATCAACTGCATCAGGACCAATCCCTGCATATTTTTCAGAAAGATTTCCAACACAGATACGAAACAGCGCTGCAGGATTTTCATATAACGCTGGATTGATTTTTGGTTCTTGGTCTCCGTTAATTGCATTATATTTGATGTCTAGCGTTCCAAAACAATTGATACCTGTTGCACTTGGCATCAATATTATAATTGGTGCAATAATTGTAATTATTCCTACACTACTAAGCCGAGAAACTCGAGACGTTGATCTCTAGTTTATTGATCTAGTAAAATTTGGAAGCTGACTTTTGCGGATCAACCTTTGCATAGCCCTGCAAGTAAGCAAAGACCAGCAAACTGATGCCAGCATTTGACAAAGGATATTGTGTCAGCTTTCCAACCATTACTACGCGTTTCTAGAATAAAAGCAGATCCATACTATTGTCTATAAGAAAATATTTTGATTATTTTGAAGATTCTAGTTTTTGCTAGGATGACAAACATACAATTTGTAGAATCTCAAGATATAGTGTGTAATTATATCGTTTTAAGATGATCGGATTTTGATTCTAGAAAACAAAAAGGCGTAACCCTTAATTGCAGAACATAGAGAGATTTCCTCTCATGGTCAGGACGTTAAACGCCTGATTGCCTTTTTCGTTCTGCAGGGTCACGCAGTTTATTCAGTCGAAACACTTATCGACATGTATGGTATAAGAAGTTCAACTATTTAAGAATTAATATGAAAATTTATGATCTTGATCTTTGTTTATTATAAATTTTGATATATTTTATATGAAAAATTATAAATATTTACTATCAAGTGTTATATTTACATTTATTTGAAAATCTCATCTTTTTCTTGACAAATATAATGGATTTATGCCAAATCACTTTAATATCATTTAGTGGTATGATATCTGACGAGGAACTGTCATAGCTGGAGGACAGTAAGGAAAAAAGACGAAAAGGGTGGAAGCACTCAAAATTCGTTTTGAATTTCCATTGTTTCCTCGTTGTACACTTTTTTTGGGTCTGTTCTTTTTTGAAATACTTATGTTTGCACTAAATTTAGAAAATTTGTGAGCGAGGAAATTGGGCAGTGTCCTAAATGTTTTGGGATAATGTTTAGAGAGCAAGGCGAAGCAGTTTCTTGGTTTTGTCCTACTTGTAATTTGAAATTCAAAACAGAATAGTCCTCATGTGGTATTGCTCGAGGTATTTTGATTTAGCAAACTATAGTTAAAATAGTAATTTGAGAAATAATGCTATGAAGATAACTGAAATAAGAATAGACGATAGTCAAACAGGTTATTATTGGCTCCAAATTTATGTCAAAAACCAAAAAGACGCATTTGCATTGAGACAGCAAATCTTACAAGATCAAGAAATTCGAGAACGATTACACAAAGCAATTAAAGATAATCAAAAAATAGTAACCACATCATCAGTTCCAATGGAAATTATAATCCATAATATCGTCATAGAAAAGCTTCAATCAATCCTCGATTGAAGATTCCAATGAGGATTCCTACGGTTAAATGTCACAAGTTGTTTGACTAGAACATACAATATCTTAAGTTTATAGAATATACATAAAATACATTGAATTTTGTAATTATAGGAATTGTAATTATGATAATTCTTGGAGTTGTGGCAGTTTTTTTATATTTTGAATCATCACAAAACACAGAAAAAGTTACAATACAGATACCGGTTTCTGAAATATCTGAAATTATAAAAGACCCTCTAAAGCTTGATGCAAAAACAGAACCAATACATGAATTGCCTGTTCTGGATTGTTCTGGCGTTGCTAGATGTCTCAAGGGAAAAGTCACAAAAATTATTGATGGTGATACAATAAATGTAATGGACAATCTGTTAGATTTGCACTGGTATCTGCCCAGAAATTGGTAATCTTGATGGAATAAAGGCAAAAGAGTATGTTGAAAAGATCTGTCCTATAGGCTCTGATGCAATAATAGATGATGGGCAAAAAAGTTTGGATGTTGAAGAATCAAAATTCTATAATATGAAAAGACTGGTTTCCTAAATCCTTAGGTTAATACAAAAATTAGAAAAATAAATAACGTATAGAATAATATGCTTTGAATCTACGATTATCGTTTATAATAATCACAATATATGTAAATATTATGTCCCGGACATATAGACAGTATGGCAATAAAATCAAAAATCCACACCACTCCTAAAAAGAAACTAGGTCCTAAAATTGCCAAAATTGTTAAAAAGAAAAAATTAGACCCTACCTTTGAGCCCCGTACAAAAACTTTATCGCGTATACTTAAAACTATCATAGATCATGGTCCAGAGTCAAAGTCCACTTTATCATTTGATGCCAATCTAAATTATGCCAGACTTGCAAAGCACATTGTTTGGCTAGAGAAAAAAGGTCTTGTTGAATCAAAGATTAAAGATTCCACAATCAAAATTGATTTGACTGAGAAAGGTAAACTATTTGCATCGATTATTTCAGACTAGTAACTTGTCGATATACTAACAAATGTGGTATGTTGACAAATATGTATGGAAACATGACATGAATGTAAGCAATTGTTTAATGTAATAATTAATGTAATAATTAATGGATTAATGCATGACTGCCGTTAACTGTAACTGTTTCATCGATGAGTATGGAAATTTAGTTCAAGAATGTGATAGCATAAAAAAGCTAATTTATTGAACTAGTCTACCTTTTTTCTTAAAAAACACTCTTTTTGTTTTCCTAAATACTTAAGTTAATACAAGATTTAGAAGTTGGTATGAGTAAAACATCAAACAAGGCAAAAAAGAGAACAAAGACAAGTGATAATGCTAAATCGAAAAAATAGTTTGTTTTCCTAAATCCTCAAGTTATTACAAAATTTAGATAATTGATAAAAAACATAATTTCATTATTTTGACTTTGGATTGTATCATTGAATGATCTAAAATTCCCTTTTCCGCGTGTAAACTATTTAACTACTTGTGGAAACATCATTACTGATTGTCTAGGCCACTGGGAATCACCATTCTTGGAATTTTACACCTGATTGGTGGAGTAGCATCATTGGTTATGGCCGCAATGGGGGCTGCACTGCTTGGTGTAAGCGGCGGCATGGGTTACTTTGGTATGTTTTCTGCTGCGCTTGGCGGTATATTTTTGATAATATTTGGTATACTTGCAGTAATTGAATTTGTGATTGCAGGTGCGCTGTTTTCTGGCAAACACTGGGGGAGAATTATTGTCATTGTACTTTCTATCATCAGCTTAATTATAGGTCTAGTATCGATAGTAGGAAATCCATTTTCAATATTGAGCATAATACTTGATGTCGTTGTATTGTGGTATATGTGGCGCCCACATGTTATTGCGTACTTTGATGGGATATCTCAGCCATCTTACCAATCTCCGCAGACATCTACAGAACCAAAAAAAGATTCACCACTTGATATTCTAAAAGAAAGATATGCCAAAGGTGAAATTACCAAAGAAGAATTTGATAAAATGAAAAAAGATTTGAAATAGGTTCTAGATCCATACGCTTATCTTCCTAGTCGGAATGGAGGAGTATGGGAAAATCATTAGGTGATTATATGCTTGAGCAATCTTCTTTGTCAGGCGCAGGCAACATCAAATGGACACAAAAAAACCCGGCAGATACTGAAAAACCAAAAAAGAAAAAAGCAGAGAGAAAAACTTCTCCAACAAACATCATTTACACGGATGATAAAGTCAAACCACACGTAGAAAAGATTTTCAAAATTGAAGGGAACGCAAACACTGAATCAAAAAAGGAAAAAGCAGGTAAAAAATTTCAAACATCTTCTGCATCTAACTTTAAAATCATTCCTGGATTTAGTCAAAAAGGACGATAACCTTAAACGAAAATATCTGAAAACGCCTCTACTTTCGGGTTTTCTAGCTTAATTAACCCGCAAGTAACTAGTATTGTATGTCCCTTAATCCCCTAACTGAAATTTTAGATAAGATTGGAAGTGAATTGACCACACAGATTTCTTTGGCAAAAAACATAGACAATATAGACATCAAAACACTGTCTCGACAGTCTAAAACTCTAAATGGAATTATTCTAACATCTGAAATTTCCAAAGAAGACAAATCAATGTTGCAGAAATTCTCGCTGACTCTACAAGAAGGTATAACTGCAAAGAGCCTGCGATATGAAAAACAAGATCTTGAAAGAGTCATCTCTAACTTGAATAATTAGATTCTAAACTTTTGTTTTCTAAACACGACACTAACCTTATCTGTAATCTATACATCTAATCTTTAATTGAAAATAATCGCACTTGTTTTGATTTTGACCCTATCTATAGGTGTAATTCCATTAACTCCAAGTTATGCTCACCAATCCGGCTGTCATAGATGGTATAGCTGCCCATCTGATTCTGGAAGCTATGTCTGCGGAGATTTGGGATATGATGCATACTGTCCAAAGAGTACAAAATCAGAATCAAAGGAAAAAGTACAAACAAAGTTTATCATTGTATCTACTGTTTACAAGAAATTGAAGACCCAATAGAATTTTGCTCTCAATCATGCAAATCAAAACTAGCTGAATTATATGAAATAACTCAAAAACTATCTAAATTTACATCTTTGCTTAAATCAAAAAAACAACAGAAGATACGAAAACCAATTATGAAAAAAATAACTAAGAAAATTTAAAATTAAATGAACAATAAAATTAAAAAAATAATGGCTAAAATAAGACGAAATCAAAAAAGAAATTCCAAAGAAATTCTGGTCTCTCTAGCTGTCATTTGGTATGGTCTTCCACCCATACCATGAGTTAGATTGTATATCTCCGTGGTAATTTGCTCATCGGTAACCCTTCTTCCATAGAGTCTTAGTCTTGCCATGAGCACACTCCGGCTAAGACATATCTTTTTTCAAATGGACAAGAAAAACCCTCAAAATTCTCTAATGCTGTTTTGTAATACAATACATAGATTATTTTAAAAGGAAAAAATCACTCTTTTCATGGCAACTAGAACTCAGATTCTAATACCTGTGGCAATAGCTGCTGCAATTATCGGAATAGTAGGAATAATATCAATTCCTAGTGACAGTAAGCTAGAGTCAGTAGAATTTCCCAGAGGCACTATCAAAATAGATGATATCCCATTGGAGGTTCAAGTTGCCGATACTGAGCCAAGACGTATACGGGGTCTGATGTTTCAGGATCAGCTCCCATATAATCAAGGTATGATCTTTGTCTTTGACAAAGCAGGAATTTACTCGCTTTGGATGCTAAACATGCAGTTTCCACTAGATATGATCTGGTTTGATAAAGACGGCAACATCATCCACATCGAAAAAGATATTCCACCATGCAAGACTGCACTTGAAACTATGGTCTGCCAAAGCATTACCCCTGATGGTGAGGCACTGTACATTTTAGAAGTGACTTCTGGATTTGTAGATAAATTCAACATTACAAAAGATTCAAAGCTCAATATAATTTCCATTTAGAATTGCAAAACCTTATGTTATAATAATAATTCAACCAATAAAATGAACAAGAGAATTCTCATACCTGTTATTTTTGGAATTGCTATTACAATAATTCTCATGACAATACTGGTTCCTATTAATCAAAAACCAATCACAGTAACTGAAAAACCAATAAATGAAAAACCAGTAACTGAACCAATTCCAATTAGAGATGATCCAATTCCAATTAATGAAACTGCAATTCCAACTAACAACACTGCAGTTACAATTCCAATCACACCAATTGACTTTTCATATGTTGATTCAAACTCTCTTATGAAATCCTCGCTTGCCTCAAAAGGAGTCTCCATGTCTAGTGCATTAAAAATCTCAGGGGGCGCTATTGCAAAATACTGCATATTCTATGGCGATAGTGAAAAACAAAATTCAATTGAATATTGTACCTCAACAGAACTAAAAGATTCAGACGGTAAGTTTCTTGGAAATATCCACATGGTTGGCAGTCTGGCTTCTCCTAATGCCGTATTGGGGGTAATCCAAACAGATCCATACATGTCTAATCTGAATGATATCAAGACAATCTATAAAGTCATGGTAGAATCCCTTGTGTGTGATTGTTGGCAGGATCAAAGACCCGGCAATCTAGAGTCAGTCTCTACTTGGGTTGATACTGCAAAGTCTCATCACTTGGAGGCAACGGGTACCACCAGCAGCTCCAAGATTACAGGCCTTGCCCAAAAACAACTACTCTTAGAAGTCACCACAAACACCGAAGGATATCTTTGGAAATTCATAATATCAAACTAAATTCAATATATGCACACAATGTGTATGACTGGAGTGTATCATGATTGAACAATTATGGTTAATCCCATTGGGACTAGCAGCTGGAATACTAGGCTCCATGATAGGTCTTGGTGGAGGAATAATTGTTGTACCTGTCTTGACATTTTTTGGTTTTCCGCCAACGTTAGCTGCAAGTAACAGTCTTTTTGTATCTTTTAGTAATGCAGTTGGCTCTACAGTTTCATATTCACGTCAAAAAAGAATCGATTATTCCCTAGGATTAAAGCTTGGACTGTTAAGCATCCCTGGAACTGTCTTGGGAGCGTATCTCTCCAGTGATGTAACTCCTGGAACATTCAAGATATTATTTGGACTGGTACTTGTATCATCTGCAGTCTATATTTTTTTGAGAAAAAAAATTGAGACTAAAGAAAAACACCTCACAAATCAGATGATTGTCCTTGTCATATCTGCAAGCTTTTTTGCTGGAATAATCTCGTCGTTTTTTGGAATAGGGGGCGGAATTATCTTTGTGCCATTAATTGTAGTCGGAATTGGAATGACTATGAAAAAGGCAGCACCTACATCCCAATTCATTTTGCTCTTTGCCTCTTTATCTGGAATCATTACTCATAGTATGCTTGGTCATCCTGATTTTCTCCATGCAGGTTTGCTATCTGCAGGTGCTTTTGTTGGAGGAATAATCGGTGCACGTATCTCTTTGGATATAAAAGAAAGATCTCTGCAAATTCTAGTTTCAGCAATAATGATTATAGCTGCAATTAAATTGTTTTTTGATTCTATATCTGAGAATCTGTTAATTGGTGGATAAAGCATATTGTAAATAGTGTTTACCAATCGGTGACTTTTTTTTATCTCTGTTTTTTATTACTGTGTTTTGCATTGAGCCCTCATTGAGTCAGGGACATCTCGCGGTGTTAGCTGGAAGCCAAATAGCTCACATAAACTAGTTAGCACATTTCATTTGCCTCTGCTTTTGAAGAGGCATCATAAAATCAAAAATAGAAAATCCTATTTCATAAAATTAGCTTCTTTGTGTCCGTCACATTCTTGGAGTAATTCCCCATAATCATTGACAGTGCAGTCGCAATCAAGATTCATACCTTATTACTCTGATTAATGCATTAAATCATTACTACAAAATTATTCGATTGCCACTATACATCATGACATAAACTTTATCCGTTAACACAACCATATGTTGTATCATGCATGATCAGCAAGAATATCGAGAACTAGTTCAAGTTGCAGTAGAGCATGCGCTTCTTGACATGGGACCTCCAGAGCTAGATAAGGTTAAAACAAAATTAAAAGAAAATTTTGGAATAACCCTCGAAGATGTTTTTGATCATCCTGAATATCTCAAAACAGTATTGTATGATCTGTTTGGAAATTCATATTCTGATATTGTATATACAATGCGTAGAGTTTTTGATAAATCAATCAATGAAGAACCAATACAAAAATTTATTCAAATTATAGAAAATTAAATCCTTATCTGATAATTCAAAGTGTTAATCATTTTAATCCAATTCTGATTTTCTTTTTTTGTATAGTCTGATGTGACTTAATGCTCCAAATGCATAGAGGATGTATGACCAGACATACAGTATATCCACAGGATGCCCCGGATAGTAAGTTTCTTCTATTGAAAAGACAAGATATGACGTATCTGCTATTATGAAAAGTATTGTCGCAATTAGAATTAATGACCAAAGCAGATTAACTTGTCCTCTAAAGAAAAGAAACGTGGCAATAATTGAAGGAATTAGAATAACTCCATCCAATATTGGATAAATTGCATAAAGAAATATCGTTAGTTTATCCAGTTGATATTCTTCATTAAATGTGAAATAAAGAGTCGGAATAATAAACAAGATTGAAACAAGCGATGATGCCAAAATCATCTTTTTTGAAATGATTTGTTTTCTAGGCTTGAGATAAAATACTGTAAATCCAAAGAAGAGGGGATATCCAATAATGTAAAAAAAATCACTTGTTAATGTTGAAAGGTCTTCAAGATCATATCTGTAATCATACTTGTAGGTCATATCTCCTACATACCAACTAGCAATGGCTAGCGTGAATAAGACCCAGGATATGCCATGATTTCCACGTAATCTGTATCTGAATACAAGCATCAACCCAAATGCAATAACAATGACTGGAATTATCATGAAAAGCAAGTCTGTCATGTACATATTTTCAGAGATAGGAAATTCTTCTTGATTAGCTATGTTTCCAACAAGAAATATTATTACTACTCCAGTTAATGCAAGAAACAGATAGTTTTTGTTTTCCAGTGCATCAAAACGTGTCTTCATGAATGATCATCTAAAACAGTAAGAAAATACATCAAAGGTTTTTCCATGGTAGTTTTTTGTAATGTTTTCTGTATTGATTGCAATATGTCCGAGTATGAATTCCCAAATAGTTCATACAATATTATCTTAAGATACTGGGGGTATCTCAGGCAATCAGAAATTTCACATTGATAGTCTTGTTTTAGTCTAAATGTGACCAACTCTAACTCTGGTAATCCAATTTCAAGAAGAGCCTTTTCAACAGCTAGTGTGATTAGCGCTTTGTTAGTAATATTCTCATACATATGGCATTTCTAATGTTGTATTATTTAAAAAATTCTTGTTTTCACTAGTATTATCTAGACACTGTTTTTTTAATTCGATACCAGTTTCTCTTTGTTATAACTACTATCTCTCCGTTTTGTTTTGTCCCTTCATAATCTATTGCAATTTTCCCAAACTCCTCATCATTGTCTTCTTTTGCAGATACGGTGAATTTTATCTTCAATACCTCATCTGTGTACAATGGCTTTAGAAATCTGGCACTTCTATTCCCCCAGTCTGAATCCCCATCAGTTCCGACAAATATGATGTGATTTCCATAAATCTGACTCAGTCTGGTAAATTCGCCCTCCATTCTTGATAGTATGGCTCTGCCTGAAACTAGTTTTTGTTTTGTATCTTGTATATCTTCTAAAAATGCATTTTTTATTCTGGAGAATTTCATATATTCTGTAAGCTCTTTTTCTGAAATGCTGCATGTGGAAAAAAATTCGTCTCCTACTTTGAACTCTGAGAATTTTTTCATCCTTATCTTGATTCATCAACACAAAATGTGACTTCTGATGAAGATGCAGCATTCTCTGATACTAGGAAATTCAATGCTTGAGCAATTCTCTCATTGTTTGGTTCCACTCCAGTAACTGAACCTGGAAATATTGAGAATATCCTAATCTTTGAATCAAGCACATCACTTAGTTCTTGGTTTACTGTAGTTGTAAATGGTCTTAGTGCTCCACGAAATACCTCTACTTGTGCCCTTTGCAGTCCTGTGACTTTGGTTCCAGATGGCAAATCTGGACCAATTATCATCATGGCACCTTTTGCATCTTTGTATAATCGTGGATCCTTGTCTCCGCCTGGAACAAACTGCTCTAATGCTCTTTGTCCAACTATTGCAGGGGTTGTAATGAATTTTTCAATTAGTTCTTGCCATTTTGCCCTTGTTAGTTCTGTTAGTTTTGCAATGTTTGGCAGTTTTCCTGTGATGTGGATTACTGCCAGTATGCTGCCAAGATTTGTCTTTGCAGTATTTAGCCATCTCTGGACTTCATCTGGATTCTTGAGATTGACTATGTGGGAATGGAATTTTCCGCCAATGTATTCTTGCAGTTCTTTTGGAGTTGATTCAGAGATAAAACATGCAACTTTGCCGCCATTTTTTGTAACGTGCTGTGCCAGATATTCAACTCTCTCTGCATCTGATTTTTCAGTTGCATCAATTGTAAAGACAACTGATCTTCCAGTAAAGTCTGGTTGATGTACACCTGGTGTGGTGGTACCAATGTGTGGTTTGACTGGATAAAATACTCTGTCTCCTGGAATTATCTTGCCGTTTAGAATTTTTGCAATTTGGTCATCACATAGATTCAAAACAGATTCTGCAACTTGTCCTTGTGATAGGAACTGCTTATCTGCAATCATGTGTGATGTGTTGTTTTGAACTTTTTCTGCAATGCTTTGAATTTTATTTAATAAATTGCCAAGAGTAACAGTTAGTTTTGCAATGTCTTTTCCATTCTCTTTTGATAGTTTATGTGCAGCTTTTTCAATTCCATTTTTAATTATATTTTGTTCTTCGCCCAACAATGGCAATAGTTCCTTGTTTGCAGCATCAACTTGAACTGGTGTCAAGTCCTCAAAACCGCTTACTCGTAAAAATTCCGCTGCAGCTTTTGGGTAAACTGTCTTGTAAATCCTATCTGAATGCACTGGACCTGGATTTGTTCCAATCGATATGATTTTTTTATCTGTCAATTCCCAAGACATTGCTTCTACTAGTCTGTTTTTTGCGCCCTGTGATGCAGTGTATGGGCTTCTAAATCGGTATGGTCTTTGCTCTAGTGGTCTTTCTTCTGTGAAAAATGTCGAAATTGTAACAATCTTTCCATTTTCTTTCATTACTTTTAGTGCTTGAACTGAACCCCAAAATGTTCCAGTCAAGTGAATATCGACTGTACTTTTGAATTCATCCAGTGGCGCATTTGCAAAGCAAGTGACAGGTCCTGAAACACCTGCATTATTAATTATGTAATCTACTGTAATGTTTTCTTTTTTTAGTGTCTCAAACATCTCATTAATTCCAGATTCATCGCTTACATCAACACCGGAGAAAATTCTTACGGTGGCGCCACTATTTACTTTGGAAATTATTTCTTTTAGCATTACTGATGTTTCTTCTAACGGCTCTCGTCTTCTGCCTAGAATAATTACACTGGCACCATTTTCGATAAATTTTTTGGCAATGGCTTGTCCAATTCCAGTTCCACTGCCTGTTACTAGAGCAACTTTACCATGAAATTTTAGCATAAACATACTTACGAAACTTTTGTATTATTTAATTGGATTGATCTCAGCGAGTAAATAATTTCTTGATATCTTTATTTGTGGGTATAGTTTTTTGTCTTTCATGCATGATTCCGAGTTAGACACATTTGTCTTACAATCATGGCCTGAGAAATTTTCTGATATGCTAAAAAAGATAGGAGTTGATTCTGAATCAAAACAAATTGGAACTGATGATGTTGAAAAAGGCGATTATTACAGTAGATATTTTTCTCACACCCCTAGAATGATGACAAATAAGGGGTGTCTTGATGTTACTGGCTCTAATATTGACGTGATTCAAATTATTCAAAAGGGATAACGATGCAAGATCCAAATCCAATGTCGTGGGGCGCACTTGATAGATACCAAGCTCACTTTATTGTTAGAAAGCAAACTGATCAAGTGGTAAACTATGCCACCAAAACCAAACTTACAACAAAGGGACATTTTTCCTCAAAAACAATTCTTAAAGTAGTGTGGGATGGCAGCGGCAGTCTTACAAGAAAACTAAATGAAGACAACACACTAAATGAAATGATTGCAAAACAATCAATACATGACGCTACAATCTACATAGAGCCAACTGACGGTGCAATTAGAATTAGAAGCAATTGGAAGAATCACCTTGACTTTGGCATTACAAAAGAACTCTTTGAAATTTATGATAGAATAGCTGGACACATAAAAAATGTTTAGGCTTTCCACCAATCCAGTGCAAGAAAATCAACTTTATCTTTTCCTCTTGGTATTGCCAAGATGAATTGCTTTCTTACTGTAGTTGCAAGTCTTCCTGCCAAAACAATTCCTGTTGATGTGATTGGGTCGTTTCTGTTATACACCTGAATCAAAAATGGCGCATGATCAATGCCAGGTCCTTTTTCGTACACTGCAAAATCACATCCAAATTTTATCCCAGGATTAATCACATATCCTTTGTCTCGAAAGTTTTTGTATACTCGATATTTTTTATCAAAATCATGATATTCTTTTTTACACTTTTCTATCATCTCTTCAACTGCGATCTTTTGATTTGATTTGTAAATGGAGATTTTTTTATTTTCAAGCAAATATAGTCCTTCTATCAGATCTAAAATTAATGGGACATTGATTTCTTCAGGCTTTGGTTTTGAAATCCCAATTGGTTTGCCGTAATAACCATGACTAAATAATTTGCGTGAATCTTCAATATCCCATACTATGATTCTATTTTCTACTAGTTCTGTTCTCATCTATTTTTTTAAATAATCTATGTATATGAATTCTCTACTCTGAATCTGCGCATAATTTCATTGTATGATCAGAATAATTTTTACAATCTTCGATTATTCTCTGGCTAATTCTTGTTTTTCTGTTATGCTTTTCATTAATAATGTGACTTTTCTGAGACAAACTATCACTGACTACATCTGTTTTTTTTGTAAAATAAGATAAAAATTTTTAAAAAGTAAAAAGATGGGTGTTTATAGACTCAATGCTAATAGTATGAAAGAATCTGAGACACGCTGACATTTGTCTGACATTTCTTCAATTCCTTCAATTACATCTTTTATCAGCAATAATTCTTTCATATTTGTAACTCCTGATAAAAGCTTGATTGTTGCTTGTCTGTATTTGACGTCTATTTCACGTTCTATTTTTTGTGTTTCTTGTGCTAGTTCAATTGCATTAGCAGTATTGGTGTTTAGACTACGTATGATTTCATTTAGCTTGTAAACTTCGTCTACTACCAACTCTATCAACATTGTAATATCTCCGTCCAGATTTGCACTTTTCAGTGTAGTTATCTTGATGTTAGAAAGTTTGAATGCTATTCCGGTGATGTAACCTGCAATCTCATCCATTGTATATGCTGTGTTGAGAAGATTTTCTCTGTTCATGATTAAACCTCCAACGTCAGCTACCTCTCTAGTAATTTTTCTTCTAAGATTTTCTACTTCTTCTTCGATAGTTGATATTTGCTCCAGTGCATTTTTGATACCTGTCTTATCTTTTTTCATCATCAGGTCTGGTAGTGTTGCAAGTTCTCTGGCGGCGTTTAAGATTCTGTTGATTTCGTCTTGTAAAACTGCTATAGCCTTTCTTTTTGCTTGAACTTCAAGCTCTCCGCTATACATTTCTAGATTTCAAAATATGCTCAGGTAATTTAAATCCTCTATGATTGATTGTAATTTTTGCGCATAAACTACATTAAATTTTTGTCATGAGCTACTTTTTTCTGCCCTTTGAATAGTGTCATTATCTCTTCATTAGTTGATGCATCCTCTGCATCTTTTTCCAGTCTTATTTTTCCAGTAAACTTTGGAAATCTCAATGCCAGTCCCGTATCTTTTCTAATTTCATTTCTTGCTGCCTTGTGAATAGGACTAAGAGTTATTTCAGATGCAACCACTTCAATTACTAGTTCTGGTTCAAACCATATGTCAGCTTCCATTTCGCTATCTATCCTTGGATTTTTCTTTATTGTTACTTTATCTGATAAAATCTGATAGAGCTGATCCAGGTCTTCGTCTGTAAATCCTGTTCCGACTTTGCATATGCTTGTAAATATATCAGTGTCATAATCATATGAAGCTAAAAGCAAGGTTCCATATTTTCCAGTTCGTCTGCCCTTTCCAAAAAATGCACCAATCACTA
This sequence comes from Nitrosarchaeum sp., assembly GCA_046712755.1. Classification (GTDB taxonomy): domain Archaea; phylum Thermoproteota; class Nitrososphaeria; order Nitrososphaerales; family Nitrosopumilaceae; genus Nitrosarchaeum. The sequence continues at coordinate 14,993 of JBKKCM010000059.1, read as the reverse complement.
CAAGGTCAAGACTATCCCCAAGTTCATTTCTGTATTCTCGTTTTAGTTTTAGCCAATAACTTCCTCTGGAGCCGGCTTGATATGGTTTGTCTAGCATCTTTAGCATCACTCCCTCACATCCAGAGTTGATGCTATTTTCCAAAAATTCTTCAATATCGTCTTGATTGTTTATGATAGTCATTGGTATGTGTTTTGCATAGTCGTCTTCTTTTACAATTTTTTCCAAAATACTTCTTCTTTCTTTGTATCCTAATTCCAAACAGCTTTTTCCATCATGATACAACACATCAAAAAAGTTTACAGTGATTGGATACTGTGCCACTGCTTTTTCTACTTGGTATTTTCTTCTTCGATGCATCAGTTCTTGGAATGGCAAAAACTCGCCAGTGTTTTCATTGATTGCAACTGCCTCTGCTTCTAAAATTACTTTTTGTGCTTGAATTGCTTTAGGGATTTTTTCTACAATATCTGGATAATAGCTTGTAATGTTTTCCAAGCTTCTTGAAAATAATACCACCTTTTCTCCTTCGATGTGTAATTGAACTCTTTCTCCGTCTAGTTTGTATTCGGCAGCAAAGTAACTTCCTAGTTTTTCAATTGCCTCTTCTTCGCTTTTTACTCTATCTGCCAGCATTGGTCGTATGGGATTAAACAAATTAATTTCAAATTCTTCTATTCCTTTCAGTCCTTTGCTTGCAATGATATCTGCAACCTTTCCTAGATCACTTGATACATTGTATGCATGCTCCAAAACTTTTCTGTTTTCCTTATTGTTTGTAAACGCAATGGCAAGTGCATCCATTACTGTATTTTCTGCAATGCCTAATCGCAATGTTCCAAGTAAAATCTTTAGTATGAATTTAGCTTCAACTGGACTTGCATCGTTGAGCAACCCTGAAATGTATTTCATCTTTCTGTCATGAGTCTTTGAGCCTTCTAGTTTTGCAATTGTAAACAAGTTCTCATAGACTCGCTCAACTGTAATGTCTTGAACCATAAACGTGGTCTGCTCCTTTTGCTCTAAAATTTTGGATGCTGCATGTCCCAAGTCCCCGCTTTTTCTGTATTCATCTTCAATTTTCTTTTCAGCATTGTCAGACCCTGCTGATTTTGCTATTGCTCTTATTGCTAGCTTTTCTGCAACTCCTAATTCAACTCCCTCAAAATCTGGTCTTAATTTTCCTTGTAAGAGATAAACAATTCTTGAAATCACGTCTTGTGGAGTCTTTTCAAATAATTCTACAAGGTGTTGCGTTAGCTCTAATCTCTTTGTAGTTGATTCCATTTTACTAAATGCATCAGCTAGAATAGAAAACTCCACTCTAGTTCTATTGTATTATCCTGAATAAAAGTCTGAATCTTGATTATTCAGAGATGCCATATTTCTTACTGCGAATTACAATAATTGAATTCATCTACAAACTTGTTTAAATCGCCATCGGATTTACTGTTTGCATATTCAATGCACTTGTCATTTCCTGATATCATTATCGCACTGTATCCCAAGCGTTCTTCTGGTGTTGTCGTCTCCTTGTTTTCTACATCTGCCGTCGGTATTATTGTTTCACTATGTTCTAAATCCTTCACTGGTGGATGTTTGCCATACAATATCTTTTCACCCATCTCCGGATACACGACAAATGACACTATCAATAATATCGAAAAAACAACGCCTATGGACAGACTAATTATCTTACCCAAAGACAGCTTCATGTAGTTTCTTTTCAAATCACTGTGAAATAGACTAATCGTTTACACATGTTTTCAAAATTTAACACATGTTATTTTCCTAAAATCTTTGATTTTATTTCAAATGTATCTGAAAATAGTTGGCTTGTCTGATTTTGAAAGTTTTGATACCATGGCAAAATTGTATAATGGATATGATTTTTTGTACTGTTTCATAAAACTCCAAGCTACATCATGAGTCTTAAATTCAGTGCGGATGTCGCTTATCTCGCTTTTTCTTCCATACACATCAAAGACTACTATTGAATAGCTCTTTGGACGATTGTGTGGTCTTGCCTTTAACAGCCATAACAGTGCAAACAAAAATACTGCCCCTAAAATTATTGTCTCTCCTGCATATCTAAAAAATGTCATAAATGTCGCTGGTATGGTTTGCCCAAATAATACTACCATAAAATTCGAAAATGAAATTACTGCAACGGCTGTAAAGATGTATGTCTTCCAATCAAAAACCTTCAAGATTCGCTGCAAGGGTGATTTTGGTATGTTGTAATTTCTTTTAACTATTTCTCAATTTTGTTCTGTTTTCTCTAATCTGGATCTTCGTAATTTTCTTTCTTTTGTGACTTTGCCGCAGATTCCTCTATTGGTTTCATCTTGGCTTCTAGTATTTCTATTCTGGCTCTATATCCTTCAGCATATTCTAATTCTGATGGAACAAGTGTAGCTGGGTGAATGAATCCCTGACTTCTCATTGCAAGTGCTTTTTTTGTTGCGATCTCTCGTATGTAATCCCAATCTGGAGTTGAAAATCCATCAAATGGACCTGTCAGTTTTCCATCGTGCATGCTAAATACAAGTGCCTCTACAATTGGAATGCAAAAGTTGATCGATGCTGCAGAGTTTAGTTTTACTGGCATTAGTGGCATATTGTGACTCCCTCGTGTGTTTCCTGCAACATAGTGTGGATTGTTAAACACACTACCTACTTCTTCTGTTGCTGGAAAATTCTTTTGTGTTCTGATTAGACATATTGGATCATCTTTTCCGACATATGTCCCTGCAATGTTATGCAGTCTATCTGTTGATGCTGCCAAAATTGGTTCTCCTTGTTTTGTTGTAACTGTTGAAACTACATATCTTCCTGGATACATTAAAGCTGCTTCAATTGTTGGCTTGTCTTCCCACAATGAAAGTTTTGCAATTTTGCCTTCTTCTACGTCCATGACATTAATTATCACGCCGCTTGCAAGTGATTTATTTACAATTAGTCCTGTGTTGCTTAAACTATCTACAAACATTCTGTAAATTGGATAGTTAAATGCCCCTGGCTCTGTCTTGTCTGCAGCAAAAACTGTGAATGCCTCGTTTGGTCTTTCTTCAAATTCCATCTCTGCAACACCAGGTCCCATTCCTTTTACATTTCCTGAAAAAGAATCCTTTAGAAGATCTTGACCTGCTCCATAAAGTCCTTCTTGTTTTGCAACTTGTGTTCCTGCCATAAATGCATCCCATGCTAATTTGTGAATTTTATCATTGTCCATTCCATGTGTATGTGACATGACAATGTGAACATCATCTCCACAATATCCGATATAATGATCAATCAATAAACTGTCAGAACTTTTGACAGTCTTTCTAACTGCTTCTATTAGTGCATCACTAGGTCTAGTATGTCCACCAATTCCACCTACATCTGCTTTAATCACTGAAACTGTAATTTTCATGACTTCTCTGTTTTTCCCTTTGATTTATGTGTAATTTTTCAAATTTTTTTGATCTAAAAATTCTTGAAAAAATTATATATTTTTTTCAAAAATTCATAACAGTAATAAATCCCCTCGAATATCGATTCGATATGGCAGTTAAACCCCATCTAAACATGATTGTTACAGGTCATATTGATAATGGAAAATCAACAACTATGGGTCATTTCTTAATGGATTTGGGTGTTGTAGATGAGAGAACTATTGCAGCACATGGAGCCGAATCCGAGAAGACCGGAAAAGGTGATACTTTCAAGTATGCGTGGGTTATGGATAACATTAAAGATGAAAGAGAAAGAGGTATTACAATTGACCTTGCTTTCCAAAAGTTTGAATCAGCAAAATACTTTTTTACATTAATTGATGCCCCCGGTCACAGAGACTTTATTAAAAACATGATTACTGGTGCATCTGAAGCAGATGCAGCTATTTTGGTACTTTCAGCAAAAGAAGGTGAAACTGATACTGCAATTGCTGCAGGTGGCCAAGCAAGAGAACACGCATTTTTGCTAAAAACACTAGGTGTTGGCCAACTTATTGTTGCAATTAACAAAATGGACTCGGTTGACTATAAAGAAGCAGCATTCAAAGCCGCAAAAGAAAAAGGCGAAAAACTAGTAAAATCTGTAGGTTACAAATTAGAAAATGTCCCATTCATTCCAGTTTCTGGATGGAAAGGTGATAACTTGGTTAAAAAATCAGAGGCCATGACATGGTATACTGGAAAGACACTCCTCCAAGCATTTGATGACTTTACAGTACCTGAAAAACCAGTTGGTAAACCATTACGTGTTCCAATTCAAGATGTTTACACCATTACTGGTGTAGGTACTGTACCTGTAGGTAGAGTTGAAACCGGAACCATGAAAGCGGGACAAAAAATCATTGTAATGCCATCTGGTGCTCTAGGTGAAATCAAATCAATTGAAACTCATCACACAGAAATGCCAACTGCAGAAGCAGGTGACAACATTGGATTCAACCTTAGAGGTATTGAAAAGAAAGATATCAAAAGAGGAGATGTACTTGGAACTCCAGATGCACCACCAAAGGTTGCAAAAGAATTCAAAGCACAAATCATAGTTATTCATCATCCAACAGCAATTGCACCTGGTTATACTCCAGTCATGCACTGTCATACTGCTCAAGTTGCAGCAACTATAACTGAATTTCTTCAAAAGATCAATCCAGCTACTGGCGCAGTTGAAGAAGAGAATCCAAAGTTTCTCAAAGTTGGTGATGCAGCAATTGTCAAAATCAGACCTGTAAGACCAACTTGTATAGAAACTTTCTCAGAATTTCCTGAAATGGGTAGATTTGCACTCAGAGATATGGGGGCAACTATTGCAGCAGGAATTGTCAAGGAAATCACTGAAGAGTTCAAACCATAGGTTGAGTTGGTATGACTCAAACCGCTCGTGTCAAACTAACTAGCACCAGTCTTCCTAAACTTGATGGTGTTTGTGGTGAGATTATGGGCATTGGTAAAAAAACTGGCGTTAAAGTTAAAGGACCAACTCCATTACCTGTTAAGAAACTACATGTTGCAACAAGAAAATCGCCATGTGGCAACGGAACTGAAACATATGAAAAATGGGAGATGAAAATGCATCGAAGAATTATTAACATTAGTGCCGACGACAAAGCAATCAGACAATTAATGAGACTAAAGATTCCTGATGATGTTTACATTGAATTATCCCTAACATAATCTGGTATCCTTAAATTATAGAAATTTTGATGATAAATATGGTTGAAGAAAATTTTGAAACTTCAAGTGTTCAAGAAACTACTGAAACATTTGATGTAATTTACTCTTGTTTAAGATGCGGAACCAATGTTTCAAACACTGAATTATCCCGACTACCTGAAATCAAATGTATCTGTGGATTCAGAGTATTTACCAAGACAAGACCTCCTGTAGTTAAAACAGTCAAGGCAATCTAGTTACCTGTCTTTTTTGTAGCTGTGTTCTCTTTGCAAATGTGTTCTCATATCTTCCATATTTGAAAAATATTTCTTACACTCTTTACAATCATACTGCAAATCTTTTCCGTGTACAATTTGCTTGTGATTCATCAGTTCTTCTTGATGTGAAAATTTACTGCTACAAACATCACACGTAAATTTCTTAAAAAATCCCATCTTTATCCCCCCTCTGCTTTCTTTTCATCCCAACATTTTCTACAGAGTTGACCTTCTATCTTCCATTTGCTTTTTGGATTGTGTCTGATAAATCCCATCTCTGTACCACATAACGCACAAAATTTTTTCTTTACTTCAAAAGATTCCTCTTTTTTATCAAAACATTCTTTGCACAACAAGCCTTCCATATCCCATTGCCATCTTGGCTCCCACAATTCTGAGATGATCTTTACTGTTCCACATGATATGCATGCTTGTCTTACTTTTCCCTCATAGTATTCTTTTGATTTGTCAAAATGACAATCTCCACAAAGCATGCCTTTTACATTCCACTCTTTTTTAGGTTTGTGTTTATGTGTAAGTTCTTTGTTGCAAACAGTACAATATGTTGGCTTTTTGCTAAATAATCCCATATGCCATGTTATAATTGAAATAATTTAAGTCAATACAAAATTAGAAAAAACAAATTCTAATCTTTTTTTGTCAATTATGATGGGTGATATTGTACTAAGGGATTATTTTAGGCTATTTCCACTCGATTTTATTGTCAACTTTAAAAATTAACTCTATTGTTATTAGCCTGATAAAAAACATGATAACTATATCTTGAAAAACAATCTAGAAAAGATAAAGGACCAGATCACAAAAGAAATCCTAACTGTCAATCCAGAAAATAATGTTGGTTACATAAAAGAAATTTTGACCAAAAAAGCTAGACAGTTTGAAATTATTGGATATGTGTATGTGGTAGATCATGCACAAAAATTAGTAGGCATAATATCACTAAAGAAAATACTGCAAGAAAATAACGAAACTCTAGCTGAAAAATTAATGATAAAAAATGTTATCTCCATTAGAGAAGATGATCACCAAGAAAAAGCAGTTCATCTTGCTCTAAAACATGGTTTTTGGTCTATCCCAGTAGTGGACAAGGAAAAACACTTACTTGGTGTAATTCCTCACAAAACAATTCTTTCCATATTTCATTATAAGGTAAGAGAAGATGTTTTGAGATCTGGCGGTATACATCATAAAATTAAAGAGATTGAATCACTTGAAACACCTGTCTCCAGATTGGTGAGGGCACGTTTGCCTTCGTTGTTTATTGGACTTCTTGGTGGATTGGTGGCAGCTGCAATTATTTCTAACTTTGAATTATTTCTCAATGAATACATTATACTTGCTTCGTTTATTCCTGTCATTGTTTATCTTAGTGATGCTATAGGAACCCAATCTCAAACATTGGTAATTAGGATGATTGCACTTGAGCCAAATTTTTCTTTAAGGCGTTATCTATTTAGAGAAATAAAAATTGGGTCTTTTCTGGGATTTATTTTTGCAATATCTCTCTTTGCAGCTGTATTTTTTGGTTGGGGAAAACTTGATCTTGGAATTGTAATCGGTTCCTCAATTTTTCTAAGTATGATATTTCAAACATTTTTTTCTACATACATTTCAATTATTTTTGAAAAATTTGGAATAGACCCGGCAACAGCTACTGGTCCAATTGCAACTATTATTAGCGATATCACAACAATTGTTGCATATTTTAGTATCGCTGTATCCATATTGCATTTTCTTGCACCCATTCAAGTATGAGATTTACAAGTAATATCACAAATTTGTTAGATTCTATTTTGTTTTTTTGTTTCTAAAGTGTTGTATTTGGATATGAGTTATCGTAATTTACTGAATTGCTTTATGTGATTTTCTCTTGTTACTCTTTTTAGCAAGTCCTGGTTGTTTTTGAATTCCCTTTGAAGGTGGAAATTCCACATCTGTTTTCTTTTCGGTTCTAGCTTTTTTCAACTGATCGCTAACTGTTTTTTCATTGGGAGTCTTCATAAAGACACTAGTTACATAGTCATAAATAAACAAAACGATAATCAATTTCATAAACGCGGTATTGTCCAACTTCTGTTCTCTTTTTATTCCAAATTTATGAATAATTAGAAAATCACAGAATCAGACTTTTGATCTGTAAAAAATAAAATAAAAACAAAAAATAACAAAAAGCGTTTAACTGCTTAGGATTTTTTCAAGAGCCTGGCTTGCATTTAGCATACCTTTTCTCTTGGCAAATTCTTCGATCATTTTGTATTGTTTTTCTGTAAAACAAACTGGCATTGAGCACTTTTCCATACTGGCGTTGCATTTTATTCTCTAATATCCTTTGTGTTAGGAAAGATATTAGATGGCAAATTATTATCTACAATATTGACAAAGAGAATCCAGATCTTGGTAATAGGACACAATGATAATGGTTGCACTCCGGATCATGAAAAAATTGCATATGAGATAGGTTGCGAAGTGGCAAAGTCAAACTGTGTTCTTATTACAGGTGGATTGGGAGGTGTAATGAAAGCCGCATCTCATGGTACACATGACGCTAATGGATTGACTGTAGGAATTATTCCTCAGGATGATGCATCATTTGCAAATGAATTTTGTGACATTGTAATTCCAAGCGGAATGGGATTGTCAAGGGATTTTCTAAATGCTCTGTCTGCTGACGGTATCATCATAGTTGGTGGTGGCTCTGGAACCTTATCTGAGATTTGTGCTGCATACATGTACAAAAAACCAATGGTCGCAATCAGAAATACTGGTGGGGCAGCTGATAAATTCATTGACGGATATGTGGATCATAGAAAACATGTCAAAATTATTGGAGTAGATTCTCCAAAAGAAGCTGTAAAGAAAATTCTTGAATTAATTACTGCATAGAAACTAGCAGTGGGTCTGGCTCGTAAAATTTACCATGTTTTGATGCTAGTTGTTTTAATTCATTTACAATATTTTTGATTCCTATTTCTTTTGCTGTATCAAATAACGGTTTTTTCAATCCTAATCCTAACTGTGCAGCTTTTTCAATCTCTTCTATGTCACTGGCTTTATTTGTAACAAGCCAAGCTGCATTGTTTAAGATATTTGCAACAAGCTGAATTGGATTGCATTTATCTGCTAACTCTTCTGATAGTGGAACCCGCTCATATTTTTCATCTGAGTATTTGTAAAATCCTTCGCCTGATTTCTGACCGAGTTTTTTGGCATCAAACATTTTTTCAATTGTTGGATGTGGTAAAATTACTTTTTTATCACGTAAATGCATCTCTATTGTTGCTTTGTGTATTACATCTATTCCTGTAAAATCAGCTAGCTCAAAAATTCCCATTGGAAATCCTAGCTTGAATTTCACTGCAGAATCAATTTCAGTCATTGTTGCACCTGTTCTGTCCATCATGTAACATGCTTCGTGTACCATTGGAATGAATAATCTATTAATGATAAACCCTGGAACGTCTCTTCTGCATAGGACTGATTCTTTTTTTACTGATTTTACATATTCTTGAGTAAAATCAACTATTTCCTGTGATGTTTTTTCTCCAGGAATCACTTCCACTAGTTTCATTAGTTGTGGCGGATTGAAAAAATGAATCCCGATAAATTTTTCTGGACGTGATGTGGTATTTGCAATCTCTGTAATTGGTAGTGTGCTTGTATTTGATGCAAAAATGACCTCTTTGCCTGCTACTGCATCTAATTCGGCATAGACTTTTTTCTTTAACTCCATAATTTCTGGAACTACCTCAATTATGAGCTGCGCATTTTTTACCGCATCTGCAAGATTGACTATTGGTGTAATCCTTGAATAAATTAAGTCTGCTTCTTGTTGTGATATTTTTCCTTTGGCTGCTAATTTATCTAAACTCCATTTTATTTTCTCCATTGCTTTATCTAAAAATCCTTGCTCAATGTCTCTGAGAACTACGTTGTATCCTGCAGTAGCTGAAACTTGTGCAATTCCATGACCCATTATTCCAGATCCTAGAACTGTGATGTTTTTTAGATTCATCAGATTTTCAAAAACCTCGTATCCTTTATAATGTATTTCAAAAGTTTACTAATTATGGGTCTATTCAAACGAAATAAAGACAAAGACAATGAAACCAAATGTAATGTGTGTGGTTTGGAATTGCATGACTCAGAACGCCTCAAAAGACACACAAAAAAGGCACACGGAAACATACCTGAAAAAAAACTTGACCCAAATTCTGGCTCAGGCGGTACGTGGTAATTGCAAAATTAACATCTAGTCAGAAAATGATCTGCAATAATTGAAACCATAGCAGTTAATATTTTGATTATGTGTTAAAGTGATATGGATTGCATCTTTTGTAAAATAGTTTCTGGTCAAATTCCAACTAAGATGATCAAAGAAACCATGTATTCTATGGCATTTTTAGATGCGTTTCCACTTGCCAAAGGCCATACTCTGGTAATTCCAAAAAATCATCATGTAAAAATTCAAGACATGACTGATGAAGAAAATTCTGACTTGTTTTCACTGGTCCACACAATTATTCCAAAAGTAGACAAACTAACCGGTGCAACACTTGTTGCAGTTCATAATGGAAAAGAAGCAGGGCAAGAAATTCCACACGTTCATGTGCATTTAGTTCCTCGCGCTGTAGGTGATTCGGCTGGTGCAATTCACAGCATGTTTAATTCTGTAAAGTTTTCTGATTCAGAGATTGAAGAAGTTTATGACAAATTAAAATAACTTTCAATAAGGAAATAATCTCTCTTTTGTATCTATATTTTCTACAATTATTGCTTTAGTGGGGCAAGTCTCAGCAGCGTTCATTATTTTGTTTATTCCTGCGCCTCTTGGATTTATCACTGATGATTTTGGATTTGATCTTGAATTTTTGTTTATTGAAAAAACATCCGGTGCAATTATCTCACAACTGCAGCATCCTATGCACAAACTTTTATCCACATCTACAAATAGATTGGGTTGTTTTTCAGGCTCTCTTGCTTTCTCATATTCGCCATGTCTTCCATCTGAACGTACACGTGCATTATATTCTTCCCAGAATCTTTTTTCATACTCTCTCCAAAAAGTAGGATCTCCTTCTTCAAATTCACGTGTGTACTTGCTCCAGTCTTGCTCTGGTATGTTTCCACCTGTTGGTGCACCCCATTGAGATTTTTTCTCAAAATTAGTTTTGATGTTTGTATCTGTGAATTTTTGTTTTGGCTCATCCGTGTTTTGGTTAAAGTTCTTCTTCAAGTGATTGTATGCTTCTGTAATTTTTTTGAATTCATTACCTTCTTTCTCACTGGTGTTTTTATCAGGATGAAACTCTAGTGCTAGTTTTCTATATGCTATTTTTATCTCATCCCATGATGATTCTGATTTTACATTCAATGCTCTGAGGGCTTGATATGTATTCACTATTACTAGGAATTTCTCATATGTTAAAAACAATTATGCCCTATTTGGCTTTGGTTTATTCTAAAATAATCTCATCTTCTGGTTTCCATGCCGGTTCTACTATGCACAAAAATCGCAGATTGACCAAACCTGTGTTTTCTATGTATTGCTCTAACATTGGTGGAACATAAACTGAATCATCTTTTTTTAATTGGTATGACTCATCATTAACTTTCAAAACTGCATCTCCTTCTAAAATATAATAAATCTCTGATGATTGTATCTTATGGAGTAGGGATTTTTTTCCTGGTTCTAATGTAAATTGCGCTAGGCTATAATTAATTCCGTTTAATGTGTTATGTGGATGAAAGTATTGTTTTATTTTTGTTCCTTCATTTCCTGAAATTGTTTCTATTTCGGAGCTTTTTCTAACTGACATTTTGGAAAATCATATCTTTTTTGTGACATTTGTCTTAAAGTCTGATTCATACCATGTTGTCTTGTATTCTAAATTTTTAGATGGTAAAATATTGATTGCAATATGTGAGAATGACTTTTTGTTTGATGATCCATGTGTGTGTAGTGTGTTAGATGAAATGTATACAATGTCTCCTTCTTTGAGGCTAATTTTCTCTGTTCTCTTGATTTTAAAATTTGTCTTGTTTGTGCCGTATTTCCTGAATGTCTCAAGACTACCCATTCCTTTGGTGACTAGTAAAATTTGATTGCCACTGTGTAAATGCATTTTTGTTTTTGCACCATTTTCAAAGTAAACATGGTAAATATCTTGTTCTTTTGATTTTATTTTCGTTGAAATATCTTTCATGTGTACTTTATTAGTAAACCAATCTGGGTTGACCTTTCTTTTGTCCCCCGATGAGTAGATATTTGTTTTTTCCATTTTGGTTCTTATGTTGTATGAAATTTTAACTGTTGTATTATGTTTTTCCCAATATCTTGGAATATCTTTAGAGTTTCACTAGTTTTCTGAACTGGTTGTTACTGTGTAATCTTTCAAATGTTTTTTCCTCTTTGGCCCATGCCCTAATTGTTTTAGGATTTAAATTGACTGCTTTTTTTAATAACTCTAGTGATTCTGGAAATTCTCCTAACGCTGACTTGCTTCTTGATTTTGCATATATGACATTTACATTGTCTTTATGGTTTGCAAGTATCTGCTCAAAAATTTCTATTGCTTTTTTGTGATTTTCTAATTCCGCTAATTCTATTCCTATGTGAAATAACGCATCCATGTGGCTGGGATATTTTTTATGAACATTCTCAAAACAATTCAGTGCTTCCTCATGTCTTTTTAATTTCCCTAAAATTATTCCCTTGTAAAATTGTGCATTTGGTTTTCTAGGTTCTATGCTTATTGCTCTGTCAAGATAATTCAGTGCTTCTTCATGCTCTTGTAATTTATCAAGCAAAACGCCTTTGTTAAAATATGATGGCCCATATTTTGGGTCTGCCTTAATTGCCATGTCGTAGTATTCTGATGCGCCTTGAATATTTCCCATTTCTGCCATCGCAATTCCTTTGTTGTTAATTGCAGATGCGTCATTTGGGTTTATTTCTAATATTAAATCAAAGCATGTTATTGCATCGCTGTATTTTTTGATTTGATTTAACGCCAGTCCTTTATTGTATAATGCCGATGTGTTTTTGGAATCCTGTTTTAGCACTTTGCTAAATAGTATGATTGCCCCTTTGGGTTGATTTTTTTCCATTAGAGACATTGCCTGATACATCAAGTCTTCCGAGTCTTCTTTTGAATCAAACAAGCCCATGATTCAGTACAAAATGTTATTGGTAATGAAAGTTTAGTTTAGTATCTTGTGTTTTTGGTAGCTGGGAATCATATCTGAAAGTTTTCAGATGATATGATCATCTTCTTTATGTCGTCTTTGGCGTGTGCATTAGATATGGCCCCTAGTTTTCCCGGCAAAAAGAATATTCCGTCTTGTGCAATCATCTTAAAGTGATATTTGTAGAGTAGATCGGTATTGCATTTTGCAGCTTGGGCAGAATTTACAACCTCGGTTATTCCATCTTTTACAAAATGTGTCATAAACAGAGAACCTTGGCCCGTAATGACTACTTTATCCCCAAATACTTTGTCTAGCTCATCTCTTGCAAATTTTCCTAAAGAATTAATTTTTGGATAGATTATATCTTTTGATTTTTTTAATTCCGTCAATGTTGCAAATCCTGAAGTCATTGACATGGGATTTGCAGAAAATGTTCCGCCTCCTATGTATGATCTCTCTGATTTTTTCTTCCCTGTGGTATCTGCATGTTTCATGATCTCTTTTTTGCCACACATTACACCTATTGGCATTCCTCCACCAACAATTTTCCCCAACGTTACAATGTCTGGATCAAGTTTCATAGTGGGATACAAGCATCCAAATCTAAATCTAAATCCTGTTACAATCTCATCTAGTATGAATAGTGATTTGTTTTTGTGAGCAAACTCTTGTATTCCTTTAAGATATTCTAGTGTTGCTGGAATACATCCGCCTCCACCCAATACCGGTTCAATGATTATTCCTGCCAAGTCATCTGAAACTTTTTTAAGAATCTCAAGTGATCTCTCTAAATCATTAAATGGCATTGAGATTATTTTTTCCTCATTTACAACGCCACTGCTTTCTGATTCTGTAAATGGCCAGTTTACACTCTTTAGCAAGTCTGATGTATATCCATGCCATCCACCATCTATCTTTGCAATAATTTTTTTACCAGTTACAGAACGTGCAAGCCTTACTGCATACATCGTAGCTTCAGTACCCGATGTGACATAACGAATTTTTTCAGCTACTGGCACTGCCTTTGAAATTAAATCTGATAACTTGATAGTTTGCTCATTTACTGTACCATACATCCAACTTTTTTCAATCTGTTTTTTCAGTGAATCTTTAACTTGTTTTGGACCGTGCCCTAAAATTAAACTCCAATGGCCCATCCAGTAATCTGTATACTTGTTATTGTCTATATCCACCAAATTTTTTCCTGATGATGATTTTACAACAAATGGATATGGTTCAAAAAATCGTATGTTGTGACTTACCCCATTTACATGAAATTTAGATGATGCTAAAAATAACTTTGCAGATTTTTTTGTCTTTTTTTTGTAATCTAAAATAATGCTCATTTTATTTTTCTATTTACTACAAAATTGAGTGATTATTTAATCGATGATCGCCATTTTTAGCCATGGTTTATATGTATTTGAAAAGTTTGACCTTCTGCATACGTAAAGCAATAGGCGGCGCTTGTGATGAAAGTATGGTAATGCACCATTTTATGATTCATAGGCCTCCATTTACGCATACAAAATGAGGATCTGATCAACTGATCAAATCTGAAATGTGAAGATTATGTGCATCCGTCAATTCCAATATAGTACAATGTGTACTTCAATAATCAAGTAAAAACAGAATCCGGTTGATCCTGCCGGACCTGACTGCTATCGGATTGATACTAAGCCATGCGAGTCATTGTAGCAATACAAGGCAGACGGCTCAGTAACGCGTAGTCAATCTACCCTATGGACGGGAATAACCTCGGGAAACTGAGAATAATTCCCGATAGAACATTATGCCTGGAATGGTTTATGTTTCAAATGATTTATCGCCATAGGATGGGACTGCGGCCTATCAGTTTGTTGGTGAGGTAATGGCCCACCAAGACTATTACAGGTACGGGCTCTGAGAGGAGTGGCCCGGAGATGGGTACTGAGACACGGACCCAGGCCCTATGGGGCGCAGCAGGCGAGAAAACTTTGCAATGTGCGAAAGCACGACAAGGTTAATCCGAGTGGTTTCTGCTAAAGAAACCTTTTGTCAGTCCTAGAAACACTAACGAATAAGGGGTGGGCAAGTTCTGGTGTCAGCCGCCGCGGTAAAACCAGCACCTCAAGTGGTCAGGATGATTATTGGGCCTAAAGCATCCGTAGCCCGTTTTGTAAGTTTTCGGTTAAATCCATGCGCTTAACGTATGGGCTGCCGGGAATACTGCATAACTAGGAAGTGGGAGAGGTAGACGGTACTCGGTAGGAAGGGGTAAAATCCTTTGATCTATTGATGACCACCTGTGGCGAAGGCGGTCTACCAGAACACGTTCGACGGTGAGGGATGAAAGCTGGGGGAGCAAACCGGATTAGATAC
>JBKKCM010000058.1:0-57422 GCA_046712755.1 Nitrosarchaeum sp. | reverse complement strand
GAGATGGAGTTTGTTTTTGAACAAGCTCCTGTGGTGTAGTCCGGCTAAGCATACTGCCCTCTCAAGGCAGTGATCTCGGGTTCAAATCCCGACGGGAGCACTTTAACTTTGGGGTATAGATAAGCCGATTAGATTTGACTCATAACGTTCACTATAATCAAAATTAATACTTTAGACTAAACTATCTTGATCGATATTTACAAAATTGTAGAACGCTTTATGAACATCAGATAATTTTCATGTCACATGAAATTCTCGGAGCGTAAGTGAAACTATTTGTTCTGCTGAAGAATTTGGCTCTGCTGAAACTAGAATAAGATGGTTTCCAAATGGAATGTTAATCATCAAGGCATTTTTTCTCTTGGAAGCTGTGTATTCTATATTGCCTAAAGTATCATCAAAATCCTTTTTCATTGCATAATCCAGTGCGTGGTTTGTATACATTATTCGTGAATCTTTGTCAGGTATCAAAGAGCGAACATTCATTTTGAACCCACCTGAAACTAGATTTCCCATATTGTCAATAACACCGGCAAAGTGAATTGATTTGTGATTTAGCATAGATTGACAGTATTCCTCAAAATCATACTCTTTCATCATGATGCAATGACCTCCTTTTTATTTAGCTGTAAACATATGGTGTGAACTTTTTCAATGGTTGCGATACAACAACAAGTTGTACATGTTTCTTGAATTGACTGTCCACATTCAATGCATTTAGCATAAACAAGTAGAGATCCACCACATTTTCTACAGGATTCTTCACGCATTTTTCTTAGAAAACAAACTCGACAACAAAAAAAGAGAAAGCCGGTTGGGGAATGGCTTGTGTCGAGTTATTTTATTTCTTTGTTCACCTCTTTCATTGAAAAATGATATGTAAAAGCTGCAGATATATCAGTAGCAACACAATGTAAGACAAAATATACAGTCAAGATTTATGTGTGGATTTCTTTTTTAAACTCAATTGACCAAAGATAAGAGACATGTATTCTCAATAATTATGGGTGGAGTTGGAATCATTTTATTTTGGAGAGGGATATGGGAGTTTTCGGCAAAATTCTTGTCTACAGAGTATGTGTTGGTAATTGGATTATCCATGCTCATAGCTGCCGCAATAGTGGAAAGAAAAAGCATTCTCGTATATTTACATGCCCATTAGTAATTGAGGGCATATTTTTAACTGTGATTAGTCTAAAATGTATGTGAGGGAAGAAAAGGAACCACTCAAAAAAACGCAGACAAATACATTCAGACTCCCATCATCACTAATTGAGGAACTAAAAAAAGAGTCAGATTTAGAAAAAATAAACCTCAACGCACTTGTGATAAAAATTCTCTCAAATCATATACTTTGGGAAAAATACGAAAGAAAGGTTGGTCTATTACCAATGACAAAACCATTCGTAAAGGATGCCATTCAACGATTAAATGAAGAGGAAATTAAAACACTAGCAAAAGAGATCGAAAAAGATACTTTCTCCAATATATTATATTTTATGAAAGGTAGTTATTCAGTTGAAGAATTTGTTGAAATTTTACGTACATGGCTAAATGTTGCTTGGATGCAACATTATATTGAAAGGCAAAAAGATTTCTACGTTTTTAAAATTCAACATGATCTTGGAATCAAATGGACCTTATACGTTGAAACTTTGATCAAAGAACTATTTCACGATATTGTGGGAAAACCGCTTGAAGTCAAATCGACTAAAGGAAACATCACGTTAGTATTTCCAATCAATTAGAATCTTTACAGAATTGATAAAATTTCAGAATTTGTTTATGAAGATAAAGTAGCACAATTTAGCCTTTGAAAATTATAAATTAGATTCTAAACTCTTTTTGTTTTCTAATATAATGCAAGATTAGCATCAATATCTAATTTCAGTTTTACCTGCGTCTTTTACAGCGTATGATAATAGATGAACAAATCGGAAAATGTCGATTAAAACCAATATAAGGTGAAAAAAACGTATTTTTAGAATGAACTACTCCGTCAAGTTATTTCTCTTTGGACTTCTAATTTCAGTTCTATTGCCGATACTAGAAGAAGAAATCATTGCCGGATTTGATATAGAACTCAATAGGGTTATGGAAAATATATTTTCTTTTGCCCCTCATTTTTGGAAATTAGGTTACTCTGCATTACTAGTATTTATTTTGCCATCTATGCTAATCCCAAAATTGAAAAAATATCTAGTTGAAAAACACTCCAAAATGTATTCATTTCTGACAGGTAATACGTTTGGATATGCCATAATTGAAATCATCGCGTTCTCTTTGTCCCCCTTAGTCTTTTACTTTTGATGGAGAGAATAAAAGGTTAGAATGTTGGGTTTGACTACATACTAACATTATAATGAAAATTACAATTATTGCAAGAAATTACCCGATCGACGAAAAATGAATTAAGGTTCTTCTCGTAATATTATGTATGTCAAATAATGAAATTCAAAAAAGAATTACATCGTCCATACTGAAACAATCCAAACCAAATTAAGAATTATAAAATATTTTTAAAACATTATTTACAGGTAATTATTACAAGCGATTCTTTTGAATGGTCTATTACGTTCAGATGGTTTTTTTAATCACAATCATAGAATTTTTGATTAAAAAATAATAAATTCTACTTCCATTTATAAACAGTCTGATCCTGAAAACAAGTTCAGATTCTTTCTAAAGTCTAAAACTCTATTTCTTATTGAAACAGCACTGGTGCCTGCCGCAATCGATATTTCATGTTGTGATTTGGTTTCACCTGTCATAACACATGCAGCATAAATTGCAGCGGCTGCGATAACTTCTGGGTTTTTACCAGCAACAATTCCGGCATCATGGGCGGCATCTAAAATGTGTACTGCTTTACGTATTGTTTTTTCTTTTATTCCTATCTTACTTGCAATCTTACTGATAGACTTTATTGGATCAGCTATTGAGACTACAAAGCCCAATTCCCTAAACAGTGACCTGTATGATCTTGCAACATCTTTTCTCCCGATCTCAAGCTGTTCTGCAATCTCTGTCAAGGTTCTAGGATGCTCCAAATCCCTGCATGATGCATACAGACATGCAGCAGCAATTCCTTTCACAGTTCTTCCACGAACAAGATTCTTCTCTGATGCTTTTCTATAAAAAAGAGATGCTCTTTCAATTACAGTATCAGAAAGTCCTAGCTTTGATTGTACTTTATCCAATTCCTGAAGTGCGTTTCTTAAGCTTCTATCTGCTGAACTTTTTGTTTGTGATCTACTATCCCACTTTCTTAGTCTACCAAATGTTTGGGCGATATTTGCTAAAAGCGGCTTTCCAATTGAATCCTTGTTTTGTATTCCTATTATGGTGGAGAGTCCTCTGTCATGCATTTTTGGTGACAATCCTGGACCAGTTCTTGTATTGTCTGAATTATCTGAAAAGTTTCTACGTTCTGCTCCCCTGTCTTCGGTATTTTCGGAAATGACACATCCACAACTGGAACAAGCAATCTCACCAATCACATCATCAGTTACAAGTCTTGATGTATTACAGTTATTGCAGATTAATTCTGTTTCTTCAATTTGTTGTAAAATAGTCAAAAACTTCCACTATGCCCCGATGATAAGTATATTTTTGATCATACAATTAGAGTGAATTTGTTTGTCTGTAGTGTTACTGCATATGTGGCAAAAAAACTCGATGGGTTTTTTGCAAACTTGGCAATTTTGATTTACTTCCATCTCACATCCACATTTTCTACAACAGTCATTTCTCATTGATTATGTTATGGTTGTTTGTATTAAAACCGCGCTGACATGTGTGTTAGTATTATGGACAAGTTTGTCACTAGATTCCAAGCACGTGTTTTACAGATTTGATAAGAAATGGAAACAGAGATGATTTGATGAATCAGCAAACTTTTTTGAAAATTATTTTTATACAGTAAAGATACGTACAACATATGGAACCATTCTACTTCCAACAAGATAATCTGTGCAGATTACCCAAAATTTCTTCTTTTATCTCATTATGCACATGAATTATCAAATGATTGTTTGTTTAAATAATAAAATCACATTGAAAAATTATTGGGTTTAAGAGAAATCAAATTAGAAGAAGAGTATCGTTCAGATAGAAATAATATTGTAACAGACTTTTTCTTTCCATGCCTAAGTAATTGTATAGAATATAGTAGATGTGTGGATTTTTTGTCAATTCGAGGTTTGGCGGGCATAGTTATGGGGTTTGATAATTTCACATCAGGTAAGGCAAAATTAAGAATGATCACAGGGAATAGATTCAAAATATCAGATCTGAACATATTGACAAAACTTTTTTCAGAAAAATACACTAAACGCTTTGATGGAAAATTAATCAGAGACAATAAAATGCAGAGACTACAAGATTTCATAAATAATGGCCAAATTGAATTAAAAATTGCAATCACAAATTCTGAGGAGATTTCCAATTTATTCTCAGAAAGAATTGGAATATTCAAAGATGAAAATGGAGAAGCTGTTGCGTTTACTGGAACATCATCATCTCTTTCAACTCAAATAAGAGACTTTGAATCAGTAGATGTATTCACATCATGGAACGATAAATCAAGAGTTCAAAGAAAAATAAAAGATTTTGAAGATCTGTGGGAAAATAAGACAAAATATATCGAAGTTTATGATTTTATGTATGCAGAAAAAAATAATCTTTTAAAATATTCATCAGAATGGGTATTAGGCGTTTAAAGTTGAGATAATTCTTCTAATCCTGTTTTGTTTTCATAAAAATTCATTCTATTAATTTTATAATAGATTACTTCGCCACGCCTTTCAATTACTGCTATTATCGGCTCTTTTCCCATTTGTGTAATTTGTTCAATTTTTTTCTGGAGAGTACCCATCTTTTCTTGTTGACCCTCATTGAGACCAAAAATTAGAAACTTTGCTCCTTTTTCACCAAATTGTCCTCTTTCATATACTCGAAAATCAGAACCAAACCCAAATCCGTCTTTGACGACATATCCCCTAGTTTTCAAATCGCGGTAGATCAAAAATTTTGTTAGAGTTTCAGAATCATTTTTTTGACAGATGCCCATCAAGTCATCAAAATTAATTTGTTTTTTACCCTTGCGTAGAATTAATTTGTCGGCATATAGCAAATAAAGAGATTCAAATGATTTTAAGAATAATTTTTCTTTTTCAAGCTCACCGTATCCTTTGAGTTGAAGTTCATGGATCATTTCTTTATCTGAGATACAGGTTTGATCTGAGACCAACTCGCCTTTCACTAAAGGAGCTTCTTCCATAATGAAGAGAAAGTCAATGGTTTTCCATATAAGTATTGGAGAATGGGTTTGGCTAACCGTTAAAATATGGGCATTTTGGTTTGAGGTTATCATGCATGGTGCTAATTATAGAGTAGGAAAAGGACAGCCATTCTGTAGAAAAGAATTCATCAAAGGTAATCCACAGATAAAAATTGCAAAATTCCAAGGAGGAAAAAGAGCAAACTATGACTATTGTATTCAATTACTCACAAATGAAAAATGTCAGATTAGACACGTGTCCATAGAGTCTTGTAGATTAGCCGCAAATAAAACACTTGAACAAACAGCTGGAGAAACAGGATACTTCTCCAGACTCAGAATTTATCCTCATGTTCTTCTTAGAGAAAATAAAATGGTTGCAACCGCTGGTGCAGATAGAATTTCAGAAGGAATGAGAAGAGCCTGGGGAAAAGCTACTAGTTTAGGTGCCAGAGTAAAGCTTGGACAATGCATTATGGAATTTTATGTTAATGCACCACATCTAGAAAAGGCAAAAAAAGCCCTCAAAAGTGCTTGTGTAAAACTACCAGGAACAGCAACAATCAAAGTTATTCCTTGGGAACAGAAAATGTCACCATAAATTTTCTAGATCAGATTTCTTACTTTTAACAAATTCTAAAAATTCTGTAAATTCAAGTTTCGTGGGTTCTCGGTTTAGAATTCTTTTTGTTTGATAATAAAAGGCGTTGTAGAGTCTTCCAACAACAATTCCAAGTGCAAATGATTTAGAATCATCAATGTTGGAAAGCAATTGAATGAGTTGCCGAATTTCATCTTTGTTTGAAATAGTCTCATGAATTTTTTGCTTAATTTTCTCCATCAGTATTTCATCCATAGTTTATCTTGGATGCAATAGTTAAAAACAGTTTAATATCCAAATTCATCCCTTAGGATTGTTGCAGTTATAGTACAGTTTGGTTAATATTCGAGCTTGCCAAGTTCGTGACCCGGGTTCAAATCCCGGTAACTGCACCATTTATTTTTGATTGTTTTGTACCAATCCGCGTTCGATAATATCTAATGCATTTTCAGCTTTTTCAGGTCTAGGTAGCTGAATCATAAAGACATTATCTTTTCCATAATGAGATTGTGGTGATGAAAGTGCAAGCATTGAAGTTTTTGCAAGAGATTGAAAAAATGACAGATCATTGTTTGCATTGATTAGCAGTTTTTCAACAATTCCACCTTGAGAAAAGGTCAAGACAATTTCCACAAAAACATGGCCCAATCCATCTTGCAATATATTAAGATCAGTATTAATTGCAAGAGGTTTTCCAGCAACTTTGGATATTATTTCATCATACTTTCTTTCATCTAAAATTATACATGGAATATCCTTACCGTCAAAATCAAATGTGGTTACACCATCATGAACTTGTTCAGATAATTTTTTGAGTTCATCAGACATTTTTCTTTTCCAACATTGGAACTACTTTATCGCTTGCCTTTATCATAAATGGTGAAAGAAAAGCAGTGACAATAGAAATCACACCTACTAGTGGAAACAAAAATGCACTTACTGCCCCAATATCAACTCCAGTTTTTATTATAACAATTGAAAATTCACCTCTGGGAGCAGCTAATGTGAATGCCGAACGAACAGCTTTGCCACGTTTTTGATGGAATAAAAAGTTGCCAAGCAGATTACCTCCGAATTTCATACCAATTGCAACCGCAATTAGTGCAATAGCTATAAAGATATAATTTTGAAGTTGAGACACATCCATCAGAGCACCAACTGAGACAAAGAATATGGCTACAAACATGTCTTTAATGGGGCTTGCCAAGAGTTTGGAAACTTCAGACGATTTAGATTCAGCAACTAGAACACCAGCAAGAAATGCACCTATGGCAACTGACAACCCAACAATATTTGCCAATAATGCATAGCCAAAACATACTCCAAGAACACTCAATAATAAAATTTCATGGTGTTCAGATGCAGCGACTCTATCAATTAATGGTGTGATAACTCTTGTTCCAATTGTGAATGTGCCGACAATTAAGCCTGTTGCAACAATGACTACAACCAGAATAGATTCTATAGAGACAGTTCCAACTAAAGCAATTGATTGTAAAGAGGAAATTAAAATGACAGCAATTACATCTTCTACAATTAATATTCCCAATACAAGAATTGTTGATTCCCTTCTTATTCGTCCCATCTCTTCTAAAATTTTTACAATAACGGCAGTACTGGAAATTGAAAGTGCTGCAGCAATAAATAGAGAATCCATAGAATTCAATCCAAGAGAACTTGCAGTATAAAAAATTGCACCTAATGTTGTAAATAGACCAATAGTACCTACGCCAATTGCAATTCTTCCAATACTTTTGATTTTTGCATAAGGAAATTCAATCCCAATTACAAAAAGAAGTAAGATGACTCCTATTTCAGAAAACAGATTCAATGCAGACATGTCGGTTAAAATTCCTACTCCTTCCAACATGTCAGAAGGGCGACCGCCTGGAGGAAGAATCCAAGACCAAAGAGGGGATAGAGGCCCCAACAGCATACCTGCAAAAAGATATCCAATGATAAGAGGTTGTTTTATTTTAAAGAATGCAAGGGTTACAATTGCACCAATAATCATGATAAAAGCTAAATCAGTAACAAACGAAGTATGAGGAATGTGAGTAAGCTGATCAATAAAACCAGTTGCAATTTGATTCAAAATTGTATGAACCCCAGATGGATCAATCTGAAGCATAGAATTATCCACAGTATCATTTAACAAATTTGTTTAAAAACAATTGCTCACAAATCCAACAAATGAAAATAGATTTTTTAATTTAACATAACTTTTATGTGAATTTATTATGTTTTGAACCTCTTTATGCCTAGTTATCATTAATCTAAATGCAGAATGATGAGTAGGTCAGCTGAAAATAGTGTAGAGAAATGACCTGGGGTATCTGACTGCATAATAGGTAACGTTACAATTACCTAAACATTAATAGTACGGTACCATACCGTACTATATGATTCAATGTGAATATTGTCCAAGAGGATTTATTGACACAGCAATTGGACTAGCTGAAAAGACCTTTCATGAGTTACTTCATGAACCAGAAGTTGTCAACAAGTAACTCTTTACATTTTTTATTTTACACCTAACTTTTTTATCATCATATTTTATTATCATTAGATATGGCTACCAAAGAAACGAAGAAAACACATAAAGTTTCAGATAAAACAAAAAAGGTCATAAAACGTGAACCTACACCGGCTGCAATACTAAAGAAGGTAGCATCAGTATCAGATTCTAGCAAGGCATTACAAAAAGAAATCAAAGTAATGTCAAAGATTTTTGGCGATAATCAAAAAGTCCTCGTTTCGATGAAAGAAATGATTGACACATTAACTTCGACATTAGAAAGTATACAGAAACAATCAAAGCAGATAGGCATTCTAGAAGATGACACACAGAAACTTTATGCAGGACTAAATCATGTGAGAACCCAATCAAATTTAGTTACAAAAATTAAGGATCAAACGATAAGACTACAAGAAGAAGTAAACAAAATAAATGAATTACAAAAGTCATCTCCAAAGACTCAGGAATTATCACGGCAAGTAGAAGATAGTATGAATTCCATGAGAAACAATTCACAAATGATAATAAAAATAGCACAAAGAATTGATGAAGTAAGAGATGATCTTAGAAAAGTCTCTGGAAAAACAGATTCATTTTTAGACATTGGTAAAGAGATGGATAATCTAAAAAATAGTGTTGAAGGAATAATTAAAAAAACAGGCAGCACTGAAGTGAGCTCTCAGGTAATTGCTAGCTTAAATCAGGAACTTGGAAAAATCAAAGACAATGTAAATTCAGCATCAAAACTGAGTTTAGAATTAGGTGCAATTAAAATTGCAATTGATGCGATTGCTGGAAAAGCCTCAAAAATGGATTCTTTAGGAGGCGTCATAGAGGGATTAAAGCAGCAGTTTGCAACAATTGCCGCAAATGTAGATTCTGTAGCATTTGTAGGAGAGGGATTAAAATCAGTCCAAGAAGATTTTTCAAATTTCAAAAAGAATGTTTTTGAGAAAACAGGTAGCATAGAACAAAAAATTTTGTCTGTATCAGATATTTTAAAACGACAAGATGCATCTACAGTAGAATTTCACAAAAAATCAGATAAAATATTTGAAGAAATACAATCAGTCAAAAATGTTACAAACAAGGCATCCAAA
The DNA here is from genome assembly GCA_046712755.1 of Nitrosarchaeum sp. GTDB lineage: Archaea > Thermoproteota > Nitrososphaeria > Nitrososphaerales > Nitrosopumilaceae > Nitrosarchaeum. Next base: position 47,922 of record JBKKCM010000058.1, on the reverse strand, counting down.
GAATCATCAAAAGAGATGATGGCATTGCTAAAGCTATCAGAATATCAATCAAATATCAGAATGCATTCGGAATCAAAGTACGGGGATATAAAAGATTTAGAGAACATGGCATCGCAAACAGCAGAGATTGTGAATTTATTTGACAGATTATCAATAGAATCAGGAGAAAAAATTCCACTACCACATGAAGTGAGACAATGGGCAATCAGCAAAATTTTGGACTGTGCAGACAAATGGGAGATTAGATTTAGCGACATATTTACAATTTTGGTAAATACAATTGGGAAAGACTTACTAAAAGAATCAATCAGAATTCAACAGATTAGAGATATTTACGGCATTAGAGCTGTGGATGAAATACGAAATGATCTGAATATTTCCTAAATGCCGGTTGCTTCATCAAATGCAGTTAGTTGATCTTTCTTTCTTTTCAGAGCTGCAAAGATTCCTAAAATTGCAGCTATCCACATCGTACTAAATACAATATTAGATACGCTGACAAACATGTATGGAGTGGCATCCATAATATTTTGACGAAGTGCTAAAGAGCGTTCGCCAATGTTAGTCATGCCGGTCTGAAATGCAGCACTGTCTTCTGAGACTCCAGAAATTGTTTCAACATTTACAATCATATTATCAACATCGCGTTCTATTCGAAGAAAGTTTGTGGATTCTGTAGGAAATACCCAAACAGGATTTTTACTTTCAGGTAATTTTTCCATAACAATTGCCAAATCTTGTTTAATTGCAGTCAAGTGAGTTTTAATTGAAACCGGATCAGCTGAACCAAGTATGCCATCCAGATTTCCACGTATTCTATCAAGAGGGTAAACATCGGCATAATATCCATTGATTGCCATGAATCCCCCAAAAATGATAATTGCAACTACTCCAATCATTGAGAGTTGGTATGTTCTTTTTGCCATTTTTTCTATCTTAGTTAAAACAGGAATATTGTGTGATTTAATTCTTTTAAATCTTGTATGAGAGAGACTCATGCAGGAGATATAAAAAAAGCCAACGGTTTGTAGTCCAATAATAGGCGCAAAGACAGGATTATTGGAAAATATTGAAATTAAAATTCCCATCAGTCCATAAACACCAAAAAAGATCTCAAGCAAGGTAGTTTTTGTAAAAGGTAAATTGTATGCTTTATCTCTCCAATTATCTTCTTTGTTAACAATTCCATATTTTGGAGTTCTTAGAAATTCATTTTTCTTTCCAAAAACAGCATCAAACACAGCCACACTGTTATTGACAGACATTCCGGCATTGTAAACAAGTAATGCAGGCAAAATCTTTGCTTTTGATTTCCAAGATTTATGATACATACTTTGAATTATCACAATGTATGCACCAGGACCCATAGCAAGATATGCAGCAATTGTCAGTGCAGGAATAAAACTAACAAGATAAAGATTCATGTTTGAAGCTAAAAGAACAGGTAATGCAAGAAACTGTATCAACATTAATGGGTAAACAATATGACGTGTTAGTTGGACAAATGCTTGGATTTTTGCTTCTACTGAAACTTTACGTTTGATTACAATGTCTGCCAATAATTTAATTGCGCATTGGATAGAGCCTTTTGCCCAACGAAATTGTTGTCTTTTAGCTGCATTCATTTGAACAGGAAGTTCAGCATCAACTACAATATCAGGTAAAAAAACACATTTCCATCCTTTCATCTGAGCTCTATAACTTAGATCAAGGTCTTCAACAAGTGTAGCAGTGTGCCATCCACCAGCATCTTCTATACAAGCACATTTCCAAATTCCGGCAGTGCCATTAAAATTCATAAATAAATTAGAATTGCTTTTAGCCTTTTGTTCAATTAAAAAATGAAAGTCAAGACTAAGTGCTTGTGCTTGAGTAATTGCAGAATAGTTTTCATTTACATGTCCCCAACGACATTGAACCAATCCAATATTAGATTTAGAAAAGTGTGGAATCGCTCTTTTTAGAAACCAATTTGGTGGAATAAAATCAGCATCAAAAATTGCTACGAACTCTGTATCGGTAGTTTGCATTGCATGTTTCAAAGCACCTGCTTTGTACCCTTTTCTTGTACCACGTCGTATATGATCAATTTGAAATCCTTGCTTTTTGTATTTAGCAACAGCATCAGATAAAAGATCCACTGTTTCATCATCAGAATCATCTAAAACCATTATCCTCATCTTTTCTTTTGGATAATCCATCATACACACTGCATCAACTAGTCTTTTTGCAACATACTTTTCATTGTATATTGGTAATTGAATAGTAACAGATGGAGTTCCCACATTAACAGTAGAAAGAATTTCTTTTCGCTTTATTGAGAGATATGTAAGATAATAGAAATTACAGGTGTAAGCACTAATAATAATTGCAGATGTAATAAACAGATAAAAAATAAATTGAGTAAACGAATTAAGTGCCATTGTCTAGTTTCCCAAAATGTCTGGTCACTATTTATACTTGCAAAGTAATTTACTTATTTTTGCTCAAAGATCTTAATTGCTTGTGGCGGACAAACACCTTCACATGCAAGACAAAATATACAATCAGGTTCTTTTGACATGAGGGGTTTTCTTGCCGAACCAGGATTTCCTGGGGTATCAAACCATTCATAAACATCCACGGGACATGCTTCAATACATGCACCATCTGCAACACAGATATCATAATCAACAGATACGAATTCGCCCCAAACACCAAGAATTCCATTGTTGGTGCCTTTTCTACCCCAAGTCTTGATTGTGTATCCATTTACATCAAATGGAATAGACAGTTTCATTTTAGATTTGTAAGTAACATCGATTGGTCCGGGTTTTGCTCCATCTGGAATTTCAAATTCACCTCCATCATCTTCAGCAATTTCATCTATAGCTTCAGTTGCTTTGGGTTTAGCATTAAGAACAATTTTTGCAAGAGGAGTGAGCTCTTCGAGTCTATGCATTGCTCCAGAGTGATTAAGATTCTCTGCTTTTGCAAGATAAGAAATCATCTTATCTGCCAAGATGGTATTACGTAAGATAGTATCAATAACCATTTTTGCAAAATGATCTGCCTTTTTTCTATAATCTTTAACCCAGTTTGGGTCGCCAAATTTTTCAATTGGAAAAATTTGATAAATAATATCAACTACTTCCCCACTGACAATTTCAACAGTTACAGACAACTCTACTTCTTCATACCCTTTTGCATCAGAATCTTTCATATTCTGTTCTTTCCAACGATATGTTGCAAATATTCTATCGGCATAAGCATCCATTTCAAACGCCTTTTTCAGACCGTCGTGTACAGATTTAATTTCTAGAGGGTCTTCAAGTTTTATTGGCAACCTATAAAGTCCAAGTTTGAAGCCATGAAGAGGATATACACCACGTTTTGCAGTTGGTGCTTCCATTGTCCAAACTCGATCTTTTAGAAGTAACGACATTCGGTTTCAGTAGATTGATTTTGTTTAAAAAGGTTATCAGTTACTGTCGTCTGGACACGTAAGCTCCCGAAGTTCAGTATACTTTTTTTCCATTGCTTCGGCATATTCTGAGATTTTTTTAAGATCAAACAGAGCTTTTGAAAAATACCAGCGTATTGGGACCCAATGTCCAATTCCATCCATATCATGAATCATACCTTTATCGGCTTTGACGTTTAGTTTTTCATCGATGGATGTATCCTTTACTGTAAGACCTCTTTTTGTTTTATCTTCCAAAATAAAATCAGTATCGCCATTTTTAATGTAATAAAATGAGCCTTTCTTTAGTACAGGAAGGTCTAATGACAATTTATTTTTCCACCGGATTTCCTATCATGTTACCCCATTCAGTCCAAGAACCATCATAGTTTCGAACCTTGGAATAACCTAGTAGATATTTTAGAACAAACCAACTATGAGATGATCTTTCTCCAATTCTACAATAACAGATAACATCTTTGTCTGGTGTAACACCTTTTGATTCATAATTTTGTGTAAGATCTGCTACAGACTTGAATGTACCATCAGCATCATTTACAGCAGTTGCCCATGGAATATTATTTGCTTTAGGAATATGTCCACCTCTTTGTGCATGCTCCATTGGATATTCAGGAGGTGCTGTAATTTCTCCAGAGAATTCTTTTGGAGATCTTACATCAACCATCACAGTGTCTTCTCGTCCTAATGCTCTAATAACATCAAACAAGTAAGCTCTGAGTCCCTCATCAGGTGGTTGTGCTTTGTATATAGTTAAAGCAAGTCGGGGTTCTTCTGTAGTGTATTCTTTATTTTCTAATTCCCATTTCTTTCTCCCACCATTCATAATTTTTAGATTTTCATGGCCATAATATTTGAAAACCCAAAAAACAAATGCTGCAAACCAATTATTAAAATCGCCATAAAGAATTACTTCGGTATCTTCACGTATACCATTTTTAGACATTAATGTCTCAAATTGTTTTTTATTAATGATGTCTCTAGTTATAGGATCATTAATGTCTCGTTTCCACCAAATTAAGCTGGCTCCTTTAATGTGACCTTTTTGATATCCGTTTACTGGATCATAATCAACTTCAACTAATTTTCTATTTTCATTTGGGGGATTTTTTGACACCCAATCTGTATCTACTAAAACTTCGGGATGTGCGTAATTCATGTTATTTTACAAATTTGTATTCATACTTATTTGTGTTTACAATAAATTAAATAAAAAATATCTTTTTAACCAAATGAGACTTAGAAGAACTACTTGAAACTTCAAAAAGTTGCAGTGGTTAGTAAAGTAGGTTCAAAAGAGTCAGAAGATGCAGCAAAAAACGTTGTAAAAAAATTTCTAGCAAAAAAATCCATAGTATTTACAATTTCCCCCATAGAAGTGGAAGGTGCAAAAAAAGTGGAGACATTGGAGGAGCTAAAAAAAGAAAAACTGGATCTAGTAATTACATTAGGAGGAGATGGAACAACTCTAAGAGTTTTCAGATATCTTGAAAATGATACCCCAATTCTAACAATTAACGTAGGTGGAAATAGAGGCATATTAGCTGAAATAACTATTGATGAAATAGATAATGCAATTGATAAAATTCTAAAAGGTAAATTCTTTTTAGATAAACGAACCAGAGTTGTAGCTTCATGTGGAGGTAAAGAATTTCCACCAGCATTAAATGAGATCTACATTTGTAGAACAAATCTCACAAAAACTGCAGAGATTGAGATAAAATTTCAAAATGATACAGTCAAACAAAAAATGGATGGGGTGATAATTGCCACTCCAAGTGGTTCAACAGGACACTCATTTTCTTTAGGCGGTCCTATTCTTCATGAAAGTCTAGATGTTTTAATTATAACACCAGTTGCTCCAGTTTACAGATTAGAATCAATTGTGGTACCAGATGAAAAAATAGAAATAATATCATCACATGATTGTAGTATAGTGATGGATGCACAGGTAGTAAAATCGGCAGGTTATGGCGAACCGATAATTATAAAAAAGTATAGAAAGCCAGCAGTCTTTGTTAGATTGAAGAAACGAGGACTAAGACAGATGAGTAAACTTGGATTTTAGAATATTAGATGCAAGTGCATTTTATGCAGGAGTTCCATTTGGATCAGCCAATGATTGTTACACGACATCTCTTGTTTATGAGGAAATAAAACACATCAAAAAAAATCAGGATGCATTAGGAACACTGCTAGAAACTAATCGATTAAAAATAATGGATCCGGACAAAGAATCAACAAATGCAGCCATAGCATCTGCCAAAGAAACGGGGGATTTTCTTCAATTATCAAAGCAAGACATTTCAATAATTGCATTATGTATCAGCCTTAAAGGTGAGATTATTTCAGATGATTTTGCAATTACAAATGTTGCAAAAAATATAGGATTGAAGATATCACCTATAATGACAAATAGTTTTCAAGACGTTGGCAAATGGGTTCATTATTGTCCGGGATGTCGTACAAATCATACAACTGGAAAAGAGTGTTCAATGTGTGGCACACCACTTAAGAGAAAATTACTCAAGGGGCAATCTCCGTCCATACCAATCAACAAATGATCCATCATACAATTGTATATTTTGATAACCTGCAATCATCAATTGCAAAAATAGACTAGATGCTCTATGACCATGCATGCAATAGCAAACAATTTCACTGTCTTTAGATACTTGGTTTTGAGAAAATAGATTTTGTAAAAAATCTTTATTTTGAAATAATTTACCATCATATGCTATTCCTTCAGTAAATGGAATTAGTTTTGAGTTAGGCAAATGCCCACCCATAAATTCTTGAGGGGTTCTTGCATCTAATACTACAAAATTATTTAGATTTTCTTTAAGATGATCAGACTCTATTCGAATTTTAGAGTTGATTTTTGGAGTAAATGTTGTTGATTCAGAAATGAATAATTTTGTTGTTAATTCAAATCCATTTTTTTGTAAGTCTATAATATTTGCATCAAGTAGGTATGTTTTTTCATGTCCAAAGTAGAGAAATGTCCATGCAATCCTAGCAGCTGATGGATCCATGGAATCGCCAATAAGAATGACAGTTTTAGAATTATCAATTCCAAGCGAGCTGAAAAGATCAGCAATTTTTTTTTCATCTACTACCAGATTTGCCCCATATTGATCAAATTGAATAACTTGTTCTATTGTTAGTGATTGAGATTTTGAGATATGACCGTACAAAAACATTGTTTTAGGACGTGTATCTAAAATGATAACATTTGGATCAGAGATATGATCTTTTAGCCAATCTATTGAAACTAACATAAATGAAACAGATTTGTTAATTTATTTAATAGTATCATGTATCATGCAAAGTTTTTTGGTTTGATGCTTTGATGTATTTGCTTTGAGACTCAAGCACTTTTTTTATTTTTTTAGCTCGGGCATCCCCTAGTCCTTCAACTTTCGCAAGTTCAGCAGTTGTAGCAGTGAAAACTTTCAAAGGAGTTCCAAATTTCTCAAGCATTCTAACAGCAAATTTCTCTCCAATGCCAGGTAAACTACAAAGAGACGACAATTGTTGTTTTTCCAAATCATTTGATTTTTTTATTTTTTTCAGATAGGGGCCTTTTGCAGATTCATTTCGAGAACACAATGAAACAAGTAATTTTGCAGTATGAATTGCACTGGGGGTAGGAATTATTGGAATTTTAAAATCAATTACAACAGTAGATAATGCACCATAGAAGATCATTGGATTATCAGTTATTTCTTCAATTTCATCTACATTTCCTTCCATAAGCACTATTGGAAATTGAAAGTGTTCTTTTAGTCTAGAGCATTGATCAAAAAGCCTACCATCAAAAACAGAAGACATCAAATCACGAATACTTTTACGCTCTACAACAGTTTCAGGTGCAACAATGTAATCACCGACAGGCAATGTTTTCATTTCAATATTAAGTCCGACAGATTTTAGCAGATCAGGAATTCCACTCTTACGTTCTCGTTCATCTACAATAATTCGTAAATTTTCTAATTTCATCAAATGTAATTTTGTTAATTTGTTAATATCTTTTTGAAATCTCAGTTATCAGGCTATTTTCTAGGATTATCATCAGGTGGCGGTTTTGACATTTGAGTGCCTCCTGATGGTGGACCTCGCATCATTTCTGTGATTTTTGCTTCTTGTTCTTTGAGAGATTCTTTAATTCTAGCTTCTTGTTTTTCAAGAACAGTTGCACGTGTTTTTGCCATCTCTTTTCGTTCTTCTAATTCAGCAATTAGTGTTTGTTTGGTAGATTTTATCAAAATTGAACCAGCATGTTTGTATACATTATCATCATCTGCTACTTTTTTTAATTCCTCAAGTGCTTTTTCAGTCTCGATGTTTTCCATCTCAAGATGTTGTTTTTGTGTCATTATTGATTGAAGGTTTTGTTGAGATTGCTGCATTTTCATGAGTTGCTCTTGAAGCCAAGGAGGCATTTGTCCTGCTGACATGTTAATACAATGTCGGTGATTTCATTATATCTTTACCGATTCAATTGAATCGTAACTTGCCTGAATTAATCTCAAAGTTGAATTGAGATTTGCTCGTAAGTGTGGAATATGATCAGATTCTATTGAAATGATGATTTTTTCCTTTAATGTCATGTGGGTTTTTGTTGGATTTTCTGGATAAAATTCATTATCAATATTTATAGAATCAAAGATCGCTTTTGTTTTCTCTTTTGCATCAATAGTGATTTTTGCATTAAAGCTTGACGTCATATGCTGTTCCAGCAACTTTAAAACTACATTTCTTACAAGACCAAATACCAACTGCATCTCGATTAAACTGTTGAGAACCGCATTCAGGACAAGTTCTCTTTTCTTTTAGTTGAAAGTGAATTTTGGCATACTGTTTTCTAATTTTGATACCATATCTGGCACCTAATCCTTTTAGTGATTTTTGTTTTACCAATTTATTGTCCTCCCTCCTTTGCTTGTTTTAACTTTTCTCTTATTTTTGAGCCTACTTTAATAGATATTTCACCACATTTGATTACCTCATCAAATGTAAATCCACCTGATCCTCCTTTTTGCAAAGCACAAATGTTTCCATTAGAATCAGTAGTAATTGTAATTCTTGCATCCATGCTATCCCATTCATCACCATTTGGATCAACAATTATATAATTTCCAATTTTGCCCATAGTGACAGAGACAGGAATAGTAGTAATTGGAACATTTGATTCTCCACCTTCAACTAAAGTTGGCACATCATCTTTTATTTCCCATTTTGGCATTTTTGAAGAGAGAATTGCAGCTGTCGCAGCATAAGCACATGCATCAAACAAATTTCCATCATAATCAACTACAACATTATCAGCAAAAACTCCAACGACAGATTTATTTTTTGCAATTACTAGTTGAGACAAATCAATCATGTGACTTTCTCTTATACCTCTATCAACTACTCTTGCCAATTCAATAACATCAGGTCCAGGAGGACCAGTTTCAACACTTGGATGAGAAAATGGTAAAAGCTCAGCAGTACAAATGAAGATACCTTTGTCACCCATATCTGGAAAAGGTCTATCTGGTTGAATTTTAACGCCGCAGACTACTTCACTGTCACCTAATCTAACTCGTGCAGAACCATTTGCTTTTGGAATTGCGTTTATTTCAATCATTAATTTTCGTGGTTCGTCTAGTGCTCTTCCATCAACTCTTTTTCCTTGTTCTAATAATTCAAGAATTTGAGATTTTTTTAGCTCATCAATTACAGAAGTAGATGTCATTTACTTTTCTCCGTTTCCAAAATATTTTTCAGTTAATGCTTTCTTTTGTAATTCATAAACAATTTTACAACCATGAATTCCTGTCTCCACACATTTCTTGTATTCTGCAGGAGTTAGTACACCATCTAATTGGAGTAGTGTGATTTTTTCAAGACTTGGCATGTAGCCAATAGGCATATCAGCTTGTCCTGCTTGGTCTTCTTCATTATTAACATCAAGAATAATTGTATCTGCTGCTTTACCTGCAGCACATGCCGCTACCATATCTCTCATAGGTATTCCTGCATCTGCCAAAGCTACAGATGCAGCAGAAAGGGCAGCACATCGAGTACCGCCATCGGCTTGAAGAACTTCGATAAAAACATCAACTGCAGTTCTTGGAAATTTGTCTAACATTACTGCTGGCTCTAATGCCTCTTTGATAACTTTGGAAATTTCAATTTCTCTTCTAGAGGGTGCAGGATTTTTTCTCTCAGTTACAGAAAATGGTTCCATATGATATCTAACTCGTAAAATACCAGTATCTGTATTGGACATGTGTTTTGGATGTACATCTCGTGGGCCAAATACTCCAACTAGAATTTTGTTATCGCCAAATTCAATATATGCCGAGCCATCAGCATTTTTTAATCCTCCAGCTTTAATCATAATTCGTCTTGGTTCATCAACTTTTCTACCATCACAACGAATTCCATTTTCATCTAGTAACACTAGTGTTGTATCTCTTCCGCCCATTATGATTCACCTTTTGATTCTAACATTTCTTTCACTTGGTCAGTTAAATTAGCAACATGTGCCTTTTCATCTACCATTTGTATTGCCTTTTTAGCCTTTAATAATCCCTCGGGAGTTTCACATGAGACTACGACCCAACCATTTTGACCAATTGTAATAGCAGCACCAGTAGCCATTTCAATTGTTTGAATCATAGTTCCTCTTTTTCCAATTAGACGTGGGACTTTGCTAGGGGAAATCTTGACTAGATGTCCAGAATCAATCTTACCAAGATCTCTGTCAGCTATTGTAACAAGTGGATCTCTAGTTCTATCAAAATTAGCAATTCTAGCTGCAACAAGATCACCGGATTTTAGCTTTGATGAGAGTTCATCGGCATGTGCAGAAAAATCTCTCCCAAAAACATCCTGAGCAGGTAAAAACCCCACATAACATGAGTTGATATCCAATTCCCAAGATAATGATGTATGAGAAATAACTTTGCCAATTACAAGATCATCGATTTTTGGGATATATTTTCCAGTTAGCGGTATTACTTTAATGGAATCATCATAAATTTCTGAAATTCCTATAGCAGTAGAAATGATTTTGTTGCCGTCAAGGATTACATTTTGTTCAGGTCTGTAAGGGCCTGTTGTAATTACATCACCGGGGATAACATATTTTCTTTTATTCTCCATTACTTCATAACCTCTACTGTAGCAGAACCTTTTGTTATAGAACCTAGTCTATCAAGCACATTTGGCCTTGCTCCAGCGGGTATTTCAAGTATTGCTTTTAAGGAACCATTATTTTGCCATTCTTCCTTTTTTAGAAATCCTACAGATTTCAAAACAGCATAAGATTGAGATGCATATTGTGCAGGGATAGTTATTTCAAGATCAAGGTTTTCAGATTTCAAAGGTATTATAGAACGCAATTTTTCTACAATATCTTTTACTTGCTCATCTACATTTTTTTGTGGTTCTATTGTGATTCTTCCATCCTTTAATGCTTGTTCAATTCTCAGTGGAGGGTGAGGTAAGTGTGTTCTAGGATCAACGTAAGTCTTGGCAATAAATGAAATAATTTGTTTTCTTTTTTCATCAAGCATCTTACGTCTTTGATCAGTAGTAAGATTCAGATCACCTTTTCTAAGCATTATCTCAGCAATCTCATTAACATCTTCAGTTTTGAAAGCCTTGAGTAGTTTTTCTGTTGATGGTTTAGTGCCTTTACCAGAGTCAGTGTATATCTCATCAGAAATCAAGATTGTAGAGATATCTTTTTTCTTTCCCAGTTTGAAATCTAATGCAGGGTCAGGCTTTACCAAAATCTCAAATTTTTCGCCTTCGTAGGAATATCTAACTACGGTTACATCTACCATTTCTGAAATATTGTACGATAATTTGGTATTTATCTATACTCAAAAATTAGTCTTGATTTTTGTAATAGAGTTTGATAATTTTATCCACCACTGCATCTGTGTCAACATCTGTTGCGGCACTTACAAGAAGCAAATAATCATCTCCCAGATAAAGGGAAAAGCGCTTAACCAAGTCATATTCAGCCAAAGTGTATTTTGTTTTGCCAAGCCACTTTGACATTTCTTTACGTGCCTTCCAATCAATAATGGATAAAGTGACTAATTCATTTTCCTTATGCTCTGAAAGCAGACTAGTCAAGCCCTTACGCATACCGCCTCCAACTCGAACAGCCCATTGATCATAAACGGTAGCAAATCGAATTTTAGGATTAGATTCTAAAATTTGTGAACAAAATTTTTCATAATCCAATGATTAATCTAGGTGTTTATGATTATTAGAGTTTGTCAAATATAGAATAGACTCTAATTTTGGGAAATTCTGCTAACATTTAAGAACAAAGATTGAGAAATACACTCAGAATGAGAATTCTTTTTTTTATCTTAACTTCTGCTCTGTTGAGCTCTTTGATTCTTACTCCTGTTTATTCAGATGAACTAATTATCTTGGGAAAAGGTCATGCTCCAATCTATATATCAAATAATGACAGTGGTCGTTTTGATTTTGATAATAATAATACTACCGATTATTTTGTAAAAGCACATTATACAGGCAATTCTAATCAACCACTGAAAATTGATTATAAAATACAAGATGAATGTGTTGACTTGGGTCCAAAAGACGCATCAGATGTCGGTGGCGATACATTTGAAGACGCAGCAATGAAGATTGGTTTTTCAACTAGAGGTATGAATTGGATAATAGATGAAGCTACGGTATGGAATCCATGGTTTAAAAATACAAATAATGATGAAAATAAAATGATTGATTTAGTCTCTTTGCCATCCCCATCGTTCTCTTTTTTTTATGACGATACTCATGGGGACAATGTAATTCAAGGAACAAAAAAACATGGTTCATTCCAACATTTATTTTCAATAAAAGAATTAGATGATCAATCTGGTTGGGAGGGTTCTATATTTTTGAAAGCACCTCCGGGGGATTATGTTTTATGGACTATACATCCAGCTGATGGATTTGGTGGATGTGATGGTTTATCTGGTTTCGGAATTCCGATTTCTATCATAGAATGATCTTTAATCTTTTCTTTATATATCATGCAGATGTGTGTTTTAAAGATTACAAACATTGAAAAGAACCCAAAGTCATCACGTTTTACATTATTGATAAAGGGGATTATTAGGATTGAATTGACTAAATAACATGTTGAAATATCTTGGAATTGCCAGTTGCATTAGTTATTCCAACTCTTGTTATTGGCAATTCACTTTTTGAAAAATGAGAATGAAAAGACAATTACAAAATACGATAACTATGAGGATTTTCTTCCCATCTACATGATGAACTAAAAAATAATTCTCTTGAAATCATATTTCAAGGAAAACGATGGAATATTTTAGAGATTAATCGAGATTTACGTGCTCATGGAAGAGGATGCATGTAAAAATAAGACTAGGTATCAAATCACGCTAAAACTTTAATATCTATACGTAAAACCAGCTAGATTTTTATGTGGACTTTGGAAATTTTCTTCTAAGATTTGTCTTCTTTAGAGGTAATTAACAAGGATAATCAAAAAATGTCAGTCAAGCTAAAAGGCGTTCCATTACAATATGCAAATGCACTTAGACGTATCTGTCTAAATGGTATCCCAATATTTGCTATAGATACAGTAGATATCATAGAAAATTCATCTGTATTACCAGATGAAGGATTAGCACATAGATTGGGATTAATACCAATTAAAACGGATTTATCAAGATTCAATGAGCCATCAAAATGTGATTGTCAAAGTGAGACAGGATGTGCTAATTGTAAAGTTATGTTAGTTCTAGATTCAGGAGATTCAGATGTCACAAGAACAATATTATCAAATGACTTAACATCTGAGGATGATGCAGTAAAACCAATTTCAGATAAAATTCCAATTGTTCAGCTAGCACCGGGACAAAGAATCAAAGTAGAATGTTATGCAAGACTTGGTCGTGGAACAGAACATGCAAAGTGGAATTCAGCAAACATTTCAGTTTTAACTGAAACCAATAAAGAAGACGAGAGAGTACTTACAATAGAATCAACAGGAGCATTAAAACCAGAACAAATAATTCTTGCAGGAGTAGATGAGCTAAGTAATAGATTATCTGAGTTTAAAGAAATAATTAGCCAATTAAAAGAATAAACTAAGCATACACATTATATTTGGGTTTTAAGTCGGTTTATTCACATGACTAATCAAGTCGTCATACGCATGGCAAAAGATCTAAAAAAGGCATCTACTAAAAATGAGGCTCCAATTTGGGCAAGATTAGCGAAATATGCATTAAAACCATCTATTGCAAGACGACATATCAATTTGAACAGAATAGGTCAACTAACAAAGGATGCAGATACTGTAGTTTTTCCAGGAAAAGTATTAGGAACTGGCGATATTGATCATAAAATTACACTTTGCTCATTTTCAATTTCAAATTCTGCAGCTACAAAGATTTTAGAAAAAGGAGGAAAGATAGTTAGTTTTTCAGATTTAATAGCAAAACATCCAACTGGAAAAGGAGTAGTATTACTTGGCTAGTCAAGAAAATGTCATAACAATAGATAAACCAATTGTAGTAGATGCTACAGACCACATAGCAGGAAGACTATCATCAAATGTTGCTAAATTATTGTTAAATGGAAACAGAGTCTCAGTTGTAAATTGTGAAAAAATCATGATCAGTGGAACAAGAACAAACATAATTAGTGAATATAGAGGATTTTTAGAAGTTAGCAGTGTTATTCATCCAAGACATGGTCCAATACATCCAAGAAGACCAGATACTATAATGAAGAAAATGATCCGTGGAATGCTACCAAGAAAGAAACCTTCAGGATTATTAGCTCACAAAAGACTAAGAACATACATTGGTTCGCCTAAAGAACTAAGTTCATTTGAAAAAATTCAATTCAAAGAAGCTAAAATTAGAAAATCATCAGCAAACTATACAACAGTTGGCGACATTGCAAAAATAATAGGGTGGACCGAATGACAACACCAAAAACAGAAATTTATTTTGCAACTAGAAAAACATCCAGTGCACATGTGTACATTACAAAAGGACAAGGAAAAATTAGAATAAACAACATACCTATTGAGATGATCCCACAAGAAACTGCTCGTGAAGTAATGTTAGCACCATTAGAAATCACAGGAGATTTAAGAGATAAAATAGATATTTCTGTCAGAGTAAGAGGTGGAGGATTTATGGGACAAGCCAGTGCGGTAGCTACTGGCATTTCAAGAGCACTCATAGGTTGGACTAAATCTAAAAAAGATCCTAAAGATCACCCATTTCCAAAATCAACTAGAGAAGACCTAAGACAAAGAATTACAGATTTTGACAAATATCTGATTAGTGGTGATGCCAGAAGAAAAGAACCAAAGAAATTTGGCGGACCTGGTGCAAGAAGAAGAAAACAAAAATCATACCGTTAGACTGTGAAGGCCATAATTTTAGCTGGGGGTAAAGGAACTAGAGGTAAGCCATATACCGAATATTTCCCAAAAGCAATGACGCCAATAAATGACAAACCGTTAATTGATTATATTGTAAAATATTTGAATTCATTTGATTTCATCAAAGAAATAATCATAATTTCAGATTATACAGGATTAGGAGGTCAAATTAAAAATTATTACAGTGATCTAAAAAATGGAAAAAAGATTACGTTTGTACAAGACACACAAAGTGGGACAGGAGGAGATCTTTTACATATTGAAGATAAACTAAAAGGAGATTCAGAATTTGTGTTATGGTTTGTAGATAATCTATGTGCCATAGATCTAGTAAAGATGATAAAAGTATTCAAAGAAAAAAATAGCATAGCATGCATCGCAACCAGAACAAAAAGAAAAGAAGAAACAGGATTTGCAGTAGTAGAAAATGGGATAATCAAGGAATTTAAAGAAAAACCAACTATGAAATTACAATTATCAGAATGTCTAGGAATGTACATTTTAGGAAAAGATGTAATTAAAAAAATTAAAGCAAAATCAAAACAAAAAGAGATCAATCTTTCATTTGATATTTTGCAACAATTATCAAAAGAAGGAAAAATTAGCGCCTATGACATTGGAGATAAAGAATGGATAGATGTAGAATCACCAATGGTTTTAGAAAGAAACGAGACAATAGTTAAAAAAATTATAAAACAGATGGGATTTTAGACTGTTTTTCAAATTCAGATATTTTTTTCTCATATAGTAAAGTTTGTGCTATATCATCTAATCCTTCTAAAAGAATTTTTTTCTTGTGTAAATCAATAGCAAAAGAAATTTCCCCAGAACTTGTTTTAATTATTTGATTTTCCAAATCTACTTCAATTTCTCCTGTTTCTTGATGTAATTTTTCTACTGTTTTATCATCCAAAATAATTGGCAAGAGTCCATTTTTGAAACAATTGCTATAAAAAATATCAGCAAATGAAGTGGCAATAATTACTGAGAAACCATAATCTTGCAATGCCCAAACTGCATGTTCTCGACTAGAGCCACATCCAAAATTATCTCCTACAATAAGAATTTTAGAATTTTTGTATTTAGTGTCATTTAAGATAAAATCAGATTTTAGGTGTTCCTGATCATCGTATCTCCAATTATAAAAAAGAAATTTTCCAAATCCTGATTTTTGAACTAGTTTTAGGAATTGTTTTGGTACAATTTGATCCGTATCGACATTTACCTTATCTAATGGAGTGATTATAGTTTTGATTTTTTTAAAAGACTGCATCTAATTCAAATCCATTTCTCTAACATCTACAAAATGACCTTCTATAGCAGCTGCGGCTGCCATCACTGGACTTACCAAATGTGTTCTTCCTCCAGTTCCTTGTCTGCCTTCAAAATTTCTATTAGAAGTACTTGCGCATCTTTCACCAGGAGATAAAATGTCAGGATTCATTCCTAGACACATACTACAACCTGCTTCTCTCCATTCAAAATTTGCATCTGTAAAGATTTTATCAAGACCTAACTCTTCTGCTTGTTTTTTTACCATCTGAGAACCAGGAACTACCATAGCTCTAACATGTGAAGATAATTTTCTTCCTTTAACAACTTTGGATGCTTCAATTAAATCCTCTAATCTAGCATTTGTGCATGAACCAATAAACACTCTATCTATTTTGATTTCAGTAATTGGAGTTCCAGGTTTAAGAGCCATGTATTCGAGTGCTTTTTCAGCACCTTTCTTTTGATTTTGATCACCTTTGGAAAAATCTTCTGGAAATGGAACTGATTCAGTGACATCACAAGTCATACCAGGATTAGTACCCCAGCTTACTTGAGGTGCAATATTATCAACATGCAAAGTATAATTTTTTTCAAATTTTGCATCGCTGTCTGTTTTTAGATTATCTCTCCAATAATCAACTAGAGATTCATAATTTTTTGGAGTGTATTTCCTACCTCGAAGATACTCGAAGGTTTTCTCATCAGGGGCAATTAGACCTGCACGTGCACCTGCTTCAATAGACATGTTACAAATTGTCATTCGTTGTTCCATAGAAAGATCACTGATACCTTCACCTCTGTATTCGATAACAGTGCCATTACCACCAGAAGTGCCAATGTTTTTGATTATTGACAATATGATATCTTTTGCAGTAACCGCATGAGGATTTTTTCGCTTACCTTTGACTCTGATTTCAAAAGGTTTCGGTTTTTCTAACCAAAGAGTTTGCGATGCTAAAACATGCTCTACTTCACTAGTTCCTATTCCAAAGGCTAATGCCCCAAATGCTCCATGTGTGGAAGTATGACTGTCACCACAAACAATAGTACTTCCAGGTAATGTAATTCCTAATTGAGGCCCAATGACATGAACAATTCCTTGATTAGGGCTGTTAATATCAAATAATTGAATTCCAAAGTCCTTACAATTTTTTTCCAGAGTTTGTATTTGAACTGCAGAGGTTTGGTCTAAAATAGGAAGGGTCCTATTATTTGTTGGAACGTTATGATCCATTGTTGCAATTGTAAGATCAGGTCTCCTTACTGATCTATTATTCATACGAAGTCCATCAAATGCTTGAGGAGAAGTTACTTCATGAATAAGATGTCTATCAATATAGATTAGAGATGGACTGTTTTCTTTTTCTACAACAATATGAGCATCCCAAATTTTTTCAAAAAGTGTTTTTCCCATTTTAATCCTAGTCGGGTTTGTATTTGAATAGACCGCCAGCTTCTATTATTTTTCCAATAATTTCTGAGAAAGGTTTCATTTTGTATGTTTTATTTTTTGTAAGATTTTTGATTTCATTGGCATGAATGTCAATATCGAGTTCGTCGCCTTCAGAAATATTTGAGTATGTATCTTCTTCAATTTCTATTGGTAACAAAAAGGCACCATCAACTGCATTTCTATAAAATATTCTTGCAAATGAGAGTGCAAGTACTGCCTTTATTCCAGAATGAGAAAGTGCAATTGGTGCATGTTCACGAGATGAACCGCAGCCAAAATTTCTTCCAGATAAGATAAAATCACCTTCTTTTACTTTTGAGTGAAAATCAGGATCAAGACCTTCCATTGCATGTAATGCAAGCTCAGCATAATCATGGATTTTGAGATACTGCCCAGGTATAA
Source organism: Nitrosarchaeum sp. (assembly GCA_046712755.1). Classification (GTDB taxonomy): domain Archaea; phylum Thermoproteota; class Nitrososphaeria; order Nitrososphaerales; family Nitrosopumilaceae; genus Nitrosarchaeum. Next base: position 29,877 of record JBKKCM010000058.1, on the reverse strand, counting down.
TGACATCCGTATCAATATTGTCTCTTTCGTATTTTATGACGTTTCCTTTCAATTCAAGTCCCTCGGATCAGTTATTTTACCAGTAACTGCAGAAGCTGCTGCTACAAGTGGGGAAGAAAGATATGTTTGTGAATCAACATGACCCATTCTTCCTGGAAAGTTTCTATTTGTAGTACTAATGCAAATTTCATCTTTTGCCAAAACTCCCATATGCGCACCACAACATGCTCCACATGTGGGTGGACCAATAGTCGCACCTGCGTCTAAAAATATTTTGAGCAGTCCGTTTTCCATTGCCCGTTTATAAATAGAAATTGAAGCTGGTAAAATTTCGGTTCTAATCTTAACTTTTCTTCCTTTGAGAATTTTAGCTACTGCTTCCAAATCTTCGTATTTTGCACCAGTGCAAGAACCAATGTATGATTTGTCCAATTCTACAGATGGTGCTTCTCTAACTATGGAAATATTTTCAGGAGAAAAGGGTTTTGCCACAATTGGCTCCATTTCTGAGCCTTCGTATTCGTATATCTTTTGATATTCAGCGTTATCATCTCCATGAACTAATGAAATATTTGTAGCACCTCTACTTGTAAGATAATCAACCACTTTTTGATCAGGTTCTACTATTCCATTTTTAGCACCAGCTTCTGTAGTCATGTTACATAAAGTCAATCTACTTTCAACTGACATTTCATCAATTCCACTTCCACCAAACTGCATTGTTTTGTATGCTCCACCCTCAGTGCTAATATCACCGATGATCTTTAGGATAAAGTCTTTAGCCATTACATGATCTGGAAGTTTTCCATTTAGCTTAAAGTATAATGTTTGAGGAACCTTAAACCAAATTTTTCCATTCAATAAAACATATGCCACATCAGTATGACCCAATCCACAGGCAAATGATCCTAATGCACCAGTGGTATTAGTATGAGAATCGCCTCCAACATATACATCACCAGGTAACACTAAGGCTTCTTCGTGTGACAGGGTGTGACAAATTCCGTATTGCCCCATTCCATATTTGAAGTGTTTTTCAATGCCATAATTTTTTGTAAAATTAGACAACTTTACAATATTTTCAGCTGATACTATATCTGCGGAAGGAACAAAATGATCTTCTGCAACCCAAACTTTTGTTGGATCCCATAATTTATCAACATTAATGCCTTGTTTTTTTAATTTATCAAATACTTTGATCACACCTGGACCAGATACATCATGGACCATTACTTTGTCCACGTTTGCAAAAATTACATCATCAGGAGCAACTCGTTGTCTTCCTGAAGCACGTGCAAGTATCTTTTCAGTTATATTCATAATAAAAAAAGCTAGTTCTGCAGATTAAAAGCTTTTCAGATATTCTAGTATCAGATATGAATCTAGTAACTAGTGTTTATGCATAAAAAAGACAGAAAAAAATTAAGTTGTGATGGTTTTTGTCATGAAGCAGGAACAAAATGGGCAGAAAATCTTGTTTCAGAACAATAAAAAAGAAAAGAAAATCACAATATATCGTGTCTCTGACCGTATCACCCTTATTTTCAGAAAGAAAAGAAGAAGAATTTGATGTGTTTGAGGCATTATTAGAGACACTAAACAAAAATGATGCAACTTTACAAGAAGGAGACGTTATAGTAATATCAACAAAATACATTTCTAATTCACAAGGAAGGTTAATCGACTTAAACAACGTCAAGACATCAAAAGAAGGAACTGAAATTTCTAAGAAATTTCAAATAAAAGCTGAAATTGCAGAGATAATTCTAAGAGAATCAGATAAAATTTTTGGCGGAATTTCAGGCTTTGTTATTACTTCAGCAGATAACATAATGGCTCCAAATGCAGGAATTGATAAATCAAATGCTAAAAAGGGAAAAGTGATTTTATATCCAAAAAATCCGTATCTCATAGCAGAACAAATCAGAAGGAAAGTTTTTTTAAAATTCTTAATCCACATAGGAGTTATTTTAGTAGATAGTAGATTAATGCCATCTCGTATTGGAACGTCAGGTGTAGCAGTATCGTGTGCAGGGATTGAACCAGTGTTAGATATGCGAGCTGAAAAAGATCTTGATGGAAATCCATTGAAGGTAACTTTTCAAGCAGTTGTAGATAATCTTGCAACAATTGCGAATCACAAAATGGGGGAGGCTGCAGAATCAAAACCATTTGCAATTGTTAGAGATTCAGGAGCAAAACTTACAGATAGAAAAATTAGTCCAACTGAGATGGCGATATCTCCAGATCAATGCGTATACGTTAGAGGTCTAACAAATCCAATGAATTACTAGAATTTGAATGGATTCTGCTTTAAATAGAGGTTTTTGGAGGACAAAATTATGGAATACCTAACAAGATATCCCAAAACAATTTCATTTCTGGATGGATTAAAACACAGTATTGACATAGATAGTAAAGGTGTAGAACAGCTTCACATTGTAGTGAAGAAGAGCTTTGATGAATTAATGAAAATTTTCACAGATGAAGGATTTACTAAAGTCAAATTAGAACATAAACAGCCTGACCAAATTGGAAACGGTTTAAATCTTAAACTAAAAAAACCGTGGGAAATGCATGTGAGAATGGTAGATCTTAAAAAAGGATTAATTGGCATACATGCCGAAGTTGAAGTTTCAAGAGATTACCTTCAACACTTAGTGTCACAAAGAACACCTGTGATATATGAAGTAGAAGAGATATTGAAAAAATACCAAGTTGATTATAAAATCTGGCACGATAAAATCAAAAAAAATGTTCACATGATTTTCGATGATTACAAAGTAAAGCTTGCGACACCCAGCATTCCAGTTTTTGCATGGAAACCAATGTTATTTGTAATTGGAACAGTTAGCATGTTTTATCTATGGAAATTTATCAACACGATATAGAATAATCAAAAAAAGAAAATAAAAAATAGATTGATCATATACCCAAAGTTTCTTCTTTGGTTAATTCAAGATAGACTTTATCTCCTACAGACAAACCCATTTCTTTGTATTCATGCATCTCAAGTTTTAGTTGTGTCACACCACTTTGCATACCCATCCCACCCATTCCAGAGAACATTTTGTTGAGATCCTTCATCATATCATTCATGTTCGTGAATCCCATCACTTTGGGACCACCAAAAGGAGAAGGAGTAGAAGTAGTTCCTTCTTTAAGGTCTTTAACGGAAGATAGAGAGACAACAACATACGGTGCACCGTCAGGTGCAGCATCAATACTTCTTACTACAAATTCCTTTTTCATTAGTGAGCATTTTTTACTCCATAATTTTAATTTTGAGGAGAAACAAAGCCAATCCTGACTAGATTTGAAGATTTAATTACAATTTTCATGATTTATAATTAGTGATTAACGAGAATCTGAAAATAACTCTGCAATATTATGGAATATCACCATGGGAGATTGAAGTGATTTATGGATATTTGAATTCTAGATTTTCAATTATTCAAGAGGAGATTGAAGCAAACGATGATAATTTTGTCAGTTTTTTGAATTTAGACATACCACTTGCTTTTAACGAAGAATTTTTCAAATGGTTTGATTTTAGACGCTGGGGAAAAATGAAGGCTATTTTCAAAGAGATGAAAAGACGTAGAGGTACTGGAAATGCTTTAAAGATAATTATTAATTTTTTAGGAAAGCCAAAAATAGTTTTTGTGTTAGATACTGAAGATAGACAATGGTATGATAATGCAATTGAAAAAATAGATTTTGTTTTAGAATTGCTTCCATATCATCTAGATCCAGAAAAACTACCATCAGATGTTTTAGAAATAGTTTACAAGTTTGATCCTGAATCAATAAGATGGCGCCTTAATACTGCAACATCAGAAAACAAAAGATATGTTTTCAGAGGAGATATATGGAATGCAATTACTTGAGATCTTTTTGAAGTGGTTCAAGTAAACCATGTAGTTCTTTGTATTTTGATTCTAAAAATTCCAATGCATCATCAAGTTTTTTTGATTTGCCATATTTGTAGCGTATTAGTTCACGATGATGCCAAAATGTTTTTCCATCCTCAACTGAAATAGTTGTGAAATAATCAGTTCCTTTTAAAGTGTCTGGAAGTTTAATATCATGTGGGAAAAGCAGTTCAACGATAAACCATTCATCTGCATCTGGATAATCAGAGCCAGTATCCACATCAAAAAACACGTGAAGTAAATCAGATTGCATCAAACCATCATCGGTTATAGAAGGATGTTTGACTCCTGATTTTTTAAAATCAAGATTAACTAGCTGTGGCTCAAAGAAACCTTTGATAATAGATTTTCTAAATATTTTATTGGCCTCGTTTATGTTCAATAGCAAGGTGATCTACGAATAAACTAGTCTATAACTCATTAGGTTATATACATTCTAAACTCTGAGGGAATCAAGTATTTCTGAAACATCAGTAATGGGCAATCCATTTTCTGAAATCCTTTGTTGTGCAGGAGGGTTTTCAAGATAATTTGGGATTTTATCAGTTATCCTAGTTGAATATTGAGAAATTATTTCATTTTGATAAAATACACCTATTGGAATTTTATTTCCCCATTCCAGAGATTTGATCAAGGCTTGAGATAATTTTTCATTAACTTCTGTTTCATTGTCATAATGTACCATTGGATCAAAATTGACATCTTCAAGTTTATAGATTCTAGAGTGTCTTTCCATAGATTCTTGTGCTAAATCAATACTAGCATACCAATCTCGGGTATTGATATCATTGTAAGTTGGACATGGTTGTAACACATCAAGGAAAGAAAGACCTTTGTGATGAACAGCTTTGATGATCAAATCTTTCAAATGTCGAACATCATAAGAATAACCACGTGCTACAAATGTAAACCCACTTGCTACTGCCAATCCAATAGGATTTACGTTATAGTTTGTGTTTGGAGAGGGAAGTGATTTTGTTTTCTCACCTAGTCTTAAGGTTGGAGAAGCTTGTCCTTTAGTTAAACCATAAACTCCATTATCAAATATTATATAAGTCATGTCAATATTGCGTCTTCCAGCTGCAACAAAATGACCGGCCCCTATTCCTAATCCGTCACCATCACCACCTACTGCCACAACTGTCATCTCAGGATTTGCAAGTTTTCCACCTTGGGCAAAAGTCAAAACTCTTCCATGTAGGGTATGAATACCATATGTGTTGATAAAATGGGATGTCTTTCCAGAACAACCAATGCCAGAAAAAATTGTTGCTTTATCGCGTTCTATGCCCATTTCAGCTAATGCCATTTGTAATGCGTTAACTATTCCAAAATCCCCACAACCAGGACACCAGTCATTATGTACATCAGTTTTGTAATCAGCCAGTTTAAGCGCCATGACTTAAAACCTCTCTTTTGTTTGCTTTATTTTCAACTATTTTTTTTAGTGAATCATAAATTTCAGTACTGGTCATTCCTCTTCCAGTATATTTTAGTATAAAATAATCAATTTCTCGTAATACATTTTGCTTGAAGAGTTTGCCTAATTGACCCGAATGATTTGCCTCAATGTCGATGATGGTTTTTGCATCTTTTAGAAGAGACTTGACATAATCAGATGGAAATGGATGAATTAATTTAATTTGGATAAATCCAATGTTAATTCCTTCTTTTTTAAGTATGGAAAGAGCATCCAAAATTGGACCCTTAGTAGAACCCCAAGAAATTATAGTGTAATCATGAACACCAAATGAAACAACCTGTTCAGATTCTGGAACTCTTTTTGTTACCAAGTCTAATCGAGACATTCTTTTATCCATCATTTGTATACGAATCTGAGGATCTTCTGTAATATGACCAAATTCATCTGATTCATCTCCAGTATTCCAAAAAATGCCATTATCTAATCCTAATCTAGAACGTGGGGAAATTCCATCATCAGTAAAAGCAAATCGCTTGTATTCCCCATTGACTTTATCTAGCAATAGACCTCTATCAATAGAAATCTTTTGAGGATCAAATTTTTTGCAGGTAACAACGGAACTTGAAAGAAATTTGTCCATCATATGGATAACAGGAATTTGATAAATATCTGCATAATTAAAACATCTTCCAGTGTCATAGAAGCTTTCTTCAATATCACCAGAGGCATAAACAATTTTTGGAAAGTCACCATGTCCAGCATGTACTGCAAAGAGCAAGTCATCTTGTCCATGTCGGGTAGGAAGACCTGTTGAAGGTCCACTTCTCTGATACAAAGTAATTACAATTGGAACTTCGTTAATTCCAGCCCAGCCAAGTGATTCAGCCATTAATGCAAACCCAGGTCCAGAAGTAGATGTTGAAGAACGCGTGCCAGTTAATGCAGCGCCAATCATCATACCCATTGCCGATATTTCATCTTCAGTTTGAATCACAATAGTTGAGCCAGGTCTATCATTGTGAATTTCTAAAAGTTCATGAGATTCCAGATAGACGCTTTCATCAGAAGCAGGAGTGATAGGATAGTATGATTGAAATCTACAACCGCTAACCATTTTTCCTATCGAAGTTCCAAAATGACCTTGAACAAGAATTGTATCAGGTTGTTTAGTAGTACCAGTTAAAACATATTGAAAATTACCAAATTCTGATTTAGCGTAATTATATGCAAAATTTGCTGCTTGTTTATTAATTTCTGCTATCTGAGGTTTTTTTGAAAATATAGAATTAATGGATTGAAGTAAAGGATCAAGTGGCATTTTGATTAATCCTAGCGATAAAGAAACTGCAAGTACATTAAACAGTCTAACTAATCCTTTTAGTTTTGGATTTTCTGTCTTTTCAGCAAGATTTGACAATATTTCTCGAAAAGACACAGGATAAAGATGGACACCTTTCTCTTGTGCAATTTCAAGAGCACCAGCAATTGTAAAAGGTTTGTTTTTAGTTTCTAATTCTTTGTGTAATCTTGCTTTAAAATAATTATCAAGTGTAAGTACTTCATCAGTGGTTGTTTTATCCAAATCAGAATCATATATTATTCCACCATCTTTAGGAACTTCATTAAAATGTCTGAAAATTGTTTCAGCATCAAAAGAAGCCATTAAAGTAACATCGTTTACATTTGAATGAATTTCTTCATCAGAAACTCTAACTACAAAATAACTGTGGTCTCCCTTAATATTAGAATAAAATTCCCTCTTACCAAAAATCCTATACCCCATTTCTGCACAAACTTTAGAAAAAATATTAGCACCAGAATCAACTCCACTTCCTTGTGGACCTCCAATTAACCAAGTAAAATCAATAGAACTCATATACAATCTTGTCATTTTTTGAATATTAATAATATGATGGATGAATTGAGCTAACCACCAGTAGCTGAATCAAATAACGCACATTCACATTTATCTCGTTCACCGCAATAAGGACAGACACAAACACATTTTTCAATAGAATTTCCACATTCAATACAAATTGCAAATTCCTCTTCTTCGGTCTTTGACATCATGTTCATCTAGAAAGAAATCGTATAAATGGTTTGAGATAAGTCCATGTGTGATGGAAAAAAAGCGAGTTTTTCTCACTAGAACACTTCATGACTTTGCATTAAAAGAATTAAGAAAAAAATATCAGATCGAAATTCATTCAGGTAAAATCCCAATTTCAAAAACAAAATTACAAACAAAAATTGAAAAGGTTGAGGGATTGATCTGTTTTCCATATGATAAAATCGACAGTGATTTAATAGATATTGCAAAAAATCTCAAAGTTATCAGTACCTATAGTGTGGGTTTTGATCATATCGATACGCAATATGCAAAGAAAAGGAAAATTCGTGTTGGATACACTCCAGAAATTCTCACAGATGCAACAGCAGATTTGGCATTTTCTTTAATGCTTGATGTTTTACGTAGAGTTTCCGAAGGAGATAGAATAGTCAGAAATGGAGAATGGAGGCAAATTTATGGTGCATATGATTATGTAGGAACTGATCTTCAAGGTAAGACATTAGGAATTTTTGGATTAGGAAGGATTGGGAGCACTCTTGCAAAACGAGCCAAGTCATTTGATATGAAAATCATATATCATAATAGAAAACCTGTTTCCAAAAATAAAGAAAAATTATTAGGAGTAAAATATGTTACATTAGACAAACTGATAACTCAAAGTGATGTAATTTCAATACATGTGCCCCACACAAAAGAAACCAATCGGTTATTTGATATGAAAATTTTTAAAAAAATGAAAAAATCTGCATTTTTAATTAATACTGCACGTGGCAAAATTGTTAATGAAAAAGATCTCATAATAGCACTAAATAAAAAAATCATTGCAGGTGCTGCTCTTGACGTATATGAATCAGAACCTATTAGTAAAAAACACCCATTAACAAAGATACAAAATGTGGTTTTAGCACCACACATAGGAAGTTCAACCAAAGAGACCAGAGCAAAAATGGCAGAAATTACTGTAAAGAATTTGAATCTAGGAATTAATGGAAAAAACCCCATTTACTCTGTTGGGTATTAGCATAAGTTGGAATTTACGCTTAGATTACATCGAGAAAAACTGTGCAGTTTTTATATATAGATTGTAAATTATCAACAGATTGAAAAAATTCAAACATACAAATGAAGAATTAGAATCAGCTAAACAACAATCTGAAAAAGAAAAGAAGAAAAAACAATTAGAAGAATAAAAGAAATTTTCTCCTTGTCATTTTCAGACAAGGTATTTTTTTAAAATTGAATTTTTGAACCATATTTTTCACATAATTTTTCATAAATTTTTTTTCTCTCAAAGTTAAGATTATTACTTTGATCATACATTTTTGTAAAAAATGCACCCAAAATACGATCTCCATTTTGATCAAAAAATTGGACGCTGAAGCTTGTACGATCAGGTCTTTCCTCCTCAACAAACTTGGCAATTCGTATCAATTCAGTATTAATGTGCATGTGAGCTGGTCCATCATTATCACCAATTGTAATCCATTTTTCTTTCTGTTTAATGTGTAAAGAATTGCCTCTAATCTCAGAAACAGTAGCGTTGTTTTTTATGATCAATAAAATGTCGTTAATTTTTAATAAATCAGATAAGATATCGAAAAGCAATACAATGTAATTAAAAAGAAATTATTTCAATTTTTAGGATTATTAATGTCTAAATGGACAAAATCGTCCGGATCACCATGTATACAGTCAGTTCCAACTGCTTTTAATGGTAAAAAACTGATTTTTCCACGAGGTATTTTATCTTCGTTCTGAAGAGATTGAATTTTTCCTGAGACTATTTGTTTATGTTTATTACATGTGACTCCAACCATATATTCATCTTTTTCCACCACAACAGATACTACAAATTCGGGTGGATTTACACATTGTTTTCCATTTTCCATAATAGAGCATCTATCAGGTAACACAACTAGGACTCAGATTTTATATGATATTAATCTTGATTGCCATTATATTCAATTTAATATTGACTAAGGTGAAATGGAATGCATTGGCACATAATTTTGATCTAGTAATTATTGGTGGAGGAATACTAGGTACTTCAATTTCTTATTTTCTTGGTTTTCTAAATAAAACAAAACAGATTGCGGTGATAGAACAAGCACACAATGTTGCATTTCACACAAGCGGCAGAAACACAGGAAAAGTTCATGCACCATACTTATACAATCCTGAAAAGAAAAAGATGTTTGCAAAAACAGCTTTTCATGGATATGAAATGTTGGAAGAGTATTCCAAACTAAAAAGTTTACCATTTAAAAAAGATGGAGTGATAGAAGTATCTTTAGATGAAAAAGGAACCAAAGTACTTGAAAAATATTTCAAATGGGGGAAACAAAATGGATTACAAGATAATGATATCAAATTAATGGATAAAGATGAATTAAAGAAAATAGAACCAGAAATAAAATGTGAATCTGCACTTTATGTGTACAAAGATGGATCTACAGATTATGCCAAATTTACTGATGCGGTGATGAAAGACAGTAGAGATAATGGAATAAATTTTATGCTAGACACTAAAGTGACCAATATCAAAAAAGTTGATGGTAAATGGAAAATCACATTAAATAATGAATATGAGATTTTTGCAAATTTTGTTATCAATGCAGCAGGAGGTGAAGCAATTGATATTGCACACAAAATCGGTGTTGCAGAGACATTTACAGATATGCATTTCAGAGGGGAGTATTGGCGAGCACCAAAAGACTACAATAATTTGACAAAAACAAGTGTGTATTCAGTACCAGAATATCCAGATTATCCATTTTTAGATCCACATTGGATTATCAGAGTTGATGGAAGTTGTGAAATTGGGCCAAATGCAGTACCAGTGTTTAGTCCATATGGATACAATAAAACAGAGAACATCAAAGAATTCGTTCCAAAAATATTAGAGATGCTTAGATCTGGTGCAAGAAAAACAATATTTGATAAACAATTCCAAGAACTTGCAATAAACGAAATTCAATCCTCGATGTCAAAATCAGCAATAATTAACAAAGTCAAGCGATTCTTACCAAAAATTGATGCAGAAAAAATCACAGAGCGAGGAACTGCAGGAATTAGATCATCGGTAATAAATGAGAATGGTCAATTTGTTCCAGATGTAATTTTAGAAGGTGATTCAATGTCTTTTCATATTTTGAATTATAATTCTCCCGGAGCTACAGGTGCGTTACCATTTTCTGTGTATGTTATAAATTATCTAAACAAACAAGGAATATTTGAAAGTGAAAGTTCAGATGCACAGTGTGGGCTTTGGAAATTTAGTAATATAATTGAAAAATTGGCATTATAAAAAACGACACCTGAAGGATATTTGTCAGAGCACTGACACCCCCACAACTATATTTACTCATAATAAAATCAAAAGCCCTATATCTTGCCTCCTTGGCAACTCGACAGATGTAATGTCTGAAATTCCATCGTCAGGTCTTGTACGTAGTTTATCTCTCATAGATATTGTCATGGTTGGGATTGCAGCCATGATAGGTGGAGCCATCTTTGTACTAGTTGGTCCAGCAATGAATGAGGCAGGACCAGCACTTATGATCGTGTTTTTAGTCAATGGAGTAATCACATTATTTACAGCCATGACTTATGCAGAACTTGGTTCTGCACTTCCTGAAGCTGGAGGTGGCTACGGTTGGATTAGACAGGGATTACCAAGACCAAATGCATTCATCAGCGGATGGATGGCATGGTTTGCACACATGATAGCAGGAAGTCTTTATGCAATAGCCTTTGGTTCATTTCTTAGCCATTTACTTACTATAATGAACATAATAGTCTTTGAAGGATTAGACAAAGTAATTGCAGTACTGGCAATTGTGCTTTTTACTTACATTAATGTCAAAGGTGCATCAGATACTGGCAAAATTGGAAGTGTAATTACATTTTCACAGTTAGCAATTATCGGCATTCTAATAATTGCAGGTTTGTATGCAGTTAGTTTTACCAATCATGATTGGCCTGAAAATTTTCAGGATTTTTTCCCAAATGGCAGCATTGGAATTATTATTGCAATGGGTTTGACATTTATTGCTTTTGAAGGATATGAGATAATTGTTCAAACAGGTGAAGAGGTAAAAAATCCAAAACGAAACATTCCTCGTGCGATTTTTATTTCATTGGCAGTAGTTGTTGTGTTGTATATTGTTTTTACATTTGCATTCATAGGAGGTTTAAACTCATCTCAAACTGGAGAAGATCCTTGGAAATTCATCGGTGGGTATAAAGAGCTTGGAATAATTGAAGGTGCAAAGTTTCTTTTGCCATTTGGTGCTTTGATAGTACTTGTTGGAGGTATAGTATCTACCTTATCTGCATTAAATGCAACTACATTTTCATCTAGTCGTGTTGCATTTGCAATGGGAAGACATTATACTTTACCAGTAGAATTTAGCACGCTTCACAAAAAATATCATACACCACACTATGCAACAATGGCATCAGGAGTAGTAATGATAATAGTTGCAGTACTGTTACCTTTAGAGCAAATTGCACTGGCTGCAAGTGTTATGTTTCTTTTTCTTTTCACTCAAGTAAACATAGCTGCAATAACAATTCGTCGATTATACGGACACAAACTAGACTATGGATTCAAGATGCCTTTTTTCCCTGTTTTGCCTTTAATTGGGATATTTACCAAAATTGGACTTGCGATATATCTTTTGATCTATAATCCGCTAAGCTGGCTTATTGCAATTATTTGGATATTGATAGGTTTTTCAATTTACAAAATATACTCTGTTAAAAAAGAAATTGAACACCATGCTCCTCTAGTTGCCAGTGAGGGTCCAAAAGAAAGAAAGGATTATCGAATAATGGTTGTTTTTGATCAACACTCTGCAAAATTAGCCAAAATAGCTTCAGCTATTGCGCAACAAAAGGATGGCGAAGTTTCATTTTTGAATATAGTGACAATTCCCACACAATTACCACTTACAGAAGCTCAGAAATTTACAAATCCTGCAATGAGATCATTTGATGATCTAAAAAAAGAATCATGGCAAGTTCCATATAGGTACCTTATACGATTAACACATGATACTACTGAAGCTATTCTTGCAACAGTAGAACAGCAAGGAGTTAATTTACTCATCATGGATTTTCATAGTCTAAAAAATAATAGAAAACTACTCTCACTTACCACTTGTGATATTATGGGAGTGCATATGGGAGAAAATTTTCATACCGAATTATCCAACATTGTTGTTTCATATGATAAGGGGCGCCACTCAAATATGGGATTGGAAATCTCAGACATACTTGCTAAATCACTAAATAGTAAAATCCGAATAGTCCGTGGAATAACAGGTTCCCCAGAAGAAGAAAGGGATATTTTGGCAAAACTTAACGAGCGAATGTTTGATCTAGATATAAAAAAAATTCCAATACATAGAATACCTTCAAGAAAAGAAAATGTAATGCGAGATTTGTTAGCACATTTTAACAGCACAATACCCGAGATAATCATCATGGGTGCTGGAAATCAATCGGATCAAGCATTTAGTCCAAAAACAATGGAAGTTATTGAAAAAACAAAGACAACCATTTTTGTAATTAGAGATTCCAGGTTATCTTCAATCCAAACTAGGTATTTTTGGGATAAAATTGCACCAAGAATAAGAGAGAACAAATTTGTTTATAGAACTTATCTAGATTTGTTAAGACTGATATATTTTATCAGAGCGAAAAGACATTCAATGGAATCTGATGATGATTATTTTATATCAAAAAGAAAATAAATAAAAATATAGTTTCATGTTCTATGTTTAATTTTTAATATTAGCAAGTATGTTTTTTCGGGAAACAAGATATCCTGAATAACCTGCCTCTGGAGTTGTAACATCGCTATCTATTTTTTTAAATATATAATCATCAAAAATTTTGGCATTATCATAAAATTCTTCATCAATGATCAATCTATTTGCAGGGGCAATTCTATTTATCTTGGCACATCGATTTACAGTATTACCAAAAATATCATTAATGGATGATGTTGATGTTTTTGCTATTCTAACCATTCCATAAGTAGAACTAATCCTGTAATCAAGAATAGGTAGTTTTTGGTTTTCTAATTTTTTTGCTATATCATCGTGTAATTCACCTAAAGTTAAACAACAATTAAGACAATTCTTTAATGTGGATTCTTCTTCTGATGGTATGACTGGAAAATAAAATAATAATGCATCTCCGATATTTTTTATTACTATACCACCAAAATTTCTTACAATTCCAGCAATAGAGTTAAGAAAAATGTTATAAAATTCACTGGTTTCCGATTCAGATAAAGTGGCAGTAATTTTTGTTGAATTCATAATATCTACCATACATACACAGTATTTTTCACTATGATCAGAAAATTGTAATAAAATATCTTCTTGTTGTTTTATGACATCTTCTTTTTCTTTAATTTCAATTAACGATCTCTGAAGTTTTTCAGTCATAGAATCAAACGCATATGATAGTTCTCCAATTTCATCTCTTGTTGTAATATTAGTTCGAATATGAAAGTCTCCACTTGCAACTTGGTTTGCAGCATTTTTTAATTTTATTAGAGGTCGAGACATAGATTTTGAAAGTATAAATGCGATAATTGTCATTACAGTAGTAATTATTAGACCTGTTTGAAAAATTCTATTTTGAAGTACTAAAATTGGTTGAATTGTTTCTGCTTCTTCAATTTCTGCAAGCAAAACAAATCCTAAATCATTAGCACAATATGAAGAACCATGGATGGGGATTTTTCTGTAATCAGGATAAAATCCTACAAATTCTTCTCCTTCTCTAAAACATTTTTGAACGGGAATGGTGTCAACTTTTTGTTTGAATATAGCACTGTCTATGAATCGAGACTCAGATAACATCAAAAATCCATCACTTACGATATAAACTTCCCCAGTTTCCCCCAAACCGCTTCTATCAATCAAGATACTATCTAATGATTCAGTTCGCATTCTGGAGATAACTACCCCTATTGGACTATCATCTTTTTTACTATCTAGAGCAAAAATGGGAGAAACTATAATCATTTTTTTACCAGTATTAGTTGGCTCAAAATCAATAATTGATTTTTTCAATCCTTTTTGAAATAACGGATCATGAAGGAAATTATTATCAGTTAGTTTGCTAAGTGAAAAGAAAACTTTTCCATTTACTCCGATAATTTTTACATCTTCAAAACCCATTGAAAATCCAACCCGTGTTTGAAATGCTTGAATTTGAGTAAGAAATTCTTCAAGTTTACTTTCTCTTACTTTATCAAATTCGTTTTCAGGTGTTTGATTTAATTCATTAACCAGAATTTTTATCATTTGTTCATTTGTTAAAATTTGGTTTTGGTCAATTTGTGATTCAAAAAGAAGTCTAATAGCATTACCACGTGCTGTGGATTCGCCAACTAGGAGATCATTAGCTCTTTCTCTTAGAATTTGTTCCCCATAGTTGAAACTCAAGTAGGCTGTAATTAAAAGCGTAATTACAGATACCATGATTACTAAAAGTATCAATTTTTTATCTATACTAAATGAAATTTGCAATTCAGATCTTTGTTAATTTTATATAAATATCAATTCTTCGAATAGTTCCAACTGTAATACCCATGATATTTGCTGTTTTAAGAAAATATCCAGTAAAACAAATTTTATGATGAGAGCATATGTTACAATGAAATCTCTGAGCGAGATTTATGAAATTAGTTTAACTCTTAGAATAGAAGTAATGCGAGAATGGGCATTACAATTTTAGAGTAAGATTTGTAGAACTAGCTCAAATCCTGAAGGCGCCGGGAGGGAGATTTGAACTCCCGTTCCCTTGCGAGAACGCGCTTTATGGTAAATTATTTCCAGGCGCGCGCCCTACCAGGCTAGGCGACCCCGGCACTTGTCTTTCGACAAAGTAATTCTGGAAAATTTGATTATATATTGTGTTACTAGAAATTACAAAAAAATTACTTCCAGATGTTAATAGTAATAGATTTTTCTACATTGTTTCCCATTGAATCAATTCCATTTGAGCTGATTTTGTAAAGACCTTCTAAAACAGGTAAATTATCATTTTTCATTTGACCCCAAACAAATGCAATTTTTTCATTTGGTTTTAAGGTTGTGACTACTTGCAATGCAGGAGGAGAATACATCATAATGCCAAACAACCCACTTATCTTTAAGCCATAAGATGTATCTGAAAAAGTGAGTGGTGTTGTTCCAGAATTTATAATAGTTATTTTAATTTCTTCACCTTTCTTAAAATCAGATTTTTCTGTCACTATAGAAATTGAAGAGCCATCAACAAATACCAGCTGATTGGTATTTTTCATATCAAGCAGATAAAACCCAAATACAAAACCTGCCAAAACACCAACACCAATAAAAATTACAAGACTTTTTGCTAACAATTACTCAAGAGTTTTTGTTTGATTTTTTAATCCTTTGGGGGAGATTTGGATCTCCATTTCTTTGGATATGTGTTAGGAGCCATGATAATTCGTTTTGTTTCAAAAGCATAACCTTTGGTTGCATCACGTATTTCTACCTCAGACATGATGGATTCGGCCAAAGCAATAGCTTCTCCTTTTTGTGTATAAATTCCTACAATATCGCCTTTGTTTAGATTTGGAGAAATTTGTAATATGCCAGGAATTGCAAGTTGTGCACCATGACATAATGCATCTACTGCCGAATCACGAATAATTACCGATTTTAGTTCACTGAGGGCATACTCTATAGGTTTAATCATTTTCATAAGTTTAGTATCATCTTTTTTTTCTTCCCAAAGTGCAAAAGCATTTGCAAGTTCATGTAATGTTACCAAACCATCAAATTCATGGAATTGATCAACTCTTGTTCTTCTTAGCTCTATCATAGTAGCACCAGGACCAAGAATTTCTCCAATGTCATAGTATAGTTTTCTAATGTATGTTCCAGCTTCACATAATATACGAGTTAAAAGTAGTCTTTCTTTTTGCTCAAGTACTTCTAGTTCATAGATAGTTCTTGTTCTAGTTTGTCTAAGAACGGAGGAACGTTGTGGAGGCTTTTGAAAAATTTCTCCTCTGAACATACCAAGTACATCATCAAGTTTTTCTTTTGATGGGAGTGAATGAAATCTTCCAAGTGCATGATATTCTTTTGGACCATAAAGCAACACACCAAGTGCTTTGGTTGCTTCGCCAAGACCCAAAGGCAATACTCCTGAAACTTGAGGATCAAGAGTTCCACTGTGACCAATTTTTGGAATCTTTAAGATTCTTTTTGTCCAAGCAACAGTTTCGTGACTAGTAGGGCCTGGAGGTTTATCTAAAATTATCAGACCGTAATTGAATAATTGCTCAAGAGTTCTTTTGTCATAATATGTTCCATATGCATCATCAGTAATGTCCTGATCAATTACAATTAAATTCTGAAGTTGTTTGAGAATCATAATAATTTTCTCACAGTTTCTTTTGCAATATTAATTACTTGAGTGGCATTAAGATTATCAGTATCAATGATTTTATCAAATACGGATATGTCATTTCCAAAATCAAAATGATACAATTTCTTATATAATGCTCGGTTTTTATCATATCTTATTTTGGTTATTTCGTATGCTTCTTGTGAAGTCATATTATCTCTAGTTTGCATTCTCTTTGAACTGCTATCGTGAGAACCAGCTAGCCAAATTTTGATACCATTACTAACTAACCATGGGAGAGTATAACTTGTTATGACCATTCCGCCCGTATTAAAAAGTTGGATTAATTTATCATCAACTTTCTTATCAAATTCAGAATTGTTTTCTCTTTGATTGAGAAATTTCATACCATCTTCAGTATCCCACCAATCATCACCAACTACATAAAATCCTTGTTCGTTTGCCATTTCTTTTAGAATATCACCACCACTAAGATATGTCAGATTAAATTCATCTGCTAATCCTTTAGCTACAGTTGTTTTTCCCACAGCCGGAGGACCAGAAATTACAATTGACTTGGTCAACTGAGATCCATGGATGTTTTTGTTAGTTTCATAATTATTCCACTAAACGCAATGGATGATAGAAAATACCAAGCCCAAAGAAATAGCGCATTTTCTTTTTGTGTACATACATTATCTAATTCTGCTGCTTGTGCTGCAGTACAAGTGAGATGGAAAAAGTCACCGGGAATTATGTTAAGAGAAATTGGAGATAACGCTACAATATGTGAAAATAACACAGGCAAGACAAGATAAAATATCAAAATTAAAGGAACAAATGTAATTAACATAGGTCTCATGTTCATCTGCATCATTTCCATAGACATTTTGTTCATGTAAGACGATTTTTTATTTAGTTCATTCATCTTTGTTTGATCTTTTGATCTCATTGCAGTCATTCTTTCCTTTTGCCAAGAACGTGTCTCTTTCATTATTCGTTTTAGTTTTGTTTGATCAACCATTTTCTTTCTGACTGCAGCATTAAAGAGATTCAACAGAATTCCAAAGCCAGTTACTGCAAATGCAGTTAGGATTAGACCTTTGACAATTGGATCATCACTTCCTAATGCAGCTTGACCGCCACCAAGAAATCCAAAAATATCATCACCTTCAAGAAACATAGAATCCAAAAATAACAAGATAAAATTAAAATCCATTTTACAGTCCTATTGCTCTAATTATTTTATCAACTGATTCATCAATCTGTCCTTCTAGGTTAAGCACGTGTTTTACAGGAGAACCTGAAAGTACGGCACATGCAGAAATCATACCAGATTGTACATCTAATTCTTTTTTAATATTATCAATTGAGATTTTATCTCTATTTCGAGTATCATCTTTCATTCTTCTATTGTAAATTTCCTCAGGTTTTGCAGAAACAGATACAAAGTTTGAAGGTTTGAGAATTTTCAAAACATGTTCCGGTAATCCAGGATAGTAACCCTCAGGAGAATTAATAAAAGCGTGGGTATCAATAATTACCACATCGTCATTTAGCATTGCAAGTTTTTCAGCAGCGATTTTTTGAAGATTTCTTTGTTCAGATAGAGGTAATTTCCTTAGTTCATCTCTATCTTTAATGCCATTTTCTTTTGCAACTTCAAACATTATACTTCCAAAACTATTAACGCTAACACTTTTGTTATGATCTTTTAAGATTTCAGCTAGTTTTTGCAATAAAGAAGTTTTTCCAACACCGGGTATCCCTACCACTACAACTTTTCTACTTTCTGCCAAGTAAAGCACCAAGACGTGGCATTACAACTTCTACTTGTTCTCTTACTAGTTGAGTGTAATAGTTGATAAGAATATCCACCATAAGCAAAATTCCAATTCCAGAACCAAAAACACCTAAAACATCAGACACACCAGCTAACAAACCCAAAATTATAGAACCTAGAATTGTAACAGATGGTATGTATTTAGCTAGTAATGCTTCCACAGGCGCATTCGATCTTCTAAATCCCGGAATTTGTACGTCTGCATCAAGCAAGTTTTGAGCTGCAGTCTTTGGGGATAAACCTCCCAGCTCAACCCATAATCTGCCAAATAAAACTACAATACCAACCATGAACAAAATGTAACCTATAGCTCTGCTAGGATCTAAAGCCGCTGCCTCTATTCCTCTTGGTGGGGTAATGTAATAGATTATTCCTCCTATTGGAGTAGAAGGACTAGTAGGATCAAATTGGACTAGAATATTCATGAATGCATTATTGTTTCGAGGGTTAAAGTTTGCCCATAACATTTGTCCCATAAACACAGCATTTGCTGTAAGAGCTGATGCAAGTATTACAGGAATGTTAGATACATACATTAGTTTAATTGGATATACTGCTGAGAATCCACGATATTTTGTAGAAACAATAGGAATCTCAATTTTCATGCCTTGTGTAAATACTAGAATCAATAGAATTCCAATAGTAAGGCATAATCCAAAAATACTTGGCAGTTGGTTTGAACGGAATAGTATATTGGATAAATCTCCATTCATCATGGATTGACCAATATAGGGTATAATACCAATAGTACCACCATCGCCAGCTGGTAATGGGCTGAATAAACTCCATAAAATTTGTTGCGCAACACCAGCCATAATGAATAAACTGATTCCACTACCTAGTCCCCAACCTTTTTGGATTAATTCATCTAAGAACATAATGATAATTGATGCAGCCATCAATTGACCAATCATAACATACAAGACATAAGGTTCTGGTACACCTGGACCGTAAACAGCAGCTGCATATACGATGGATTCAGCTATAATTACAATGTAGGTTACTAATTTAGTAGCAGTTTGAAATATCCCCCTTTCTTCTGGTTTTTTAAAGTCAAACTTTACAATATCTGAACCTTTCAACAATTGCATCAAAAGACCTGCAGTAACAATAGGTCCAATTCCTAATTCAACTAGAGTTCCCTGTTGAGATGCAAAAATAACTCTGGCAAATTGTAGAAAATCAAACTCGGGTGCTGTTGCTCCAAATAACGGAGTCTGCCCCATAACCATGTAGACTAACAATACTCCCCCAGACCAAATCAATCTAGTTTGTAGAGATATCTTTTTTTTTGGTTTTGGTACTTGAGGAATATATGGTTCTGCTTTGAAAACAATTTTTCTAATAAAAGTAGTTATGCTACCTTCAGCCATTATCAGCTAGCACCTCTCCCCCTACTGATTTTATTTTCTCTTCTGCTGTTGCAGTAAATCTTGGTACTTTGACGGTGTATGAATTAGATACCTTACCGCCACCAAGGAGTTTATCATATCCAGCAGTTATGAGGTCTATGATTTTCTTTCCTCCTTCTTCTTTACCAAATTTTGAGAATAGGTCATCGAGATCACGGACACTAGCCCATTTTCTTGTGATAATTGGGTGAGGTGGGTGAGTAGAATCATGTCCAAAATGATCTGGGTTTTCTTTTAGCAAAGTACTAAAATGATATTTATGCAATCCAGCAATTCCAAGACCTCCTTTGTGACCACTTGCACGATGTTGACCTACTTGCCCCCATCCCATATGTCGTCCACCTCTTAATCTTCTTGTTTTTCTTAATCTTGTTGCCATTTTACATCATATTCCTTACCAATGTTCCAAGGTCTTTATTTTGTCCTAGTATACCTTTTTGTCCATATAGTTTTTTGGTGCTTCGCTTGAATCCATGTCTTGGGGGAGCTAAAGCAAACCAAGGTTTTAGAGGCTTTAGTTTAGAAAGAGTTGCTTTTCCTTCAGCTAGTGCTGAACCAAGTGCTTCAGTACTAGCAAATCCAAGTTCTTTAAGATCAGTAGCAGTAATTTTTTTATAACCATCTTTTCTTGCTTTTTTATCAATGAGTTCTTTGGCTAAACTAGCATCTAATTCAATCCAAGATACATAGTGTTTTACTTTGTTTAACATTCCCAATGTATTTTCTTTAGCAGGTAAAATTGTAGCACGATATTTTTTATCTAATTTTAGCAGAGTCATAGTAGTAGTTGCCCAATAAGGACAATCAGCTTGACCTTTTATTCTAACTACAAGATATGCATTTGCCATTTTATATCAACCCTGACTAAATGTCTGTTTTAGACAGTCCAATATAGCTTTAGAAGTAGAATTCATTGTTGGTGTAGAGCCTTTTGCAGTTGTCCATGCATCTTTAAGACCTGCTAATTGCAATAGTCGTTTAATTTTACCGCCAGCTACCAAACCCAATCCGCGAGGAGCTGGAATTATTTCAATTGTAACGCTTCCACCTTTTCCTCTAATTTTAAATGGGACCGAATGTTTTTGATCACATCTACATTCCCAACTGCCACATCCTAGTTTGATTGGACTTACATTAAGAAGAGCTTGATTTGTTGCCTTTTCAATTGCAATTCTCATTTGTTTAGATTTTCCTTGACCTACTCCCAAGTAACCATTTTCATTACCGGTTGCAACAATTGCTTTGAATCTAGTAGATTGTCCATTAGAAGTCATTTTTTGAATAATACCTACATCAATAACTTCACTTTTCAAATCAGGTAATAATTTTTTAATGATACCAGCTTCTTGAATTCTTAAACCATCTTGAATAATTTCTTCAATAGAATTAATTTCTCCAGAAGCTACTTTTTTTCCTAAAATTGTTTTTGGGATCCAAGCTTCTTCTTCAGGTTCTCTTCTTGGTCGTCTAGCTTGCCCACTAGGTTTACCTCCACCATAAGTTTTTTGACCTCCAGGTCCACCTCTACCGCCAGGTCCACCTCTACCGCCAGGTCCACCTCTACCAGAGGGTTTACTTTGTGTTGTTTGACTCATTTCTATTTGACCTCGCTATCAATAGCAGATTTAATTTTTGTAATATCATTTTTTACTGTAAGATGATCTCCTTTAATTCTATCATCTGATGGAAATGTTTCTGAATCTGCTGGAACTTTTACACCGGCATCAACAACACCTTTTAGCGCAGCTGCCATTCGTTGTGTGTATTTTCTAGTGCCAGTATACAAAACGGCATCTTTGGCACCATTACCAATAGCTTTCTTTCCAGCAAGATAGCCAGTCAAATATGCTGCAGGAATACTTTTTCTAGAACCTTTCCAACCTTTTTTAAGTAAATAATTTGAATGTGCAGAGGCAATTACCTTATCACCAGTCATGCCAGGTTTTAAAACTTGGACTAGGGTATTTTCATTAGTGATATTGACTGTAATGAAATCACGTTTACCTATCAATAATGTTCCACGTTTTTTGTAATTGGTCTTTTCCTCTCTTAGTCTTCTTAGGATGTTTGAATAGGCCATCTATAGAACACGAGTTTGAAACTGCACTTATATACGTTAAGCGTGAATTATGGAAATAAGTAAAGCTTTTTGAGTATGAAGTCTATTTTCTGCTTCATCCCAAACAACAGATTGAGGACCATCAATTACAGAAGATGTAACTTCACTTTCTCTTTTTGCTGGAAGGCAATGCATAAAGATTGCATCATTTTTGGCATTGCTCATTAAAGTTTGGTTGATCTGATATTTTGGGATAAATTTTTTGATTCGTTTTGGATCGTTAATATGAATTGAGGTATATGTGTCAGTCACTACAACATCTGCATTTTTAATTGCCTTTAGAGGATCCGTTGTTAAATCAATATCAATAAACTTCCCAGATTCTTTAACGACTGTTTTATCAGGTTCAAATCCTTTTGGAGTTGCAATTGATAATTTAACATCAGATAAAGCACATCCATAGATCATTGAATTACATACATTATTTCCGTCACCGATCCAAGCGATTTTCAGTCCTTTGAATTTTCCTTTTTTTTCTTTAATTGTCATAAAATCTGCCAAGATTTGACATGGATGAAAAGAATTAGATAATCCATTGATTACAGGTATGCTAGAAGATTTAGATAATTTTTCTAGTACACTGTGATCATAAACTCTTGCCATTATGCAATCAGTATATCTCGATAAAGTTTTTGCAGTGTCTTCTATTGATTCACCTCGTGATAATTGCATATCCTGTAATGAGAGGTTTATTGCATGTCCACCTAGTTGATACATACCAGTTTCAAAGCTTACTCTTGTTCGAGTGGATGGTTTTTGAAAAATCATAGTCAGTGTTTTATTTTTCAATAAAGGTTTGTTACCATTTTTTAGTTCTTTTTTTAGTATAATAGAATAATCAATTAATTGAGCAAATTCTTTCGGGGTCAATTCCGCTAAAGTGAGTAAATCTTTTGTTTTGAGTTTCATTTCTTAAAGAATCCAAATACACCTCGTTTCTTTTTAGATTTTTCTTCTTCTTTATCTTGTTTGTGTTTCTCATCGTTAATGTCTTCTTTTTTAGACAAATGTTCATCAAATTCATCAAATTTTGTTTTCTTATCTGTTTTGGATTCTCCAGATTTTGGCCGTCCCTGTTTAATCCAATCACGAATTTTTGTACCAAGTTGAATTGCTTCGTCATCATTTTCTGGTGGAGTGATATCATATAATTCAGAATATTTGGAAATATCAGCATCTGTAATTCCTACAAAAGGATCACCAACAAAAGAATCAGATTTTGGTGTTGGTTTTGGTGTTGATTCTGGTGTTGGTTTTGGTTCAGACTCTTGTGTCAATTTTGGTTCTGGTGTTGGTTTTGGTTCAGAAGAAATTTGTTTAATATTTACTCCTGATAATGAACCAAATACAGTTTCTAGAAAAGTTTCTTTATCAAAAGGTTTTAGATCTGCATATTCTTGCCCAACACCAACATAAAGCACAGGAGTTGATGTAATTTTCACAATAGATAATGCAGCTCCACCACGTGCATCTGCATCACTTTTTGTTAGAATTGAACCATTGAATTTTACGTGTTCAAAAAATTCACGTGCTTGGTTTACAGTATCATTTCCAGCTAAAGAATCACCAACAAAAATTTTGAAATCAGGATTTACTACTTTGGTGATTTTAGCAATTTGTTCCATCAAGTTTTTACTGGTTTGCATTCTACCTGCAGTATCAATTAGTACACAATCCATTTTGTGTGATTTTGCATAAAGAACTGCATCTCTAGCTACAGCAGCAGGATCAGAATTATAGTTTTGAGCAACTAATTTCAGATTCAAACGATTTGTGTGTTCACGTAATTGCTCTATTGCTCCTGCTCTAAATGTATCAGCAGCTGCTACCACTATAGAGTATTTTGCTTGTTGTAACATGTGAGCTACTTTAGCAAGAGAAGTTGTTTTTCCAGTTCCGTTAATTCCTACAAAGAGTATGAGAAAAGGATTGTCTGTTTTCTTTTTTTCGTTAATTTTTTCAAAGAGATCAACATTACCTGCAGCATCAAACAATGATGAAATACTAGAAATCAAGCTGTCCTTAACAAATTTTTCAATTTCATTTTTAGCTACTTTAGAGCCAATTAGATGATTTTTCAAGTCTGTTTTGATGGAATCGATCACTTCACTAGCTACATCAGATTCAAGAAGAGCGAGTTCCAACTCAAAAAGAACTTCTTCGATGTCTTTTTCATTTAATTCTTTTTCACCAAGGCTTTTCGCTGCATTTGAAAATGCATTACGAAGGTTATCAAACATTATTTTATCCTGAAGTATTTTGAGATGTTTCTTGCATGAGTTGATTCATTTGGTCTTTACCTTGTTCCAATCTTGTAACCGCTTCTTGTTTTTTAGCAGAAGTATCTTGTAATGCGATTTCAATTTCCTTAATTCGTGCTTCGAGATAGTTTATAGTAGAATCATATGTTTTTTCCACAGCAATTCCTGCACCTATATTCAAAACAATTTTGTCATTAGATAAAATTTTTGTTTGTACATAAGTACCCATTCCAATTGGTACCAAAGTATCAGAATTAGGTTTCTGACGAAGCGATTTTATCGATTCAATTGCAGATATAGCTTCTCGTAAAACGCTAAGAAGAGTTCCTTCACGTTGCGACAAATCAGTAAAGTAGGTTTCAAGCATTTGCATTTGTTGCATTAATTGTTGTGCCTGCTCTTCACTCATTTACAACAAACCATCTTGAGATGGTTATAAATTCATTCATAGAATAATAAAAAAAATAAAGATTAGAACTTTATTTTGCTTTGGAGAATCTGTTTTCTACTTCATCCCAATTAACTACATTCCACCAAGATGCAATATAGTCAGGTCTTTTGTTTTGATATTTCAGATAGTATGCATGTTCCCAAACATCACAGCCAAGCAACGGTACTAATCCTTCAGTTCTTGGACTAGTTTGGTTTGGCATAGATTTGTACTCAACCTTTTTAGAGGAAGGATTGTATACTAACCATCCCCAACCACTGCCTTGAATTACGGCAGTTGTGGATGAGAATTTCTCCTTGAAGTCAGAAAAGCTTCCAAAGGAATTATTGATTGCATCTGCAATTGATCCTCCTGGTTCTCCGCCTCCATTTGGTTTCATGTTGTTCCAAAATAGCTGATGATTATCATATCCACCACCATTGAAATTAATGGCACCTCTTTGTCCTTCTGGTACTTGATTAATGTTAGACAAAATGTCCAAGATGTCTTTATTTTGTATTTCTGTTGGACAACTTTCTAGTGCTGCATTAAGTTTGTCTGTGTATGTTTGGTGATGTTTTGTATGATGAATCTCCATTGTTTTTGCATCAATGTGAGGTTCTAATGCATCATAAGCATATGGTATTTTTGGAAGTGTGTATTTTCCCATGTAGAAGGTTCAACATTTATTCCATTTATTGCTTTACTAGCCAATTGGTTTTTACTTGCTAAAAATATCGTAAAAATATGAAACTATTGATAGTTTTTGTATGTATTGTAACTATTTTAGCATCTTTGATTAGTTTACAGTTCTTTGAATCAAATGATATTTCTCACACTTATCTTGATAGAAGTGTCCCGTTTATTGGAGGAGACATTCCAAGACTGGAGGGAATTGATGGAGATGGAATCAAAATTGCAGTAATTGATACCGGGGTAGATTTTAACCATCCAGATCTTTTTGGATGGGGACCAGATGGAAAGGTAATTGGAGGATATAATTTCATTCAGGAAGGTGAGCCTCCACTTGATACAAATGGACATGGAACACAAGTTGCAGGAATAATTGCTGCTGATGGGCAATTAGTAGGAGTAGCTCCAAAAGCAAAAATTTTAGCATATAAGGTTTCAGAGAACGGTGAAGCAGTGTCATCAGACTTGATCATAAAAGCAATAGACAGATCAATTGAAGACGGTGCAGATATAATCAATATCAGTCTAGGCGTAAACAAAACAAATACAAGTATTGAACATGCTGTAAATAGAGCGCTTGAAAAAGAAATCTTTGTTGTAGTTGCTGCTGGAAATGATGGTCCAATACCTCAAACAATTGGTAGTCCAGGAAGAAATTACGGTTCGGTTACAGTTGGTGCAACGTATAATAATTTGACATCAAGTTTGGTTGCAACATTAGAAGTTAATGAAAAATCATACACAATAATTCCCATGGTGGGATCTTCAAAATTAAATGAGCCAATTATTGGTAAAATAATCTTTGGAGGATATGGAAAAGAAAAAGATCTTAAAGATATTAACGCAACAGACTCAATTCTTCTTGTAGAAAGAGGAAGTGACATCAAAGGAGATCTTTTGTATTTTTCTACAAAAGAAAAAAATGCAGCAACTGTAGGAGCAAAAGCTTTGATAGTGTACAATAATGAACCAGGGATTTTTCTAGGGGAATTAATACATGAATTTGTGGAATCGGACTATAAACCACAAATTTCAGTAGTATCAATAGGTAGAGAAGAAGGATTAGAAATCAAAGAGTCACTTCAAGAAGAAAATAAAGCTAGTTTACATCTTTTTTATAATCCAGATTTTGTTGCACATTTTAGTTCAAGAGGACCTGTTTCATCATTTTACATAAAACCAGACATTGTAGCTCCAGGTGCATATATCAATACAACACAAAGCAATGGGGGGTATAATTTCACTAGCGGTACGAGTTTTGCTGCACCACATGTGAGTGGAGCAGCTGCATTATTACTTGAAAAATATCCTAGCATACATAATCATGAAATCAAGTCATTGTTATTGACTACAACTGAGCCTGTTTCTGATGCCTATGGCCAAGAATTTTCATTGAATGATTCGGGTTCTGGTAGGCTAAATATTGCAAAGGCTTTTCAGGCAAAATTAATCATCACGCCACCAAACTTTGTGATTAACCTATCTTCAGACAATCCTACTGCTCAAAAACAATTAGAATTAAAACTTCTAGAAGGAACATTGGAAAATTTAGAAGTAAAATTTGAAGGACCAGATTTCATACAATTTGCACATAGTTTAGAAGAAAATAACTTACTAATTAAAATAAAAATTCTTGGACAAAATTATGGAGAACATGAGGGAAAAATAATCGTAAATCATGATGAGATAAAATATGTAATTCCCTTTTTAATACATTATACTGAAGGTTCAATTTCTGTAAATCAAAAAGACGATAAACTTAGCTTTACAATTTATCATCCAGAACAATGGAATTTTGTAAAAATTTCAGTGATAAACAGTAAAGATGGAAAAACAGAAACAGTCACAGCGACTCCAGAAAGAAATGCATCAATAAGAATAAATGAAAATGTAGAATATTGGATTGATGCAAAAATCAAAGGGGACGCAAAAACTTTTGATGCATATAATACTATTGAAGTTAATTCAATAAATGAAGATCAGGTTGAGTTTGAATTATTAGATATTCCAGAAAAACAAATAGCAATAGTTTCAGGAATTGTCATAATTGTGGGAATTGTTGGAGTGTTAGCAATAAGAAAAACATCTACAGATTAAGATTTAGGACCTGCATTTAGTATTTCAGGGGAAACATTATGAAATTTCTTAAAATTCTCAACAAACATCTGAGCTAGTTTTTTTGCAGAAAGTTTGTAGGAGTCTTTATCTGACCAAGTATGTTTTGGATCAAGTATTTCAGATGGAACATTTGGAACCTCTGCTGGGATATCTAAATTGAATAAATCATCATGCCAATACTTTATCGTATCAAGAGCACCAGTAAGAGCAGCAGTCACCATTGCTCGACTATACTTTATCTTGATTCTTGTACCAATACCATATGGCCCACCAGACCATCCTGTATTAACAAGATAAACAATGGTATTGTGTTCATTGATTTTTTCTCCAAGTAGATTTGCATAAACAGATGCTGGTCTAGGCATAAACGGTGCACCAAAACATTCAGAAAATACAGATTTTGGTTCTTTGATTCCTCGTTCAGTTCCA
Organism: Nitrosarchaeum sp.; assembly: GCA_046712755.1. Lineage (GTDB taxonomy): Archaea > Thermoproteota > Nitrososphaeria > Nitrososphaerales > Nitrosopumilaceae > Nitrosarchaeum. The sequence continues at coordinate 1,735 of JBKKCM010000058.1, read as the reverse complement.
GCTAGTTTACTAGTGTAACCAGACATAAAATGATACATTGCACCTTCTTTTGTTAGTCTAGAGATAGGGGGCAAAACACCCAACGCGTCTGCAGTTAGAAATACAATTATTTTTGGATGTCCACCTACGCTAGGAATTACTGCACCTGGAATGTAATCTAGTGGGTATGCGACACGGGTATTTTCAGTTAATCTGTTATCGTCATAATCAGGAATATTGTCATTGAGTACAACGTTTTCTAGTACAGCCCCGGGTTTTATTGCGTTCCATATTTCAGGCTCTGCGTCTTGGCTAAGATTGATACATTTTGCATAACATCCTCCTTCAAAGTTGAATGTTCCATTATCAGACCAACCATGTTCATCGTCTCCAATTAATCTTCTATTAGAATCAGCTGAGAGAGTAGTTTTTCCAGTACCAGATAACCCAAAAAATAAAGTAGTATCACCACTTTTTCCAATATTTGCAGAACAGTGCATTGGGAATATACCACGATCAGGTAAGAGAAAATTCATTACACTAAACATGGATTTTTTCATCTCACCTGCATATTGAGTTCCGCCAATCAAAACAATTTTTCTAGTCAAATCAATCAATATGAAGACATTGGATGCAGTACCATCAACTTTAGGTATTGCTTCAAAATCATTAATACACATTATAGTGAATTCCGGTTCATGATTCTCCAATTCTTCTTTTGATGGCCTTATGAATAATTGTCTTGCAAAGAGACTTTGCCAAACATGATCATTGATTACTCTAATAGACAATCGATTTTCTTTGTCTGCACCTACAAATCCATCAAACACAAAAAGATCTTTTCCATCTACAAAATGTTTCATTTTTTCAAGAATTTTTTCAAATTTGTCACTTGCAAATTGATGGTTAATTTTTCCCCAATCAATTGTGTTACGGGTTTTATCATCGTACACAATGAATCTGTCATCAGGAGATCTTCCAGTGTATTTTCCAGTATTTACAGAAAGAGAACCAGTTGAATTTATCACTCCTTCGTTTCGAGTGACAGCAGCTTTGACTAGATCATCTACGCTCAAATTACGATTTATTTTTGAGGGATTTATTCCAAAGTCTTGTATTTGCAATAAAAATTTGTCAGTTTTAATAGGACCTGCTACTTCGGTCAGAGGAAGTAACCCCCATCAACAATTATCATAACAATCCCAGGCTTAATCATGAGATATTTCGATCCGCCTTAATTTTCCTTATTATCTCTTTCTTATCAGATGATTTTTTTTCATCTAGGAACGTATTTATTTAAAATTTCAAGAATCAAACTAATGCCGATCAATAAAGAGAAGCTAGCTAAAAGACAAGAAGTTAAAGAACACAATCCAGAATTTATCAGACCAGAAAGCTGGCGTTATGTTAGACTACAGACAAATTGGAGAAAACCAAAAGGAATTGATCATCATCAAAGAAAACAGAAAAGTAGAGGTCGTCCCGGACTTGTCAAAATAGGATATGGAGGACCAAAAGAGGCAAAAGGATTACATCCTTCAGGATATACAGATAATCTAGTTCATACATTAAGTGACTTGGAAAAACTAAACCCAAAAACAGATGGAGTAAGATTTGGACATGGTGTCGGCACTAAAAAGAGAAAAGAGATTCTCGTAAAGGCACTAGAAAGCAAGTTCAAAATATTCAATGCAAGAGTGAGAACAATTGGTAGTAAATCTTAAAGCTAAAAAAAGACTCGTTGCACGAGTTACAG